>CBFIIM010000173.1:0-1001 GCA_965662395.1 Spiribacter sp. | reverse complement strand
AGCGCTCCATATATCCCATCTCGAAGCCATAAACAGGCCTAAGCTTACCGTTTGTATCGAGAATTAGGCTCGTTTGTCAGTTGTGATGCGTTACGTGTTACGTCCTCCGTCCTTCCGATGGACGCTCGGCGTGAATACCCGCTGAAAACACCCTACCAAACCTCCGCTGCCAACGACTCAAACAGATGGCTTAAAAACACAGCAACCATCCGCCGACTACCAACGCAGCTGGCCACCGCCAAAACCGGCTAACGATCACCAACGCAGCGACACACCGGCGCCCCATCAAGCACTATCCGAGCGCTTCGGCTACACTCGGTCGGACCAAATGGATCTTGGGGGATAGATCGGGCATGGCGGAACACAGACAACATCGTTATCTGACGCATTTCCTAGGATTTGCGATTTTTCTGCTGCCAGCGATCGCCTTTGTTTTCCCGACCGGTTATTCGGTAGGCCCGGCTCTATTACTGGTGGGTTCGCTGATCTATCTAAACCACATCTGGAGCCAGCGGCGGGGTCATCCCCTCGGCCAATCCCTCGGCCAACCCCTAGGCCAACCTTTGGGCCACCCTCCGGCCCAACCCCTGCACCAACCCCTAAGCCAACCCCGCGACCAGAGCTACGCCCAACCCCAAACCTCACACCCGGGTAACAATCCACAGCACTACAGGCTTTGGGCCGATCTGCCGACACCGGTCAAACTCATCGTCCTTGCGATGACCGCCTATGCCCTTGTTTGGATGACCGATGGGCTGATTCGCGGTGAAGGGGTGCGGGACATGGACCGGCCCAGTCGCTTCCTGTTCGCGGCCCTGTGCCTGCTCGTGATTGCGCATGCCCGTATATCCATCGCTTGGCTGTGGGCGGGGCTCGCAATTGGCGGCGCCAGCACCGGGGCGCTTGCCATCTCGCAAAAGCTGATCGAAGGCGCGGCCCGCGCCACCGGCATGACGCAAACGGTGCAGTACGGCAACCTCAGCATGGCGGTGGGGCTGACC
>CBFIIM010000172.1:0-1035 GCA_965662395.1 Spiribacter sp. | reverse complement strand
CGTAATGCTTGGGAACATCGGGGTCAGAGAAGACCTGATTTTGCGGTGGTGCCGGCGCCTGATCAGGAGTCGGTCTGGGACTACCCTAGGCCGCCCGCTTATGTTTTGGACAACCGCAGTGTCGTCATCTATGCCGGTGATGTATTGCTTGCGCGTGCCGAACATTCCATCCGCGCCCTGGAGACAGGTAGTCCGCCAGCCTTCTACCTGCCACCTGCAGCGTTTGAACAACAGTTACTTCAGCCATCTGATCACCGAACGTTTTGTGAATGGAAGGGCGAGGCGCGTTACTATGACGTGGTGACGGATGAGGGGATTCTTGATGCCGCGGTCTGGTGTTATCCATCGCCGCTCGAGGGGGCTGAAAGTATCGCCGGTTGGCTGTCCTGCTATCCAGAAAAGCTCTCATGCATAGTCGGCGGTGAGCCGGTGCAACCGCAGGCCGGTCGCTACTATGGGGGCTGGGTCACTTCAGAACTGGTCGGCCCCTGGAAAGGGGAGCCGGGTACACAGGGTTGGTAGGTCTGTCTGGCCAGATATGAATAGGAATCACTAATGCCCTACGTCAACATCAAAATCACCCGCGAGGGTGTGACCGCTGAGCAAAAAGCCGAGCTCATTGCGGGTGCTACTGACTTGCTGAAACGCGTTCTCAATAAAAATCCGGCAACCACAGTCGTTGTGATCGATGTAGTCGATACCGATAACTGGGGAATTGCCGGTGAGCAAGTCACCCACCGCCGAGCGCGCGGGGAGTGAAGCGGGTGCTGAGTTCTGCAATATGTGCAGGGCCGATTTCGCAGCAGCCACCCACGAGGGTGGCGCCAGCGTCGATCCAATCCTGCACGTAGTCTGCATAGGCAGATGGCGTGAGGCTTTTGCGAGTGGAGAGGGCATCTACGGTGCCGCCCGGTTTTAATTGCGCAGCCGCTTCAAAGCCATTGGCATAGCCGCCAAACGGTAGCCCTGTCTGACGGAGAATCGCCATTGCGGTTGTCACGGCCTCTGGCGCCGAGCAGTTGATTAAAATGGCAT
>CBFIIM010000171.1:704-1054 GCA_965662395.1 Spiribacter sp. | reverse complement strand
CTTCGCGTTGAGGCGGAGGGGCCCCTGTTTCCTGATGGGGCGGAGTTTGCAGGACAGATGCGGTCAAAGGCGGCGGCTTCGGATGTTTTGGTGACATTGACCTCGGACGCTGGCGGGTTTGTTCGCGTGTCGGACAGTGAGCTGGATCTGGTGATTTCCGCGGCGCAAACGTCCGGGCTGTCAGTGGGCTCTGTCGTCGTTGATGTGGTGCGCACCGATATTGAGCCTGATCTGCATCTTGGGTTTTCGCTGGAGATCCCGGTGATGCTGCCAGTGACGCGGGGGCTTTCATGACCACAGTTTTCGACAATGCGGGGCCGGTTTCTGTCACCGGCCCTATCAAAGTTTCC
>CBFIIM010000171.1:0-694 GCA_965662395.1 Spiribacter sp. | reverse complement strand
TGACCGGGGCCATTCGCGTCTCAGACCAACAGGGGCCACTCCGTCTGCGCATCAGCGGTCAGCCCGGACCGCAGGGTTCGGTTGGTCCGCAAGGTGAAAAAGGCGACCAGGGGGATCCCGGCGTCACCATTCTTCCAACAGATGCGCCAATTAACGGAGGGTTCTTCTAATGGCTAACACGATTCAGTTTAAGCGCCGGGTCTCGGGCAATGCCGGGGCCCCTGCGGCCCTCAAATCGGGCGAGGTCGCCCACAATGAGGTGGACGATACGCTCTACATCGGCAAGGGCGATGATGGCGCCGGCAATGCGACCGCCATCGCTGCTATCGGCGGCACCGGGGCCTTTATGTCCAAGACCGGCACGCAGACCATCGCCGGCAAGAAAACCTTTTCCACCGTGCCGGCGGCTTCGCAGGATGCCGCGGCCGGCACGGAGCTGGTGCGCAAGTCGCAGCTTGATACGCTTCTGGTCGGCAAGGCAGCGACAAGCCACAGCCACGCCATTTCGGATGTGACGGGCCTGCAATTAGCGCTTGATGGCAAGGCGGCCACGAGCCACGATCACACCGCGGCTGATATCAGCGACAGCACGCTTGTTGGCCGCGCGCTTTTAAAGGCGGCGGATGCAGCAGCGCAACGCACAGCGCTGGGGCTTGGTACGGCGGCGCTCATGAGCAGCTCGGCATTTGCCGTG
>CBFIIM010000170.1:0-1069 GCA_965662395.1 Spiribacter sp. | reverse complement strand
CCTTGGTCATCGCCAGCAGCTCACCAGCGGGCAATGCCCCCAGAGCGCTGAGGGATGAGAGATTGTTGAATTCATAGTCAAGCGGGACGGAATGCAGCTGATCCCACGCCACCGCACTATCGTCGCTGTTGCGCCAATCCAGCACGATATTCGGCGTACCTCCACCCAGCGTGCTCAGCTGGGTACCAAAAAGCTCGCCAGTCAGATCAAAATTGGCATAGGCGGTGACGCTGGGATTGGCTTGAACAAAATCAACGGCAAACCGACGCGCAAAGAAAAACGTCGATTTGGTGACTTCGGCGATGACCGTACCGGTATCAAACTCAATCTCGCCTTTCATTAACACCGGCACGGCGCCAATCAATCCGTTGGCATTAAAGTCGGTGCGCTCAATGTTGGCGCTAAAACGAAAACCCGAATCACCGCTGTCAGACGGCGTGCCATCGAGATTGGTGTAAGTAAGACCGTCGACAATCCGGCCATAATCACCAAATAGATCAAACCCGGCTTTGGTCACCTCTTGATGGTCCATCCGCACCTGCAGGCGGCCCTCGATCGGCAGGCCTTCACCCTCTTGCCAGGCAAAGCCAATGGACTGCAGGCGGTCTTCGAATGAGACTGGCTCATTGCGCAGATTGACCAAATTCAGCGACACGCCAAAGTCGACCGAGCTATCGGTTTGCTGCAAGCCGCCACGAATCACATAACCAGAGTTCACAAACTCGGTAGGCAGCAGGTTATCAAGGCCTGCATAAGCGCCCGTACCGGCTAAGTAATCACCAATGGCGCTCATCAGCTGCTGATAGGTCAGGCTGCTGCCATGTGCCGTGTAGACATCTTCCAGTACATTGGTGCGGGCAAAATCATCGCCGTAGTAAGAGAACGAGAAGATGTCCCCGACGGAGCGCCCATCAGTGGGCTTAAGCAGCTCATAGAGCGACACACCGACCATGGGTAGGTCGACATCCAGTGCGCCGGCCGCATCAATTTGCTCACCCACTGCCACCATTTGACTGAAAAGTAGGCGCCAATCGTCAATGTCATCGCCAATGGTGGTGTTTTTGTAATA
>CBFIIM010000169.1:0-1107 GCA_965662395.1 Spiribacter sp. | reverse complement strand
CCCAGAAAAACTCGATATTAAAAGGCGAATCCTGATAGCCGACCTGCGCAATCAAGCGTTTGGCCGCATCGATCATGCGCTGCTGTACCGGGAGCGGAAGCCTAGAGGGGTATTGGTAGCGCTGAAATGAAGAACGGTGCCGTCCCTCACGGATTGAATCCACAATGCCATAGACCACCACCTGCCCACGATGCACATAACCCTCAAGGGTGCATTGCCGCCCAGCGCTGATGATCCCCTCAGCAATACAATGATAGCCATCAACCTCGGCGATCTCTGCGGGCAGTGATGCCTGATCAAGAATGGCATTAAATGGCTCGGCAAACTGCTCAATACCCGCTCGAATGGCGCGAATGGCGCTCTGAAAGCTAGCGGAATCCTGCACACGAAATCCTAAATAGGACGAATGAGCCTTCACGGGCTTTAGCCAAAAAGGGTACTTCAGGGGCAATGCCCGGTCTGCATCATTGGCAAACGGATCGATTGCCGCAAATGACGGGATCAGATCAGGAATGACTTTTTGCTGCTCGCATCGCGACCAGTATTTGTGCTCAAGCTTCAGCACCGGCTCAAGTCCTGCGCCGGGCACCCCAAAGCGCTCACGCAATATTGGCACCAGCGTACTGGTTGGGAAATCCCAGTACGTACAGATCGCATCCACCCGGCCAGCAAAGTCATTCAGAATGGATTCGCTGCGCAAAAGCATCTGCGCCACGGGAAAGCGCTCCGGGTGGATCGCCTCATCATGTTCAAGCAGGCGGTGATAGGTGTATGACTCGCCACCGCGAATGGTGGCGAGCTCACGACGATGAAAGTTATCTAGGCCAAACACAAAGACATGGCGCTTTGCATCCAATGCTACCTCCCCGGCCCATGCGGACCGGGGCCGTTAGTCAACCAGATCGAGACAGCGCCGCGAGAGTAGGCACTCCTGTCACTGATCCGTCCACCTCGCTCAGGGGAAGTTCATCATCTCCATCATTAAGTACGTTGGCCCGTCCGACAATCCGATGAATCACTGTTCTCAAGGCCCGGTCTGTGAAAAAATAGCGCCCAGTTTTCAAAGACCAACCCTAAGAGAGAGCAGGCTTATGAGCACCCTCCAGG
>CBFIIM010000168.1:0-1131 GCA_965662395.1 Spiribacter sp. | reverse complement strand
ACCAGCGGATCTGGCCTTTGGTTAGATCATTGTTGCTGACGCGATCCCATTTTTTAAACCAGGTGAGAAAACGCTCGGCCTGTTCGCCCCAGAAAGACTCAGGGTCATCCAGCGATTGACGGTACATCTGATCGTATTGTTCGCGGGTGAGCAGGGCATGCTCGGCGGTTTCCCGGGGTACCGGGTAGATTTTTTCTTCGGCCATGCGGTTTCTCCTCCTTGGTTACCGATAGTAACGCTCGTGTTGCATGTTCGCTTTATCCTGCTTGCCTTGGGCGCTCGAGTCCAAGTCTTTGTCGCCTCTCCCACAGGGCTTTGCGACTCATCCCAAGGCGCTTGGCAAGTTCTGTCTCAGTTAAATGCATTTCATGGGCGCGCACAAACTCACAGAAGTACTCCTCAAGCGAGAGTTCAAAACTCCCGCTTTGAGCCGCCGGTGCGTCGCCTGGCAGTCCCAGGTGTTCGCTGGTCACGGTGCTCTCGTCGGTCAGAATCACCGCGCGCTCAACAACATTCTGCAACTCGCGCACATTGCCGGGCCATGAATAGGCAATGATGCGACTCATCGCCTCATCGTC
The DNA here is from genome assembly GCA_965662395.1 of Spiribacter sp. Lineage (GTDB taxonomy): Bacteria > Pseudomonadota > Gammaproteobacteria > Nitrococcales > Nitrococcaceae > Spiribacter. The sequence goes on along the minus strand of CBFIIM010000168.1, from coordinate 553 downwards.
GAAGACCATCGCCGGGCGGTTAAGCTGACGACAGGCTTTATCAAGCAGGAATCGGGCCAATTCCGGAATATCATCCAGTCGCTCGCGCAGAGGAGGCAGGCGGACTTCCATGACGTTAATACGGAAATACAGGTCTTCGCGGAAATTGCCGGATTCGACCAGACCCGCTAAATCACGATGGGTGGCGGCGACGAGCCTGACATCAACTTCGCGCGAATGGGAGGCGCCTACCCGGCGGATTTCAGATTCTTGCAACACTCTTAATAGCCTGGCCTGAGCGGCCAGTGGAAGCTCAGCAATTTCATCAAGAAACAGTGTGCCGCCATTGGCAGCCTCCACCAGGCCTTCACGGCTTGCGTCCGCGCCGGTAAATGCACCTTTTTCGTGTCCGAATAGCTCAGCTTCAATGAGTGACTCGGGGATGGCCGCACAGTTGACGGCGATCAGTGGGGCATCACGACGCATGCTTTGCTCGTGCAGTGCCCTGGCGACAAGTTCTTTACCGGTGCCGGATTCACCCAGTACCAGCACCGTGGTGTCAGTGGGGGCGACC
>CBFIIM010000167.1:0-1157 GCA_965662395.1 Spiribacter sp. | reverse complement strand
GGCGCTGGCATAGGTCGCGCTGCGGCTGCCCTGGAAGTTAACGCTGTCCTGATCGACGGTCACCAGCCCATCGATCCACTCCTTGCCGGAGTCAAGCGTCGCGACGTCCGAGCCATCGTAATAGCGCGTGGCGAGGGCCTCGGCGGTATAGCCACCACTGCCATCCTCGGCCCCGTAGACATAGGTCACAGATTTGGGCGTGACCGTGGCGCTGCTCATCACCGAGGTGGTGCTCAGCACATAATTGCCGGCCTCGGCACCACCAATGGCAAGCCCTGAGATCTCAACATCCTTGCTGGTGGCATCCCCACTACCATCCAGCACGACATTGGTATCACCCGAGCCATTGCCATCGACAAAGGTGACGTCGGTCAGCGTAATTTCAATGGCATCGGCATCATCGGCAAAGATACCGGCAACCGCCTCGGCCCCCGACCCCCCGCCTGAAACGGTCATTAACGCATCGGCAATGATGTTGGTCGCAACACCGTTGGCATCCACGACATCGCCCGAGGCGGTGCCGTCATAGACCTTATCGGCCACTGTGGGTGCTTGCGCAAAGATCAACTCACGGGGAGTAATTTGTGAGGAGTCGACAAACAGATACTCATCAGTGACCACGCTGGCGGCACCCGAGGCACTGGCATCGGCCAGCAGATCCGGGGTGATGCTGCCGTTAGCTGCAGCATCCGCATCCACCAGCAAATAATTGGTGTGGGCGCTGCCGCCGTTGATATCAATCAGCGTCACACCCTGAGTGATGACATCTTTATCTGTGACACTGCCTGCGTCATAGGCCACATCCATGGCGTCCACGCCGTGCCCGGCCTGGTAAACGGTGGTGTTCAACGTAAAGTCGATGCCATCGGCCGTTACGGTGGCATCACCTGAGATCGCACCGCCGGTGGCCGCATCATCGGCAAAACTCAGTGCGCCCTCGCTGTTAACCACCGCCACACGGGTGCCGTCATAGACTTTGTTATCAGTGGTCAGCCCGGTCAGCGTCAACGGACGCGGCGCGATAGTGCCGCTAAGGGTGGCAGACTGTGCGATGACGTAGTTATCACTATCAAGCGCAATACCGGTCACCGTCACCGGCTGATCGGTGACATCACCGCTGTCATTAAAGCTGACATTGGCGCTGGCATAGGTCGCGC
>CBFIIM010000166.1:0-1176 GCA_965662395.1 Spiribacter sp. | reverse complement strand
ATTCAGGAGCTGGTCCGTCGTGTGGCACTGGGCCGCCCGGAGGTAGCGTTTCGCCTGACCCATAACGGCCGGGAGCTGATGCATCTGGCAGCCCTTGGGGCCGAGGATGCCGAGCAGCGAGTGCGTCAGCTGATGGGGGAGGCATTCACTGCCGCAGCACTGCGCATCGAGACCGAGGCCGCCGGACTTCGACTGGCCGGTTGGCTGGGGCTACCCACCGCCTCACGGGGTCAGCCTGATCTGCAGTATGTCTATTTAAATGGGCGGATGATTCGGGATCGGCTGGTGACCCAAGCCCTGCGGCGTGCCTATGCCGATGTGCTGTTCAAAGACCGCTTTCCCGCCTATTTACTGCATTTGCAGATGGATCCCGCGCTGGTGGATGTCAACGTCCATCCCACCAAGCATGAAGTGCGCTTTCGTGATGGCCGACTGGTGTTTGATTTTATTCAGCGCCAGGTCCAGCGGGCACTGGCCCATGGTGGGGCATCGAGCGATGCCGGCGTCGATACCCTCGCTGATACCTCGCCGGTTGATCGGTTAGCCGATGCCCCGTTGGGTGGGCAGCGCCAGTCTTACACCGAACCGAAATCGGGCCGGCTCGACCTGCCACTGGCCGAAGCCAAAGCGCTGTATGGGGATACCCGCACCAGTGAACCGTCCCCGCCGCCGGCAAATTCGCGACTTGGGCATGCCATTGCCCAAATTCATGGCGTCTATGTGCTGGCTGAATCTGAGCGCGGTCTAATTTTGGTGGATATGCACGCCGCCCATGAGCGGATTGTGTATGAAAAGCTCAAGCGTCAGTACGCCGATGCGGGTATTGCTCGGCAGCCTTTGCTGGTTCCGATTACTGTTGAGACGACGCCAGCGGAGGCCGATCTGGCCGAAGATCATGCCGAATTGCTGGCCCGAATCGGGCTGGAGATTGATCGCGTCGGGCCTGAGCAAATTCGTCTTCGCGCTCTGCCAGCGTTATTGGCCAAGGCTGATGGTCAGGCCCTGTTGGCTGATGTCTTGGCAGATCTGCGTACAGGTGCTGGCAGTCACGCGATTGAAGATCGCATCGCCCACCTGCTGGGTACGATGGGTTGCCACGGCTCGGTGCGCGCCAATCGCCGCTTAACCTTGCCCGAGCAGGAGGCCCTGCTGCGCGAGATGGAGCGCACCCCCAAC
>CBFIIM010000165.1:327-1214 GCA_965662395.1 Spiribacter sp. | reverse complement strand
GCCAGTAGCCGCCCCATTCGCGCCATCCATGGCTGGGGCTATATGCTCTGCTGTGACCTGACGGTGGGCGATTAGGCGATAATCCAATAAAAAAACCCGGGACTAACCCGGGTTTCTTTGATCGACTTTTAGGCTTGGATTACCAGGTAATCTTCAGCCCCAGCGAGACCGAGGTGGACTCACGGCTTGCATTGCCCAGTGTGTCATCGTCAGACGTCGATGGGGTGTGATCCACCTGAATGTAGCCATACGATCCAGCCGCACCCACGATCCGCAGACCCAATGTGCCCTCGGCGTAGGTCTCGGCCTGAGTATCCTGAACCGATGTGGATTCACCACCACTGGTCAGGCGCACGTCATTGTCGCTACCGGAGTCGTTAACACCGGCCACGGAGAAGTAGGGCTCCCAAGTGGTGTTGCCCCAAGTGGCGCTGACGCCGGTGCTAAAGCCAAGACGGGTCCGCACCGCATCGCTGCTGCCAAAGTCGACATCGGTCTTGAGGAAAGTTGACTCCTCAATATCCGAGCTGACCGCCGCCACCGACAGGCTTGGCTCAAAGAACGCAATACCCGTCCGGAAGCGGTACCCAGCATCCAACATGGCACCAATCGAGGTGGTATCAAAACTCTCGTTGTGTGTCAGGCCATTGCCGGCATCCATCTCATAGTCGGTTGTACCAATGTCACCCTTGAGCATGGCGCTAAAGAAGCCACCCTTATCCCCAATGTATGAGGCATAGGCGCCCAGTGAGCCCGCCGTGAGATCCATCTCGGTCGTGCTGGTGCTGAATGAGATATCCGAGCGCGTGGCGCCGGCCATCAAACCCAGCAGCCAGGTGCCACCGTTTTCACCATGCACGGCCCGATCGGCGCCGAAGAGCACGCCG
>CBFIIM010000165.1:0-317 GCA_965662395.1 Spiribacter sp. | reverse complement strand
ATAATCGTTCTGATAGCTGCCGGTGGTGCCGTAGACCGCCTGGACATGACGATTGGTGTTTTCACGCTCAACCGTGCTGCCGAACACGCGGGCCCAGGCGCCACCGTTGACCGTGCCGCCATCCTCAAAACCAAGACGTGCGTTTGTGGTGTGGTCATTGAACGCGCTAGTGCTCTGCAACCACGCCTCCTGCGCGCCACTCATCATGGCAGGCAGCTCATGCGCATACTCACTGGGGGCCGAGGCGAGTTGCCAGATGCGTCCAGCATCTCCAACCGCTGAATACAGATCATAAGCCCAGAGTCCCTTGTTGATTG
>CBFIIM010000164.1:0-1223 GCA_965662395.1 Spiribacter sp. | reverse complement strand
ACCGAGCACCCACCAAGCAACTGCTCAGCCACCGTTCGAACAGCATCCAAAAGCCCGCTATTGCAAATTACTAGATAGAGCTAGTAAATCTGCTAGACCAACCTAGTAAAATGTAAAATTCCATCTCCAACGTCCAACAAGTTGAATGATCCCGAACAGCGGGGGCGGGCGTTTGAGTTGGCGGTTGGTGCGGAGCTTGCTCAGCAGCCCGGAGATCTTTTTTATTGGCGCGAGCGCGATGCCGAGGTGGATTTCATCTATCAGCATCAAGACGCGCTCTATGCGATCGAAGTAAAATCGGGACGCAAGAAATCGACAAAAGGCTTAACGGCTTTTGGTGCACAAATGCCTCAGGCGGCGCGGGTTGTCCTGACGCCAGAGTTTTTTGCGGAATTCTCGGCAGATCCATTGGGCTTTCTGCGCCGAGTAGCGATCTGACCCAGTGCCGACAACCAAAACCAATTAGGGTGATTACCGCATGGAAGCAGACATCGAGCAGTTGCTGAACAAGGCGCGCGCCTGGCGCGATGCCGACCCGGACCCGCAAACGCAACAGGCGTTGGATACGCTGATCGATGCGGTCGCGGCGGCTGCCGCCGGCGCACATCTGGCCGTCAACGGTCAGTCAGCCTCGGCTGACGAGGCGCTGGCTGCCGCGGCGCAGTCGTTGGGGGCGGACGCTGCCGACCCAGCCATCGCTCAACTGCGCGCCTGCTTTGAACCGCGACTGACCTTTGGCACCGCCGGTCTCAGGGGGCTGAAAGGCCCAGGGCCTGGGCATATGAACCATTTGCTAATTCAGCGGGTGACGGCGGTCATTGCGGATGTGTTGCGCGCAGAAGTCCCCGATGCCGCCGAGCGAGGCGTGGTGATTGGGTATGACGCTCGCCATGGGTCAAAGGCGCTGGCCGAGACCGCCGCGCGCACCATAGCGGGCGCTGGCCTTGGCGTGCATGTGTTTGATGATTACGCACCGACGCCGCTGGCCGCAGTTGCTACCCTCGAGCTGGACGCCGCGGCCGGCATTGTGCTGACAGCCAGTCATAATCCGCCGGAGTACCTAGGCTACAAGGTTTATTGGTCGAATGGCGCGCAGATCGTTTCACCCATTGATCAGCGTATTGCGCAGGCGCTGAATGCACTGCCGGTGGATACCACGGTGCCGCTGGCAGAACCAGACTTGGGCCCGAACCCGATCTCGCGTGTCGCATCAGAATCAGATC
>CBFIIM010000163.1:0-1248 GCA_965662395.1 Spiribacter sp. | reverse complement strand
AAACTCACTAACCGCGATCGTGGCATTGATCGTGACGTCCACATCACCGAAGTAATCGTGGTTGTAGAAAACGCCGACTTTGTCGTTATCGGCCGTGGTTGTGCCATCAACCTGCACGGTATCGACTGGAATTTCACGCGCTTCAAGGTAAAGGCCTGTCGCGTCGTCCTCGACGGCTAGATAGAGGCTGCCATCACCAAAGCCGTAGAGCCCCTCGGCATCAGTAAAGCCGGAGGCAATTGAATTACCAGAGAGCAACTGAATGCGATCACCAGCTTCCGGCGTGTACCCACCAATAAGATCAACATCAAGGGTACCGCCCAGCGTCAGCGCACCAGTGACGTTCAGCCGATCAAAATCACCCACGATGCGGGCAAGCTGCGTATCAAGCGCCGGCGCCGTTGTGCCGGCCACGTTGACCGTCAGGGCTTGACCGGCATTGAGTGTCTGATCCCCATCGATCGCGATGATGCCCGGGGTCTGCACAAAGGCAAAGCCGTTGGTGGCATCTAGACCGTTGGCTGCTGTAATCCGGATGTTGCCGGTCTCCGCAACAATGGCGGCGTCGGCGCTGAGTTTCACCGAATCGGCCGCGGCGAGCACAATATCGCCGGCAGCCCGGAAGCCACTGGCATTGGCATTGGTGCCGCCTGCCTCGAGCGTATTACCGGTAACAGACAGATCAATTGAGCCTGCCGTTGAGATCACACCATCGGCGGTGATAGCCAGATCACCAGCATCTTCAAGCGCGATATCGCCACCGGCGTTGAGCGAGAGGTTATTAGCCGCCGTCAACAGATCAGCCGTTGCACTGCCGACGCCCTCATCGGCGTTCATCACAAGCGTATCCACGGTGATTCGGTCGGCACCCTGCTGCAGGACGCTTCCAGAAGTCACCAGGGTCAGATCTGCACTCGCCCCAGAAATAGCGCCGGCAATCGAGACATCACCAGCAGCATCAACGGTAGAAGCGCTACTGGCACCCAACGTCGCCTCACCCAATGCAATCGCGTCAACTGCTGCCAAGTAGGCGGCGCCAGAATCCAGCGTCCAGTTCAGCGTATCGGCCGCCAACGTGAGATAGCCGTTGCTTGCGCCGATCGCGGTTGCTGCATCCAGCGTCACGGTCTCACCGCGCAGATGCGTACCCACCCGAGTGCTGCTGGCAAGGAGACTACCGCTCTCAGCGGTTAGATCGACTGCGCCGGTCGTACTGCGACTGATAACGCCATCGAGTGTGACGTTGCC
>CBFIIM010000162.1:0-1256 GCA_965662395.1 Spiribacter sp. | reverse complement strand
CCTTGATTCCGCGCCCGCCTTACCCTTCCCAAATCACCTCAGGCGGGTATGGTGTGGCTGAGGGCAATCGAGTGGGTTGGTGATGTTGGACGCTGGTTTAGAGTTCTTGCGAACTTATGGAATGGAACTGAGCGCCGCTGGAGGTTTGGTTGCAGTCCTTTTGTTCGTATGGGCCATCCTCAAATGGCCTTTCTCAAAACCCAAACCCACCCAACTCGCCCCCGACACCATCGACCAAATCAAACCGCCGCAAGCCAAGGATGGCCCCGCGCTCACCGTGCCGGAATTCATCCGCCTGCGCCGTGAACTCAAAGCCGATCTTGAGGCCGAACTGGCCGAGGCGGCGGAGGCCGAGAAATCACAACTCCGCGCCCGGATCGCCGAATTGGAAAAGCAAATCGCCAACCCCGATGAAGCCCTCGCCGAGGCCCAAAAACGCATTGCCGACCTAGAAGCGCTCTTGGACCGCGAGGCCAATCAGATCGGCGCGGACCGGATCGCCGAGGCCAAGGCGGCGCTGGAACAGGGCGACTATTCCCTCGCCGACGATATTTTCGCCGAGATCGAGGCAAAAAACGAACTCGCCGTCCAGGAAACCGCCCGCGCCGCCTTTGGCCGGGGCGAAGTGGCCGAGGCGGAGGTGCGCTGGCACGATGCCTACACGCACTACGCCAATGCCGCGCGGCTTGATCCATGTTTTGATTACCTTAAGAAATCTCGCGAGTTTGCGTGGCGGGCAGGAGAGCTTGCCGCTGCGCTTGATCACGGGGAGCAGCTTTTGGCCGTTGCCCGAAAGGAGGGCACGCAAAAACAGATATCGACTGCGCTTAACGAACATGCCCTTACAAAGTATACGCAGGGACGGTATCAGGCGGCCGAGGCCTTATATCGTCAATCGCTTGAGATTGCTCGTGAAACGTTGGGTGAGGGGCATCCTGGCTATGCCACTCGCCTCAACAACTTAGCCTTAGTGGTAAAGGCTCAGGGGCGGTTCGCGGAAGCCGAGGAACTCTTCCGCAACACGCTGGAGATTGATCGTAAGATCGGTGAGAAGGGTGCCGTCCACCTCAGCAACCTTGCCACGGTACTGCAGGCTCAGGGGCGGTTCGCCGAGTCCGAAGGGTATTTCCGCGAGGCGCTTGAGATTGCTCGGATAACGATCGGAGTAGCGCATCCAGATTATGCCACTTACCTCGGCAACCTCGCTGGTGTTGTTGATGATCAGGGGCGCTATGCCGAGGCCGAGGGGCTATACC
>CBFIIM010000161.1:0-1331 GCA_965662395.1 Spiribacter sp. | reverse complement strand
GCCTCGGGGGTTCGAACCACCACACATTACGCAAAGAAAAAGGGGCTTTTAGCCCCTTTGTCATTGCGTGGCGGAGAGGGAGGGATTCGAACCCCCGAGGCCCGTTAAGACCTACCGCATTTCGAGTGCGGCGCTTTCGACCACTCAGCCACCTCTCCAATCTGGCGCGCATGATAGCGCATGATGGTGGCATCGGGAAAATTCTTGTGACTACCCATTCGCCTTAAGATGTCATAAAGCCTTCATGAATATCTCTTAGGGTTCGAGGGACTTTACCCTCGCTGCAACAGGAGATCACGATGAAGTTTCAACACCTTGCCCTCTCTGGACTGACGGCTCTCGCCCTTGCCGCCACTGCTCAGGCTGAATTTAAGCTTGATGATCGCTACGTCGACAATGACGGCGATTTGATTGCTGATATCCCCACAGACGCATCGGATTGGGTGGATCCTGACACCTTGATCTTTGCCTACACACCAGTTGAAGACCCTGCTGTCTATGCCGAAGTCTGGGCTGGATTCCTGGATCACATGGAAGAAGTTACCGGCAAGCGGGTGCAGTTCTTCCCCGTGCAGTCAAACGCCGCACAGATCGAGGCGATGCGCGCTGGGCGTCTGCATGTTGCCGGCTTTAACACGGGCTCTAACCCCATCGCGGTGGCCTGTGCTGGATTCCGTCCATTTGCCATGATGGCCGCTGCTGATGGCTCGTTTGGGTATGAGATGGAGATCATCACCTATCCGGGCTCCGGTATTAGCGAAGTTGAGGACCTGCGCGGGCGTGAACTGACTTTTACGGCGGAGACTTCCAACTCAGGTTTCAAGGCACCATCAGCCATTCTCAAGGCTGAGTTCGACATGATCGCTGGTGAAGATTTCACACCGAGCTTCTCCGGCGCGCATGACAACTCCATTCTGGGTGTTGCCAATCAGGACTATCTGGCCGCTTCAGTCGCTAACTCGGTGAAAGGCCGGATGATTGATCGCGATGTGGTCAGTGAAGACCAGCTTGAGGTGATCTATCAGTCGCAGACCTTCCCGACCACCGGCTATGGCACGGTCTACAACTTAGCGCCTGAGCTGCAGGAGAAGATCCAAGAGGCCTTCTTTAGCTTTGACTGGGAAGGTTCAGCTCTTGCCGAGGAGTTCGGCCGCAATGGTGAGGATCAGTTTATCCGCATTACTTTCCAGGATGACTGGGCGGTGATCCGCACGATTGATGAGGCCAACAACGTGGTCTATGAGTGCCAGTAAGGCACACTTCTCAGGCTTATCCAGCCTGAGGTTCGGATGCGGGCAGCACCTAGCTGCCCGCGTTGGTTTATCCATCAT
>CBFIIM010000160.1:1211-1450 GCA_965662395.1 Spiribacter sp. | reverse complement strand
GATGTCCGTGCCATCAATGCGGACCGTGCCGCGGTTGGGCAGCTCTAGCCCACCGAGCAGATTGAGCAGCGTGGATTTACCCGAGCCACTGCGCCCGACCACCACCACAAATTCCCCTGGGTGGACCGCACCGCTTACCCCATCGAGCACCACGCGTTGCGGGGATTCGCCATACCAGCGGGTTAGGTTGTCAAAAGCAATGGTGGGCATCGGAACGCTCCCTGTTGAACTCCCACAAA
>CBFIIM010000160.1:0-1201 GCA_965662395.1 Spiribacter sp. | reverse complement strand
CTGACAGACAACTGCCCATCGCCGCCAGCGCTTTGGCTTGTTATGCTCAGACCTATGAGTTTGCCCCATGATCCCAACAACGGCCCGCGCCTTTATCAAATTCCTGATGGAGACGATCGCGAACGCCTGACCTGCCCGGACTGCGGCTACATCGCCTATGAAAACCCACGGATTGTGGTCGGTGTCGTGGCCCGGGCCGAGGATGAGCGTATTTTGCTCTGTCGCCGGGCCATTGAGCCACGTATTGGCTATTGGACACTGCCCGCCGGGTATATGGAGCTGAACGAAACCGCCGAGGATGGAGCCAAGCGAGAATCCTGGGAAGAGGCCCGCGCCCAGCTTGAGCTGACCGGTCTGTTAGCCGTCTACAGCCTGGCGCGCATTCATCAGGTGCAGCTGATCTACCGGGCGGTCCTTACTGATCCCCATGTCGAGGCCGGCCCAGAATCTCAAGAAGTCGGGCTTTTCCACTACGATGAGCTGCCGTGGGACGAGCTGGCCTTCCCCACCGTTGAATGGGCGCTTAAGCAGGATCACGAGGCCCATCAAAAAGGCTATACCCACACCTTCGCTAATCCTAATTAGGAAGCAAATCATGGCAACCACAACACTGGGCGGCGGCTGCTTTTGGTGTCTGGAGGCGGTTTACCTAAAGCTTGATGGCGTCAATGCCGTCACCTCCGGTTACGCCGGCGGCCAGACTGATAACCCGGATTACCGCAGTGTCTGCTCAGGCACCACGGGACATGCCGAAGTGGTGCGCGTGGATTTTGACCCGGCGGTGGTCAGCTTTGAAACGCTGTTGGAGGTGTTCTTTACCATCCACGACCCGACTACGCTCAATCGCCAGGGCGCGGATGTCGGCACCCAATACCGGTCGGTGATTTTTTGGGAAGATGAATCTCAGCGTGAGGCAGCGACGGCCATGATTCAGCGCTTGAGTGATGAGCCGGTGTTCTCTAACCCCATTGTTACCGAGGTCGAGCCGCTAACCCGCTTCTACCCGGCCGAGGACTACCACCAAAACTACTACCCGCAGAATGCGGCGATGCCCTATTGTCAGGTGGTCATTGAGCCAAAGCTTGCCAAGGCACGCGCCCGATTCGCTGAGAAAATGCGGGGCTAGGCGCTCAGGCCGGAGCGCCCACCGCTAACCGCCAAGCGCAAGGTGGCAGGCGTTAGCCGTCTGAACTAGTCTTCA
>CBFIIM010000159.1:0-1453 GCA_965662395.1 Spiribacter sp. | reverse complement strand
GTCAGAATGCGCCGAGCGGCTTGTTGATGTTGCTGGCGCCGTCGCTCTCGCTCAACCGCCTCGCGCATCAGCTCGGCGATGACCGCGCTTTTGTTCTGCGTTTTGAACGTTTGATTGAACGCTTCTTTGACGTCATCCGGCACGCTGTAGTTAACACTGCCCACGGCAATCTCCGTTATAGAAATTTTCTACAATATAGGGTCTATTCGCCTGTGCTCCCACCTTCAAAAATAGACGGGTTCAGGAAAATCCGCTCCCAGAAAAAGTTTCGGTCCACCGCGGAAAGCGCTGCCTCTTCGCACACGTTCTGCCATTCGGTGCGCACGGCCTCGAGTGTGTCTTTGATGATCGTCGCGGCAGCGCGTTCGCTAAGCTGGAAATTCGGTGCCGATTCCATGCAGGTTGCCAAGTTGCTGCGTCGGCTGTCTGCCGTGATCAGCATGGATTGACTGGCCTCGTTGCCGGTTCGGCTTTGTGGGCATATGTCATAAGCCGGGGTCAGGGTGAGCTGTTCACCATCCCAGAAGGCTGCGTGGTTGCGCGCATGATCATCGGTGTTGCCGCAGATGATGTTAAAAACCAGCCGCCGGAACACTTCTCGCAGGGTATCCCTGGGGGCAGTAAACCGATGCCGAACGGTTTCTGCAAGATCAGCGTAGCTGGCATAGCGGGCCATCATCTCATCCAGGCCGAAGATGGTTAGCGCAGAGACCATGGCTTTGCGCTGCCAACCGGCCTCGCTTTTGATCCGGTCAAACCGCTCAACAAGCAGCACATCCTTACCAGCCACTTGCTCCAAACGGACCGGCGCAACGTGCAGGCCAGCTTTCTCGGCCAGGCGCATGGCGATGAATTCCGCCTTCACCACATTGTAGCTGTCGGTTGATGAGGAGAGCTTGGCGATCAGCTTTTTATCTCCGTCCTCAATCATAGCCTTGGGTCGCGCGCCGCCTAGCGAGCTTCCGTGGAAGAGCGCCTGATCCAGCTCAGGTGTGAGCGGGACACCTTTATCCACCCTATCCGCGGCCGAAAGTAGCGCTTCGAGCGTCGCGGCCTGCGCCGCGCGTGGCACATACTCCGTAGGTGAGTGCTGGAAATCGAGCGCGCCGATGCGATCGGAGCCGGATTTCAGTAAGTAGGTCAGCTCATCGAGCGCGCCGATGTCGGCATCCTTGCCCTTTATGCCAAAGGTACGATTGATGATGACCCGCCGGCCCCAGGCGTCCGGCGCGCCGTCGCGCAGGCAGCCAGCCATGGACAGGCCAGGATCCGGTGGTATTGCACCCGCTTTCAGCGGAAGCTCCGGCAGGTAGAGCGGGATCGCGTCCTTGCGTTCCAGATAGCTGCGGCCATAGTTGAAACTCAGATTTGCACCGTCGCGAAAGATGCGACCGGCCACCACAGGCTTGGTAGTGCCCGACAGCCAAACCCAGACGTAGGCGTCATCGGGAGC
>CBFIIM010000158.1:0-1462 GCA_965662395.1 Spiribacter sp. | reverse complement strand
CAGGATGATGGCCGGGTCACGCCAGCTTTCAAACTGCGCGGCCAGCACCAGGTAGATCACCAAAATCGATAAAAAGAACGTCAGCACCAGTGCGCTGCCTTGGTTGGCAAACTGCCGTGACTGCCCGGTGTAGTCGACGGTGTAGTTGGCTGGCAGGGTGCGCTCAGCAAGCCCCTCCAGATAGCTTAAGGCATCGCCCAGCGGCACCCAGGGCATGGGGATGCCTTCTAGGGTCACGGCGTTAAGCTGCTGGAACTGATCACGCGAGCTGGGCACCACTGAATCGGTAAAGGTCACCAGGCTTGAGAGCAGGACAGATTCACCGGCAGGGGTCTCAATGGTGTAGTCCTCAAGCATGCGGGCATCCAAGCGGAAGGGCCGATCCACCTGGGGAATCACCTTGTAGCTGCGCCCGTCCAGGTTGAAGCGATTGACATAGCCCCCGCCCAGCATGCCAGCCAGCGTACGCCCGAGGCTTTCCATGCTGATGCCTAGATCCGCGGCGCGCTCCCGATCCACTTCGACGGTGGTCATGGGGCGGTCAAACTCCACGGATTTTTTCAGGAACATAAAGTTACCGCTGCCCATGGCCTGACCGATCATCTGCCCGGCCATGGCATCCAGCGATTCATAATCGGCCGAGGTGGTCAGGACAAACTGCACCGGCAGCCCACCGCCGGAGCCCGGCAGGCTGGGCCGTGGGAATACTGCGCTGCTAAAGCCTGGGTTAGCGCTGAATTTGCCGCTAAGCTCGCCCTGGACTTCGGTCTGGCTGCGCTGGCGCTCACCCGGTGGCACTAACTTCATGCCACCAAAGACGGTATCGGGTGAAAAGCCGCCTAGGATCATAAAGGACTGGGCATATTCCGGGATGGTCTCGATGTCGTTTTGATACATCTCGGCAAAGTTCGCCAGATAATCAAACGTCGCGGTCCGGGGTGCTGAGCCCTGGTAGAGCAGAATGCTCTGATCCTCGGTGGGTGCCAGCTCGTTCTGGCTGGTGACAAACATAAAGTAGTTCGAGCTAAGTACCACGATGCCAAAGACAATCAGCACGCTTTTGGTATCCAGCAGGCGATGCAGGGTTTGCTGATAGGCGTTGGCTAACCCGGTAAAAAGCCGCTCGACCCAGGCCTCAAACCGCCCCGGATTGCCGTGGGGTTTTAGCACCATGGCCGAGAGCATGGGTGAGAAGGTCAGCGCAACGACACCGGAGATCAGCACCGCACCGGCGAGGGTAAAGGCAAATTCGGTAAAGAGTGTGCCAACCAGACCGCCCATAAAGCCAATGGGGGCGTAGACCGCTAGCAACGTCGTCGTCATGGCGATAATCGGCACCGCCAGTTCCCGGGCCCCAGTGATGGCGGCATCAAACCGCGACATGCCCTCTTCGATATGCCGATGGATGTTCTCCACCACGATAATCGCATCATCAACCACCAGCCCGATGGCCAGCACCATG
>CBFIIM010000157.1:0-1496 GCA_965662395.1 Spiribacter sp. | reverse complement strand
ACAACCGCTGGGCGGCCTGGCGCATCCGCGGTCTGCACTGCGAGTAGATCAATCCTCGTAATGCCCACCTAGGGCAAATATATAAATTGCGCTCTCGTCAAAGCGGTAAATGATTCGGTCGCGCGATGACAGACGCCGGGAATAGTAACCAGAGAGACTGTGACGCAGCGCTTCGGGCTTGCCAGTACCGACAGCAGGATCCTCGCAACGAATTAATTCCCGAATCATTCGACAAGCTGCCTCATGCAGTTTGCGATCGCGCCGGCGCATCGCCTCATAGGCCTCCCAGGTGCGGCCCTCGAAAACCAGAGCCCTCATCGGCCGATGATTTCGTCGATCTGATCCTGTGTAGGGCAGTACCCCGTGCGCTCAGCATGGCTTTTTGCGGAATCTGCGATTTGCTCCATCAGCCGCGTGTTCTGCAGGACGTAAAGGGTTTCCTGCTCACGCTCCCAGTCCGCAGCGCTCATGACCACAAAATCCTCGCCCGAGCGGCGCGTCACACGCAGCGGCTCATGGTCACTGAGGCAGCGCTCAACAAATGCTTTTAGATTGTCGCGAAATTTATTAACGCTGACCGAAGTCATCACTCGCCTCTATGCCGTACGGATTTCCCGTACAGGATAGGTCATCGTCTTTAGCGCATCAAGCTAGGACAGCGAGGCCCTTTTCATACCAGCGCTTACTGCCGACACAACCACAGCCACAGCCATTCGCTGAGAGCTACTGAGAGTCTTCTCAGTTCCGATGCGGTAGAACATGCGCGAAATAGATGATCTAGGAAATAGTTCCATGTCACCAATGGCTCGACCGTCCCGCCGCCATGTCTTTAGTTGTGCGTTGATGCTAGCCGCGGCAATGCAGCAGCCTGGGTTTATTACCAGCGCCAAGGCCACAGATATCACCGTTGCTGATGGCGAAACGGAAACGATCACTACGAACACAATCGGCGCGCTGACCGTAGAGTCCGGCGGCACCGTCACGATCGACTATACAAGCCGTAATTTTTTGATGACTGGGCCTTTGAATGTAGAGTCCGGCGCCAATCTGACAGTGGACCCATTTATTGACCTGACCATCAACAGCGCCGAAAACTCTACAATCAATTCAGTAATTGTTTTCCCTTCTTATGGGCTTTACGTCAGAGGTGGAGGCACCTTGACTCTGAATGCCAGCAATGTATTTGGAACTGAAGATACGCCATCAGTTGTTGTTGGCAGGGCAGATAACTCTGCCTCTCGGCTGATTCTTAATGCCGACACATTTCTGAGCACTCCAGGATTTTCAGCACTTGTTGTAGGCGATGCTGCTGATCTTGAAATCGCCAACGGCGTAACCCTAACGGTCGATGATCGATCAAGTGTTGGAATAGACGGCACCCTTTCCGGTGCAGGTGACCTGGTTATTCGCGATAGCGCCAGTAACGCGATTCGCCCCTCATCTGATCGTACCTCTACTCATACAGGCACCGTGCTGATCGAGCGTGCCTCTATTGA
>CBFIIM010000156.1:0-1526 GCA_965662395.1 Spiribacter sp. | reverse complement strand
CCAGGATGTCGTTGAGCGATTCGCGAACGGCATCCAGCTCGCCAATGGCCTCAGCGCGGGCCTGTTGCTCGGTCTGGGTGAGGATACGACCGGCCACATCCCGATAGTCGCTGGCGAGTTCAAAGACCTGACGGGCCTGCATAAAATCGGATACGGCCAGGTGGACTTGCGTCATCACGGCCATGGAAACGGCCATGCGCCGGGCCTCGGCCAGCTGTTCGCGCACCTCGGCGGCGTCGAGATTGGGGCCGATGGCAAAGACGTTAAAAAGGTTCCAGTTCACACTGGCGCCGAGGGTCTGCCATTCGCGATCCCTGAGGTAAATTGAGTCTTCGTAATTCAAGGCTGCCGTCAGCCCGACGCCGGGCAACAATCGGAGCAATGCTGCACGGGTTTCATCCACAGAGACACGGCTCTGATAATACGCCTCCCGCATCTCGGGGCGATTGCGCAGCGCAGCGGTCTCAAGCTCTTGAATACTATTCTGTAGGTCAGGCACCTGCATGGTGGCCGTGTCCGTATCGGCCAGCGTATAGGAGGTACCCGGGTGCAGACCCATCAAGTCAGCCAGCTCGATGCGCGCGCCGCTCAGGCGCTGCTCGAGGTCTTGCAACAATCGCAGCACATCCAGCAGCTCACGCTGATAAACCAAGGCCTCCCGCGGCGCCATGGCGCGAGAGTCTTCCATGGCTCTTGCATTGGCGAGTGCTGCTTGCGCCTGCTCACGCAGCGCATCTACTCGGCCTAGCAGGCGATCGGCCGAGACGGCCTTCCAGTAGGCAGCGCGCACTTCCTCACTGATCGTGTGGATGGACTTACGCTCGCGCTCTGCACTGACTAAATACTGATCGGCGCGCTGCCGGGCGCGCACATAGGAAAGCCCAAAGTCCAACACGTTCCAACTGAAGCCTAATTCAGCCGTCCGCAGATCTCTGGGTTGACTGACGGAATATGTGGGCTGCGCCTCCATCACAGGAGATTTATCAATGCCGTCAGCATCGCTCAGAGTGGCGGAGACAGAAGCATCATAAACATCCCGGTTGGTATACCCCGCCTCAGCGGTGAGCTGCGGCAGCATGCCCAGCGCCTCAAGCCGCACTTCGCCACGGGCAAGCGCCGCCTCCATCGCCTTCAATCGCACCTCGCGGTTATTGCGCACGGCACGAACTAGGGCTTCTTCTAAGCTGATCGGCTCTTCGATGACGCGGTCGGCCTCAGGCAACTGTGCCAAATCGCTGGTCAGCGTTGTTTCATATTCGGCAGGGGTAAAAGGCTGGGGCGTGACGGAACACGCGGCCAGCGCAAAAGCAGAAAAGCCAACAATTGCAACGGAACGCATGGGGTGAGCTGCTCTATCAATCACAGACTGGGACATAGCTCAAACTACCGACTCGAAATAATTGCACATTATTCTTTAGTACTGTTTGGAATCATTCCACCCAAATAAACTGACGGTAAACGACCCTATCCGACATCCGGCTTGTGCTGATCGGAACAATCCCTGAGCATTACGGCCATGAGCATTC
>CBFIIM010000155.1:0-1699 GCA_965662395.1 Spiribacter sp. | reverse complement strand
GCACGCACGGTGAGCTGCGGATTATCAGCAATGACCGTACCTGGCCCCACCAATACCCCATCACAGAGTGCACGCAGTCGGTGCAGATGGGCACGATCGGCCTCACCCGTGACAAACTGGGCATGCCCGTTAGGTGTGGCAATCCGGCCATCCAGACTTTGCCCGAGCTGGGCAATCACCAACGGGCGGTTTTCAGGCAGCTCCAACAGTGGCGCATAACGGGCAGTGAGCACCTGGGCGGCCTGGGCATCGTTCATTCCCGTCAGGTCCGCAGGTGCCGCTAATGAACGCCCCAGGCGCTCCTGAAGATCCACACCACGACATTCGGCAACAAGCCCGCCCCATGCCGCATGCGCGCGCTGACTCATCGGCGCCCCTCCAGGGCATCCAAGCGCTGCTCAAGCAGAACCGGGACCTGCTTAAACCAGGCGGCATTCAGCGGTGATGGATGTGGCAGGGGATGCAGATTAAGCCGTCTGCGCAAACCGTCATTGAGCACGTAATCAATAGACAATGAAGTCTCAAAACGATCCGCCGTTTGCCAATGGTGCTGCAATTGCTCACGCAGTGCAGCCGCTTGGTGAATGCCAAACCACAAAAACGCCTCACGCCCCAGGGTAATCACATCCCCCCCTTGCCAGAGGGTCAGCATCACCTCAGCGACTAGGGGTTGGAACCGGCGCTTGACGGCCATAGACCAGGCTTTATTGCCGATCGGTTTATACGGGACGGTGTTCAGCCAAAAGTATGGACTGCCTGCTGCCAGGGCCTGTTGAGCAGTCGTCATCTGACCGGAGTACTGTCGCTGATAAAGCACCCGCCGTAGCTGACGCCCGCCCGCTCCGATAAACGGCACGCCCTGGAAGACTTCTTCGCGCCCGGGATCACGCCCAAAAAAGGCGATGGAAGCTGTCGGCGGACCCAAGCCAAAGATGGGCGCCTGTGGGTCCCGTTCAGCGGCCTGATAAACCGCTGCATCCAACCGGTCTAGATCAACAGCGGCAGCAGCAAAGCGGGCATGAAGTGCCTGGGGGAGCACCGCCATCCTAGTGCAGAGTGGCCTGACGCTCTCGTGTCTCGCGCAGCACTCCGACGACATCCTCCTCCCAGCTTTTCGCCAGCTGCGACTGCGCCATCATTGCTGAAATCTCATCAGCGCTGACCGGAGTACCGCAGTCATCTCCTACCGCCATGCGTGAATGGGTCTCATCGCGAAGCTCATAGGCCCGCTCACCTGAATCACCGTCACCCACTCGCAGGGTAATTTCATCGGCATCAATCACTGCCCGCCAATTTACCTGCGCCATCCAGCCGCGGGCGTTGGAATACAACGAAACGCCGGCCAGCTCGTGCCCGCTGCTGCGCGAAGTGTCCATCACATGCACACTGCTGGTGAGGTGCTCAAAGGGGGCATCCTCGAGGATCTCAAGCAGTTTTTTCTTGGGAATCATGGCATCGGTGCTCATTATTTTGACCCTCGCAATTTTCCCCTTAAGTAAATGACATCATACAACCCGATTGCCGGTCTGTTGAGTCGTCTTTGTTTGGGGTAGTATCTGAAAGTCCTGATTTTGACTTCCGGAGCCACCGGCAGATCGTCAATGTCCAATACGAATAATCAAAAACGCCGGCGTGCCGAGCGTACTCGCGCTTTCATCGATGAATTGATCAAGCGATATCCGGCGTGTTTTACCGCTGA
>CBFIIM010000154.1:0-1731 GCA_965662395.1 Spiribacter sp. | reverse complement strand
CATCGTGATGACCAATGACTGCTTTGATCTGCTGCATGCAGGCCATGTTCACTACCTAGCTCAAGCTCGCGCATTGGGTGATCGGCTGATCGTAGCCGTGAATGACGATGCTTCAGTAGCCCGTTTAAAGGGCCCAAGCCGCCCGGTGATGCCACTGGCCCAGCGGATGTCGGTGCTAGCTGCGCTGGGCTCGGTCGATTGGGTGGTGCCGTTTAGCGAGGACACGCCAGCGGATCTAATCGCTGAGATTCTGCCCGATGTGTTGGTCAAAGGCGGAGACTACCAGCCTCAAGATATCGCGGGCCATGATGCTGTTACTGCAGCCGGGGGTGAGGTGCGAGTACTGGATTTTGTGGATGGTGAGTCAACAAGCGCCATCATTCAGCGTATTCAGCGCGCTTCATCGTAACCGCGCATCAGTTCAGGCCAGCCATTTGCGAAGTGCTTGGCAAGCATCGGTTCTTTTTTGATTGAGCGCTGAAGCCGCTCAAGGCTTCGTTGCTGGTGGGTGTCGCCGGCGCCTACAAACCCCTGGTCCCAGTCAATCAGCCAGATCTGATCGCGGCTATCGAGCAGGATATTGCGTACATTCAAATCGGCATGACCAATGCCAGCTTGATGAAACGCTGCGATTACCTCACCGATCGCTTGCCAGGGCGTCATGGCAGGGTTGGATTCTAGTCGCTCTGCCAATGATTCGGCATTCTCGATGCGCCGGGTAAGAAGATCTCCGCGGTAGACAAAGCCACTTCGATGGATGCGCCCAGCAACCGGGGCTGGTGCGGGTAATCCCAGTTGTTGGAGCGTCTCAAGCAGTTGCAGCTCTCGCCATACTCGGGTGCGTCTAAGCCCCAGCCAAAGATACTGATCGGCGGTGACTCGAGCGGGTAGCCCGCCACGCCAGTAATGGCGCAATACTAGGGCCTGGTCCTGGTAGCGGATAAAACGGGCAGCGCCGCGGCCAACGGCCTCGCCCTCAAGACAGCCCTGAGCGGCGAGCGCTTCAGGATCAAACAGCCAATGCGGCAAATCGCCCGCCATCTGCGGATGGCTGATAAAGTAATGGCGTTGCTTTTGTTGGACTTTAAATTGGCTCATTCGCTCAACACCTTAAAGGACCATCCGCCGCAGCGCCTGTGTCTGTTCAGGCTCTCCGCGATCGGTGACTGTTGCAACATGGTACCGGTTGTTCGCACGCTGCAGGCACATTTGCCCAACACCCGAATTAGCTGGGTAATCGGGCGGGCAGAGGCCCAGTTACTGCAGGGCTTGGACGGCGTTGAGCTGATTGTCCATGACAAACGCGATGGGCCCTTGGCGCTGCGCCGGCAGCTTAAAGGCCGTGAGTTTGATGTGCTCATGCTGATGCAGGTAGCGCTGCGTGCCGGGCTGACTGCGTCTATGGTCAAGGCCCCAGTTCGGTTGGGATTTGACGCCGAGCGCTCCCGAGACTTTCATCGATGGTTTATCAATCACCGCATCGCTGCTTCAGGTCGGGGGCATGTGATTGACGGGTTTTTTGGATTCTGTCAGGCCATTGGCATCAACGAGCGTCTGATGCGCTGGGATATTCCAGTGCCAGATGGTGCGAAAGCGCAAGCGGCCCGTTTTTTGGATCGCAATGCCCCAATGCTGTTAATCAGCCCCTGTAGCAGTCAGCGACTTCGAAATTATCGTAACTGGCCCGTTGAAAGGTATATCGCGGTGGCTAGGCATGCTGCTGATCAGCAT
>CBFIIM010000153.1:0-1761 GCA_965662395.1 Spiribacter sp. | reverse complement strand
GCCCATTGTTGATTTGCGCATCGCATTTGATGCGGGTAGTGCCCGTGATGGTGATCAGCCTGGCCTAGCCCGCATGGTCAGCAATCTTCTGCTCGATGGCACGGCAGAGCGTAATGCTGGAGACATCGCTCGGCGTTTTGAGCGTTATGGGGCGCGTGTTTCAGCAGGCAGCAGCCGTGATATGGCAGAGGTCAGTCTGCGCAGTTTGAGCGACCCAGACAAACTAAGCCCAGTGATTGCAGAATTAGCCGCAGTGGTGGCTGGGGCTAATTTTCCTGACGATGCGGTGGCGCGGGTACGCCAGCAAATGATGCTTGGCCTGCAGCAAGCGCAGTCTTCTGCCTCCAGTTTGGCGGAAAAGGCTTTTGCGGCCGCCATTTATGGTGATCACCCGTATGCATCCCCACCACAGGGCACGCTGGAGTCGGTGCCCGAAATTACGCGTGAAAACTTACAGGCATTTCACGCTGATCATTACGTGGCACGGAATGCAACGGTGGCGATTGTGGGTCACTTGAGCCGAGCCGATGCGGAGCGCATGGCTAATCAATTGACCGCTGGCTTGCCTGAGGGGCAGGCGCCTGAGCGGTTGCCAGCGGTAGATTTGCCGGCCGCTTCAAAAACCGTGAGAGTGCCATTTGAGGCCGGCCAGACGCATGTGCTGATTGGTCAACCCTCCGTAGCCCGCGGAGATGAGGCGTATTATCCGCTTTATTTTGGCAACCACCTGTTAGGCGGCGGCGGATTGACCTCTTTGCTGGCTGAGCGAATGCGTGAAGAGCGAGGGTTGTCTTACAGTAGCTACTCACAACTGAGCACGGGCGCGCAGCGAGGCCGGTTTGAGATGGGCACGCAAGTGCGCAATGAGGCCTTAGATGAGGCACTTGAAGTGTTGCGTGGCACGCTCGGTGAGCTGATTGAGCAGGGGCCAGCTGCAGACAGACTAGAAGATTCGCGACGTAACATCACAGGCAGTTTCCCGCTGCAGTTGGATAGCAACCGCGATTTGCTTGGTTACGTGCTTAGCATCGGCTTTCATGACCTACCGCATGATTATCTCAGTCAGTTTGTTGAAAGAATCGAAAATCTAAGCGGTGAATCCGTGCAGGAAGCGATGCGCGAGCATTTGCATCCGCAGCGGATGATTACGGTGCTTGTTGGCCCTGATGAGACCATTGAAGCGGTGGCAGATTAACGCTTGGCCGGTCAGCTGCGGATCATTGCGGGCCAGTGGCGTGGGCGGCGGCTTCCGGTAGCCGCAGCAGCGGGCCTAAGACCCACCGCTGATCGTAATCGAGAAACGCTGTTTAACTGGCTGCAAGGCGATTTGCAGGGTGCGCATGTACTCGATTTGTTTGCTGGCACGGGTGCGCTGGGGCTGGAGGCGTTATCTCGAGGGGCGGCGTCTGCGGTTTTTGTGGAGCGTAATCGCCGAGTTGCCGAAGCGCTAAAGGGTGCTTTAGCGCAACTGGATGCCACCGCGCTTGCCCAAGTCATGACTGACGATGCCTTACGGTTTTTAAAACGACCGCCGGCTGCCGGGTTTGATCTTATCTTTCTTGATCCGCCGTTTCGATCAACTTTGCTGGCATCGGCAATGCCGTTACTGACGCAGGCCGGGTGGCTGAATCCCGGCGCGCAGATCTATCTTGAAGCGGCTTCGGCGCCGACCCTGCCAGACAACTGGTACTTAAGACGGGGGCAATCGGCGGGCGGGGTCTGGTATGGTTTAGCGGTGATCGGCTAACGAACGAGGACAAA
>CBFIIM010000152.1:0-1762 GCA_965662395.1 Spiribacter sp. | reverse complement strand
CCCTGCATGACCGCCAAGCCCATGATCTGCCGACTGACCCGGTGGATCAGGCACGCCTCACCCTTGCGATGGGTGCCGAGAGTTGGGAGGCGCTGTGCGAAGAGTTGAATGATTGGCGCCGCCGGGTGCAGGGGCATTTTGACCAGGTCTTTGTGGCTCCGCAGCAGGAGGACGAGGCTGAGACCAGTGACGAGCCAGATTTCTCGGACCTTTGGCACGATGTGCTGGATGCGGAAGTGGCCGATGAAGTGTTGGCGGCCGCTGGATTTACTCAGGCCGCTGCAGCACGCACGCTGATTGAGCGGTTTCGTGATGGGGCTCGAGTACGTGCCTTGTCAGAGCGTGGCCGGGGTCGGCTTGATCGACTGATGCCCATGTTGCTCTCCGCCGTGGCGGCTTCTGAATCGCCGGATACCGGGCTTGAGCGGTTGGTGACATTGCTCGATGGCATTGTGCGGCGTACCGCCTATTTGGCACTACTCAACGAACACCCCATGGCGGTCTCGCAGCTGGTGCGGTTGGTGGAAGGCAGTCCGTGGATTGCACGCTATCTGTCACAACATCCGATGTTGCTGGATGAGCTGCTGGACCCGCGCACCCTGTATGCCCCTTTAAGCCGCTCAGCACTGGCCGCCGATATTGATGAGCGGATGCTGGCCGCTGATTTTGATGATCTTGAGCAGCAGATGGAGATCCTGCGGCAGTTCAAACAAACCCAAGTACTGCGGGTGGCGGCGGCGGATCTAGCCGGTGCTATCCCAGTGATGCTGGTCAGTGACTATTTAACCGATATTGCTGAAATCATCCTTGATCGAGTGCTGAAGCTGGCCTGGCAACAGGTCAGTGGCCGTTATGGTGAGCCGCTGCGCGACGACGGTCAGGTGGCCGATTTTGGCATTGTCGCCTACGGCAAGCTGGGTTCCTTGGAGCTGGGATACGGCTCGGATCTGGATGTGGTGTTTCTGCATGATCGGGTGCCGGCGGGTGCCGCTACGACGGGTGATAAACCCGTGGAGCCAGCGGTGTTTTTTGCCCGCCTCGCTCAGCGCGTGATTCATATCCTCAATACCCCCACGCCGGGCGGGATACTCTATGAGGTGGATACCCGGCTACGCCCCAGCGGTGCATCGGGGCTGTTGACCACCAGCGTTGAAGCCTTTGCCGACTATCAGCGCGAGCGGGCCTGGACCTGGGAGCATCAAGCGCTGGTGCGTGCCCGCATGGTGGTGGGCAGTGAAGCGCTGCGTGATGGGTTTGCTGCCGTGCGCCGCGAGATCCTAACCCGCGAACGGGATCGATCAGAGCTGCGAGACGAAGTACGCAAGATGCGCGAGCGGATGCGCAAGGAACTGGCTGCAGGCACGGCGGATGAGTTTGACCTCAAGCAGGCCCGCGGCGGTATCGCAGATATCGAATTCATGGTTCAATACGGCGTATTGGCCGGGGCTCGGACCTATCCCGGCCTGCTGCGCTATACGGACAATATCCGGCTGCTCGATGAGCTCGAGCGATCCGGTGAGTACTCAACCGAGCAAGCACGAACGCTTGCCAACGCCTACCGACATTACCGTGGGCTGGTGCACCGGTTGACCCTCCAGGAGCGCTCGGCACGGGTTGATCAGGCACAAGTTGCCGATCAGCGGGAGGCGGTGGCTGATGTCTGGAGCGCAGTCATGGAATTGGGGGCTAACGATAACGGCGAGGAGAGCGGCGCATGAGCATGGCCGATCGTGACGGACTGATCTGGATGGACGGTGAGCTA
>CBFIIM010000151.1:0-1890 GCA_965662395.1 Spiribacter sp. | reverse complement strand
TGACCTTTGCCGATGTGGCCAACGTCCGTCGGACGTTTAAAGACCCCAATGAATTTGCCCGCATTAATGGCCAGCCGGCAGTCACGCTGGAGGTCTCAAAGCGGGTTGGCGCCAATATTATCGAGGTTAATGATCAGGTGCGCTCCCTGGTGGAGGGGATGCGTGCGCAGTGGCCTGCCTCGATCGAAGTAACCTATCTGCAGGATCGCTCGGATGACATCCGCACGATGCTGCGCGATCTGCAAAACAACGTTGTGACCGCCGTGGTGCTGGTGATGATCGTGGTGGTGGCGGCCATGGGTTGGCGGCCGGCGCTGTTGGTGGGGTTAGCCATCCCCGGTGCGTTTCTTAGCGGGATTTTGGCAGTGCATGCGATGGGCTACACCATGAATATCGTGGTGCTGTTCTCGCTGATTCTGGTGGTGGGCATGTTGGTGGATGCCGCCATTGTTGTGGTGGAGCTGGCCGAGCGGCGCATGACCGAGGGCTGGTCGGCGCTGGATGCCTACCGCTATGGCGCCAAGCGAATGAGCTGGCCGATTATTGCGGCCACGGTCACCACCCTCGCGGTGTTTGTGCCATTGCTCTTCTGGGGCGGGCTGGTCGGGCAGTTTATGAAATATCTGCCTATTACCGTCATTGTCACCCTGGCCGCCTCGTTGGCGATGGCGCTGATTTTTATCCCGGTACTGGGTGGCTGGTTTGCCCGCGCCGATAACGACAAAGGCGCGCATCATCGACGTATTCTGATTGCCGAGTCTGGGGATCTGGAGACGCTAGATGGCTTTAGTGGCGCCTATGTGCGCTTTTTGCGCGGGGCGCTGCGGATGCCGGGGACGGTGTTATTGGTGATGATGGCGGTCGTAGTGGCCACCTACATTGCCTATGGCCGTTTTGGGGCCGGCGTGGAGTTTTTCCCGTCCACCGAGCCGGATTATGCCCGCATTCAGGTGCAGGCCCGCGGTGATTTGTCTGTCTATGAAAAAGATGAACTGGTCCGGGCCGTGGAATCGCGGTTGGCCGGTTTTGAGGAGATTGATTTCTCCTACGCCCGCACGTTTGCGGATCCCACCCGTACCGGTGGGCAGTCACTGGCGCGTGATGCCATTGGTGTGGTGCAGCTCGATTTTGTGGACTGGACCCAGCGCCGACGGGCCGAGGCGGTGATTGCCGATATTCGAGCGGCAGTGGCCGATATCCCGGGTATTCGGGTGCAGATCACCGAGCAACAGGAGGGGCCGGGGCAGGCCAAGCCGGTGGAACTGCAGGTCTCAGGCCAACCCGATCAGTTGGCTGACGGGGTGGAAGCCCTGCGTCAGCGGATGAGCATGCTGGGCGGTTTTGCTGATGTCGAGGACAACCGCCCGCTGCCGGGGATTGAATGGGCGTTGCAGGTGGATCGTGAGAAAGCCGCGCGCTACGGCGCCGATGTCCAGCTGGTCGGTAATGCGGTGCAGCTGGTCACCAACGGTGTGCTGATTGCTGATTACCGCCCGGATGACGCCGACGATGAGGTGGATATCCGGGTGCGCTTTCCGGTAGAGGCGCGAAGCCTGGATAGTCTGGGCCAACTGCGTGTGCCAACCCGTTATGGTCAGGTGCCCGTCAGTAACTTTGTCGACTTCATCCCTGCGCCCAAAACCGGAACCCTTGAGCGCATTAATGGCGAGCGGGTGCTGACCATTAACGCGGATGTTGAATCTGGCCGATTGGCCGATGAGCGGGTACAGGCGCTGCGGGCCTCACTTACTGACAATCCCCTGCCGCCCGGGGTGCAGGTGCAGTTTAAGGGTGAGGATGAGGATCAGCGTGAAGCGCAGTCATTCTTAAGTCAGGCCTTTGTGATTGCCATTGCCCTGATGGGCATCATCCTGGTCACCCAATTCAACA
>CBFIIM010000150.1:0-2008 GCA_965662395.1 Spiribacter sp. | reverse complement strand
TCAACCGCTTTGAAATGGAGCGGCCCGGACTCCCAGCCATCGCACTGACTACCGACAGCTCAACGCTGACCCCCATTGCCAATGACTATGATTTCCGCGAGGTATTCGCCCGCCAGGTCCGCGCGCTGGCGCACCCCGGTGACGTCCTGCTGGCCATTAGCACCAGTGGCGGAAGCGACAACGTCATTCGGGCCATCGAGGCCGCACATGAGCGAGGGGCAAGCGTGGTTGCCCTATCCGGGCGGGATGGGGGCGCTATGGCGCTGAAGCTGGAGGGCACTGACATCGAAATCCGAGTCCCCGCCGAGGTCACAGCACGGATTCAGGAGGTCCACCTGCTGGTCATTCACTGTCTGTGTGATTTAATCGACCGCCAACTGTTTGGCGGCTAATGGCAGGTTATTTGACGACCCGAAGACCGGGGCGTCCGCGGCCCTCGCCGCTATCACCCTGGGTATCCTGCAAATCGCCACCGCCATCTGGCGGTGGATCGCCCTGGCCGTCCTCCTCAGAGAACAGCATGCCCCGCCCGTTTTCACGGGCATAAATGGCAAGCACCTCCGCCATTGGCACCCAGACATGCCGCGGCTTGCCGGCAAAGCGGGCATCAAACTCAATCGCATCATTACCCAGATCAAGCGCACGCACCGCAGTGGGCGAGATGTTCAACACAAGCCGCCCTTCTTCGGCAAATTCAAGCGGCGCCTGAATATCCGGGGCCTCTGCGTTAACCAACAGATGCGGGGTGAGACCGTTGTCGACAATCCAGTCGTAGAGGCCTCGCAATAGATAAGGCCGACTCGGTGTCATGAGCCCGAGCGCATACCCTGTTCAGCGTCAGTCAAACTGGCTTGGAATGGCTCACGAATAAACAACCGGTCGGCATAGTCCCGAATGGGTTGTGCTTCGGGCGGCAACTCGACCCCGTAATGTCCAAGACGCCAGAGCAGTGGTGCCAGCGTGCAGTCCATCATGGTGATTTCATCGCTGAGGAAGTACGGAGTTCCGGCCGCAAACACATCAGCACTGGCGGCGAGGCTTTCTGCCAGCTCTCGTCGCAGTGCTGGCCGTCCGCGCTTGTCCTGGCGCTCAAGCTGCAACAACAGCGCATACCAATCCCGCTCTATGCGCGAAATGACCAGCTTGGCTTTCGCGCGCGAGACCGGATCAATCGGCATCAATGGCGGGTGGGGAAAGCGCTCATCCAAGTACTCGCAGATGACTCGCGGGTCATAGAGCGCTAGATCCCGATCGATCAGCGTTGGGGTTTCAGCGTAGGGGTTCAGATCAACAAGATCCTCGGGCTGGACGCCGTCGGCATCCACCTCGACGACCTCCACATTAATCCCTTTTTCAGCCAACACCAGTCTGACTCGATGACTATCGAGCGCAGAGGGGTCACTATAGAGGCCGATCGTCGAGCGCTGACTGAGCAGCACCGGTGTCTGCCCACCCAGATCGTCAGCTTGGCGGCTCAGTGGACATCCCTCCAGTATTCGCGCTTCATAAAGTAGGCGAGCACGGTGAAAATCAGCAAAAACCCAATCACCCAGACGCCCAGTTCCTGACGTTTGGCTCTGACCGGCTCAGCCACAAAGGCCATAAAGTTGGTGATGTCGCGGGTCGCTTGCTGATACTCAGCTTCTGTCATTGACCCGCGTTGGTCTTCTGCAACCCGGATCCCAGCGACTTTCATCTCGCCATTATCATCTTCATAACGGGGTTCCGGGATGCCCTGAAGCGTCCAAAGCACGTGCGGCATTGAAGCATTCTGCAACAGCGTGTTATTCCAGCCAATCGGTGCATCCGGATCGACATAAAAACTGTTGAGGTAGGTGTACACCCAGTCGGCGCCACGTGAGCGAGCCGTCAATGACAGATCCGGGGCTTCGGCGCCGAACCAGGCCGAGGCATCCTCAGGACGCATCGCCGCCGTCATCACATCGCCTTGTTCATAACTACTGTCCCAGATCAGGTTTTCTTCGATGAGCTCCATTGAGACACCGAG
>CBFIIM010000149.1:0-2008 GCA_965662395.1 Spiribacter sp. | reverse complement strand
CCTCCCCGTCTCCCGCTTCGCTTCCGCCCTTCGGGTGCCGCGCCCGGCTTCGCCCCTGCCTCTCCGGCAGCCATCGGAAGGCCGCGGCGGTCGCGGCCTCGCAAAACGAAAAAGGAGCGAAGCCATGACGACCAAGAGCAAAAAGCCCGACGTCTACACCCAAGTGACCAACACCATCATTGCCGCCATCGAGGCAGGCGCCGGCGACTGGCAGATGCCCTGGCACCGTAGCGGAGAGGGCCTCAACCGCCCCACCAACATCGACACTTCCAACGCCTATCGCGGTGTGAACGTGGTCTCCCTCTGGGCCGCCGGCACAGCCCGCGGCTTCAGCACCGGGATCTGGGGCACCTATCGCCAGTGGCAGAAGCAGGGATGTCAGGTGCGCAAGGGCGAGAAGTCGAGCCTGGTGGTGTTCTACAAAGAGATCGAAATCGCCGACGACGAACTCGAAAACAAGGACGGCAACTGGCAGACCGACAACAAACGCCTCATCGCCAAGGCGTCCTGGGTTTTCAATGCGGACCAGGTAGACGGCTACGAGCCCGAGCCTCTGCCGGATCCCGAGACCCCCGTCGAGCCCATCGACGCGGCCGAAGCCTTCGTTCAGGCCACAGGGGCCACCCTGAAGCACGGCGGTGAGCGCGCCTTCTACCGGCCCTCAGACGACATCATCCAGATGCCGGAGCGCGCGCGCTTCCTCGGCACCGAGACCAGCACACCAACCGAGGCCTATTACGGCACGCTGCTGCATGAACTGACGCACTGGACGGGCGCGGCAAAGCGCTGCGACCGGGAGTTTGGTAAACGCTTCGGCGATCAGGCCTACGCCATGGAAGAGCTCGTGGCCGAACTAGGGGCCGCATTCCTCTGCGCCGATCTGGGCATCAGCGTGACGCCCCGGCAGGATCACGCCGCCTACATCGACAACTGGCTTCAGGTCCTCAAGGCCGACAAGAAGGCCATCTTCACTGCCGCCTCAAAGGCAGCACAGGCCAGCGATTACCTCGCTGGCCTTCAGGACCGGGCACACACCGAGGCCGCCGCTTAGGCGGCCTCTTATCGAATATTGCTTTGCCGCTAGCGGGGTTCTTTTCGCACCTCACACGGCAAAAAGGATAAAAGGGTTAATTTGCCCTCCGGACGCACCGGACGCGGTTATTGAGGTACTTGAGTCTCGAGAACCGGCCGCCGCTGGCAAGACTGAGCGTCCGCGCGTGCGTTCCGTATGGATTAAAGACCTCCGTAGAGGACCAGGAGTTGCCAAGCCCGTCCAGTGCCTCCCTCACCTGATAGAGCTGTTCCAGCTCATCAATGGCAGGAAGGTACCAATCGTTAAAGCCACCAAGGGTAAGGTTAGCGCAGGCAGATGCTGCTGGGTGTGCCGATGCACCATAGGCCACCAAAGCGGCGGTATTGCCCCGGCCATCCGTTGAGCTGAGAATGCCCCGATATGATCCATGAGAACC
Source organism: Spiribacter sp. (assembly GCA_965662395.1). GTDB lineage: Bacteria > Pseudomonadota > Gammaproteobacteria > Nitrococcales > Nitrococcaceae > Spiribacter. Next base: position 539 of record CBFIIM010000149.1, on the reverse strand, counting down.
CCATCCCACACCGGGGAAAGGAATGGTTTCGCTCGGCGCTGCTATCAGAGCGTTGGCGCCGGTCGTTGCGCATATACCACCTTGAAATTGTTGGCCCGGTGCTTCGCATGATGTCGGCGGCTGGTCTGACTTGGTTTTTACCACCCAATCAACCGAAGCATTCCCAAGGCTAACGGTTGCAATATACTCCGTCTCAAAATCGCTCGACGTGGTCAGACGCAGCTGTATGGATTGCCCGGGCTCGACGGAAACCGATGACGCCCATGAGCCGCCGCCGACACGAATGAACGGACTACCCTGACCGGACACAGATGCTGTCAACGGCCCATCAAAGCCCGATACCGTGACGCTGTTCGACGTGACCAAGGTATCCAGCTCTTGGTCTGTTAGGTCATTGAAGCTGAAATTGTTCGGTGTGGTGTCCTGAGCGCGCGTCGTAATCGTCCAGGTCGTGACGAGTGAGCCCATAGACATGGTCGTCGTCTTCGCCGCGCTAAAACTATCCGACGCGTTCATACGCAGCTGCACACGGTCACCAG
>CBFIIM010000148.1:0-2072 GCA_965662395.1 Spiribacter sp. | reverse complement strand
AGCGCACACGGGATGTGCTGGCCGAACGTGAGGCTCAGGCTGCAGCGGATCAGGCACCGGCTGAGGATTTGCTGGCTATGGAGGGCATGGATCAGTCCTTGGCCATGCAATTGGCCGCTCAGGGCATCCGAACTATGGAAGATCTGGCCGAGCAGTCAGTGGATGACCTGGTTGTCATCGAGGGCCTCGATGCGGAGCGCGCAGGCGCACTCATTATGAAGGCCCGTGAGCCCTGGTTTGCCGAAGAGGCCGACCAAAAGGCGTAAGCCCGGTATTGCCGGGACGGAGGGATTGAATATGTCGCAGAGCACTATCAGAGAGTTTTCTGAACAGATCGGCCTGCCGCTTGAGCGGCTGCTTTCGCATATGCGTGAAGCAGATCTCGCCTGCGAGGATCCGGATGCGGTTTTCGCCGAAGCCGATAAAGCCACCTTGCTTGATCATATCCGCGCCACTCATGGGCGACGGGACAGCGACGGTGAGGATGGCGGACCCTCTCAGATCACGCTAAAGCGTCGCAGTCATAGTGAGCTGCGTATGCCATCAGCCGGCGGTGAGCGCCGTGCCGGTGCGCGGGGGCCGCGGGCATCCACAGCGCGCACAGTCAGTGTGGAGGTTCGTAAAAAGCGGACCTACGTCAAGCGCAGTGTAGTGGAAGCCGAAGCTGCTGAGCAGGAAGCCCCTTTGCTGGAGCGTGCTCTGCAAAAGGATATTGAAGCCGCAGAAGCTGCACGAAAAGCGGCCGAAGAAGCTGAAGCTTCCCGCAAAGCCGCGGTAGAGGCCGAGGAAAAAGCACGCGAAGCGGCAGCCGAGATGCCGGCAGCTGCGCCTGAGGAAGTACCGGCGGCAGCAGAAGCTGAGCCCGTCGAGGCAGCAGAGGCCGCCAGTGTGGCCGATGTGGAGGCTGAACAGCAAAAAGCTGACTCAGAGGCTGCGCGTAAAAAAGAAATTGAGGACGAAAAAGAGCGTAAGCGACTCGAGGCCGAAGCCAAACGCGAGCGTGAAGCCGAAGAACGTGCCGCCCGCAAAGCCTCTCGTGGCAAGGGTAAGGCGCGTAAAAAGCCTGAGTCCGGTGGCCGTCGTGGTGCACACCGTGGTGCCGCAGGCGCTGCTAGCTCGGCGCTTCAGCAAGAATTTGAAAAACCGACCGCCCCGGTGATCCGTGATGTGCAGGTGCCAGAAAGCATTACTGTGGGTGAGCTGGCGCAGCGGATGAGTGTGAAGGCCGCTGATCTGATCAAAGAGATGATGAAGCAAGGGGTCATGGCCACGATTAATCAGGCTATCGACCAAGATACGGCCATCCTGTTGGTTGAAGAGCTGGGGCATCGTCCGCACCCGGTTCGTGAAGATGATCTAGAAGAGTCGGTGTTGGGTCAGTCGACGGAGCCGTCTGGCAAAGCTGAGCCGCGCTCGCCCGTGGTTACGATTATGGGTCATGTCGATCACGGCAAAACAACCTTGCTCGACTATATCCGTCGCTCGAAGGTTGCAGCCGGGGAGGCCGGCGGGATTACCCAGCATATCGGCGCCTATCGGGTGAATACCGATCGCGGCGATCTGACCTTCCTGGACACCCCGGGACATGAAGCCTTTACCGCTATGCGGGCACGTGGTGCACAGGTCACAGATGTGGTCATCCTAGTGGTGGCCGCTGATGACGGTGTGATGCCGCAGACCGAAGAAGCGGTCAAACATGCCCGAGCCGCGGGTGTGCCCATTGTGGTGGCGGTCAATAAGATTGATCGAGAGGATGCCGATCCCGATCGCGTTAAAAATGAGCTCTCCGCTCTGGAAGTGATTCCGGAAGAGTGGGGCGGCGATACCCAGTTCATTAATTGCTCGGCGTTGAATGGCGATGGTGTGGATGCACTGCTCGAAGCCGTGGCCCTGCAGGCTGAGCTGCTTGAACTGAAGGCTGTTCGCGAATGTCCGGCCTCCGGAATTGTGGTGGAATCCAGCCTTGATCGCGGCCGCGGCCCCGTCGCTACGGTGCTGGTGCGCAACGGCATTCTGCGCCAGGGCGACACCATTATCTCTGGGACCGAATTTGGTCGCGTTCGTGCATTGCT
>CBFIIM010000147.1:0-2163 GCA_965662395.1 Spiribacter sp. | reverse complement strand
CGGGGGTGGCCATGATGAGCGTGAGCAGACCCTGAACCAGATGCTGGTTGAGATGGATGGCTTTGAGGGCAACGAAGGCATCATCGTGATTGCGGCGACCAACCGCCCAGATGTGCTTGACCCAGCGCTGCTGCGCCCGGGCCGTTTTGATCGCCAGGTGGTGGTGCCGTTGCCGGACGTTCGCGGCCGTGAGCAGATTTTGCGCGTCCATATGAACAAAACCCCGTTGGCTGACGATATTGACGCCAAGGTCTTGGCCCGCGGTACACCGGGCTTCTCAGGTGCGGATTTGGCCAACTTGGTCAATGAGGCTGCATTGTTTGCTGCCCGTCGCAATAAGCGTGTAGTCGATCAGCAGGACTTTGAAGATTCCAAGGACAAGATCATGATGGGCGCTGAGCGCAAATCCATGGTCATGACCGAAGACGAGAAGCGGCTGACTGCTTACCACGAGGCAGGGCATGCCATCGTTGGTCTGAAAGTTCCAGAACATGATCCAGTGCACAAGGTCACTATCATCCCGCGTGGCCGGGCGCTGGGCGTGACGATGTTCTTGCCCGAAGAAGATCGCTACAGCTATACCAAGCGTCGGTTGAACAGCTCAATTTGTGGGTTGTTTGGCGGCCGGATCGCTGAGGAGATGATTTTTGGTCCTGAGCGGGTAACCACTGGTGCGCAGAGCGATATTCAGCGAGTGACGGAAATCGCCCGTAATATGGTGACCAAGTGGGGCCTCTCCGATCGCATGGGGCCGCTGGCCTATGGTGAGGATGAGGGTGAGGTATTCCTCGGCCATCAGGTGACCCAGCATAAGATGATCTCGGATGAGACTGCCCATGCCATCGATGAAGAGGTCCGTCGCATCGTCGAGGAGAACTATGCTGAAGCGAAGGCGATCTTGGAGGCCAATGTAGACATCTTGCACAAAATGTCAGATGCACTGCTTAAGTATGAAACCATTGATCGAGATCAGATTGACGACATTATGAATGGTCGCGAGCCGCGTCCGCCCAAGGATACAGGCCGCCCCTCGGGGACGGCTTCTTCTGACGCTGAGCCAGACGCCACCGAAGACAAGGAAACTGACGTCGGCGGCAAGCCGGCCAGCGAACACTAGGCTGCTATGGCCTTAGTGCTTGATTGTGGGGGCAAGCGGCTCGATTTGTCGCGTCCCTGCGTCATGGGCATCCTCAACATCACCCCCGATTCCTTCTCGGACGGGGGTGACTTTTTGGGTGCTGAGCAGGCGGTCCGCCATGCATTGGCTATGGAGGCGGCCGGTGCTGCCATTATTGATATCGGGGGGGAGTCCACTCGCCCCGGGTCCGAAGGCGTTAGTGTTGATGAAGAATTGCAAAGGGTTTTACCGGTTCTAAAGGCCCTGCGCGAGATAGTTTCTGTCCCCCTCTCCATCGATACGTCAAAGCCTGAGGTCATGCAGGTCGCTGCCGAAGCCGGCGCCGGGCTGATTAATGATGTCATGGCATTGCGTCGCCCCGGGGCATTAGAAGCCGCCGCTGCTACTGGTCTGCCTGTGTGTCTGATGCATATGCAGGGCACACCTAAGACCATGCAGAATAATCCCCGCTATGACGATGTCGTTGGCGAGGTGCGTGGTTTCTTGAGCCAGCGATTGGAAGCCGCTGAAGCCGCGGGCATTCCACGCCAGCAATTAATCGTCGATCCAGGTTTTGGGTTCGGTAAGACCGACCCGCATAACGCCGAGTTGCTGAACCGGTTGGATGAAATTGTTGACCTGGGCGTTCCCGTGCTTGCTGGACTGTCGCGAAAGTCACTGGTAGGTCGTGTGCTGGGGCGAGAAATGCCGGATCGACTAGCCGGTAGTATCGCTGCGGCAACCTTGGCGCTCTGTCGTGGCGCAACAATCATCCGTGCGCATGATGTTGCTGAGACTCGGGATGCCGTAGTCTTGAGTGACTATGTATTGAGATATTCAGAGCATTTGCCGGGCTGAGGTTGCAGGGAGGCAAAAGAATTCTATGCAGAAGCGCTATTTCGGGACAGACGGGATTCGTGGCCGGGTGGGAGAAGCCCCCATTACCGCGGATTTTATGCTCAAGCTGGGCTGGGCCGCAGGCCGTGTGCTGGCAGGCGAGGGCGGTTCCGGTCAGGTCCTGATCGGTAAGGATACCCGGCTTTCCA
>CBFIIM010000146.1:0-2229 GCA_965662395.1 Spiribacter sp. | reverse complement strand
CCAAACTGCGGCGGTTCAAAGGCGAGTGCTTGGCCTTCGGCCGCGACCAGTGCCTCCAGTTCAGCAATCGGTGTGCCGGCGCGGGCGGTGATGACCAACTCGGTGGGTTCGTAACTGACCACACCTTGGTGGCCGCCGATCTCTAGTGCTTCACCGTCCGTTGGGTTGCCATAAAAGGCCTTAGTATTGCCGCCGATAATCTTGAGCGCCGTGCCGGATTTTTGCGCCGCCAGGACGCTGGCTTGCAATGCCTCGGTCTGATCGGCTGCGCTCATTACAACCGCTCCAACTCGGGATGTGGTAACTGCCCGTTGTGCACATGCAGGCGGCCAAATTCGGCGCAGCGGTTGAGTGTGGGGATGGCCTTGCCGGGGTTGAGCAGCCCGGTGGGGTCGAAGGCGTGTTTTACGGCATGGAATTGCTCAATTTCAGCGGTGGCGAACTGCACACACATTTCGTTGATTTTCTCGACGCCCACGCCGTGCTCGCCGGTCACGGTGCCTCCCACCTCAACACACAGCTGCAGGATCTGGCTGCCGAGTGTCTCTGCGGCCTCCAGCTGCCCGGGTTGGTTGCCATCAAACAGAATCAAGGGATGCAGATTGCCATCTCCGGCATGAAAGACATTCACGGTCTCAAGCCCTTGTTCGGCGCTAAGCTCGCTGATCCGACGCAGGACGTAGGCCAATTGCTTGCGGGGGATCGTCCCGTCCATGCAGTAGTAATCGGGCGAAATGCGCCCAACGGCTGGGAAGGCGGCCTTACGTCCGGCCCAAAAACGCGCTTTTTCTTCATCATCGGCGGCGATCTGAATACGCTTAGCACCATGAGATTGTAGGCAGTCCTGAACGGCCTGCATTTGATCAGCCACCTCGGCTTCACTGCCATCCAGCTCGCAAATCAAGATCGCGGCGGCTTCCGTGTCATAACCGGCATGGACGAAGTCTTCGGCCGCTTGAATGGCAGCACCATCCATCATTTCAAGCCCACCAGGGATAATCCCTTGGGCAATAATGGCCGCCACTGCATGGCCGCCGGATTCCACATCGGCGAAGGAGGCCATCAATACCTGTTTGGTCAGCGGATGGGGTAGGAGTTTGACGGTGACCTCCACAATGACTCCCAGCATGCCCTCAGAGCCGTGGAGGAGGGCAAGCAGATCATAGCCGGGGGAATCCAGCGCTTCACTGCCGATCGTGGTGCGCTCACCCTCGATGGTGACCATTTCAACGGAGAGTACGTTATGCACCGTCAGTCCGTACTTTAGACAATGCACGCCACCGGCATTCTCGCCCACATTACCGCCAATGGAGCAGGCGATTTGTGAGGAGGGGTCCGGCGCGTAGTAAAGCCCGTAGGGCGCTGCGGCTTCACTAATCGCTAGGTTACGCACACCCGGCTCAACGCGGGCGATTCGACGTTTGTCGTCAATTTCGCGAATACGGTTGAACTTGCCCATGGCCAATAGAAGCCCTTGGGGGTGGGGCAGTGATCCGCCAGACAGACTGGTGCCCGAGCCGCGGGTGACTACAGGGACGCCGGCCTCGTGACATAACCGCAGCACGGCTTGAACCTGCTCGACAGTCTCGGGTACGGCCACCAGCAGTGGCAGTTGTTTGTAGGCGGATAGGCCGTCGCATTCATAGGCGCGTCGGCCCGCCTCGTGAACAATCAGTCCTTCCTCTGGAAGGACCTTTCCAAGGGCCTCGATCAGCGGGTCGACATCGACCTGAAATCGAAGATCTTCTGATCGGAAAAGCGCATGAGCCGGCATGGATCCGTTTCCTTCACGCCAATTGGTCTGACCAAATTAGCGCAGAACGGTTGCCAGCTCAAGTCCTGACCGATCTAGGTTTTGGCGTTGTCCTCAGCCAGATACAACCAAGTCTCCACCACGCTGTCGGGGTTCAGCGAGACGCTGTCAATGCCTTCTTCCATCAGCCAGCGAGCAAGATCCGGATGGTCTGATGGGCCCTGACCACAGATACCCACGTATTTGCCCGCCCGGCGCGCGGCCTGAATGGCCATATGCAAAAGGGCTTTCACCGCAGGATCCCGTTCTTCGAACAGATGGGCAATTAGACCCGAGTCACGGTCCAGGCCTAGGGTTAGCTGTGTCAGATCGTTTGAGCCGATGGAGTAGCCATCAAAGATCTCAAGGAACTGATCGGCCAACACGGCGTTGGAGGGCAGCTCACACATCATAATGACTTTCAGCCCGTCCTTGCC
>CBFIIM010000145.1:0-2236 GCA_965662395.1 Spiribacter sp. | reverse complement strand
GCCCGCCGGGAAGAACACAAAGAACACCGTAAAGACAATGGGCAGACCCATCATGATCTTCTGCTGAATGGGATCCAGCGGCGCGGGGTTAAGCTTTTGCTGGATGAACATGGTCACACCCATCAACAGCGGCAGCACAAAGAAAGGATCCTGCACCGACAGATCGTTAATCCAGAGAATCCAAGGCGCCTGACGCAGCTCCACGCTTTCCAGCAACACCCAGTAGAGCGCGATAAATACCGGAATCTGAATCAATATCGGCAAACACCCGCCGAGCGGATTGACCTTCTGCTTTTTGTAGAGCTGCATCAACTCCTGGTTCATCTGCTGACGGTCATCAGGGTAGCGCTCACGCAGCTTTTGCATTTCGGGCTGGAGCTTGCGCATCCGCGCCATCGAGCGATAACTGGCCTCAGAAAGCTTGTAGAACACTAGCTTGATGCCGAGCGTTAACAAAATAATGGACCAACCCCAGTTGCCCACCACGCTATGAATCCAATCAAGCGCGATAAACAGAGGCTTAGAGATAATCGTCAGCCAGCCGTAGTCGACCGTCAGCTCTAGGCCTTCAGCCACGGCATCCAGACGATCCTGCTCTTTAGGACCGACAAACAGGCGATTTTCAAAGACCCCGCTCTGTCCCGCGGCCACGGTCTGCCAGGGTGAACTCTGACCCAAGATGTACTCACCACGGCTCACCCGGGTGTAGTAGCGCAAATTCTGCTCACGCTGCGGTACCCAAGCGGCCAGAAAGTAATGCTGGATCATCGCGAGCCAGCCATCAGCGATATCCTGGGAGAGGTCCTCCTTTTCCATATCGCCAAAACTGATCTTCTGGTACTTATCCTGCGGGCTGTAGATCACCCCACCGGTATAGCTGGCGGCACCCAAAAAGCCCGGTCCCTCAGTATCGGATGTGCGACGCAGCTGGTTGTACTGATAGCCCCGCCAATCCGCAGCGCCTGAGTTGGTGACTTCATGCACCACACGCACAACGTAGCTGTCGCGCTCAAAGATATAGCGCCGCGTAATGGTGACACCGTTTTCCCCCTGCCAGCGCAGCGGTACTTCGATGCGATCAGCATCGGCGTCCAGCACATAACGCTCAGACTCTGCCTGCCAGCGCGCCAGATGATCAGGCGCCTCGACACCATCCCCCACCAACCCGCTTTGGGCGGTGAACAACGGATCACTCTGACCCAGCAGCGTAAACGGTGTTGAATCATCGGCAGAGACCGTGTGCTGCGGCAGACGGGCTTCAACAATATTGCCGCCCTCCAGAGGAATACGCACATCCAGTACATCGGTTGTGACTTCAATCACTGTCACGCTGCTATCAGCAATCGCTTCGGCCCGCTGCGCCCCAGGCTCCCGCGAAACGCCGGCGGGGGCCGCTGTTTGTGTGCTATCGGCCGACTCAGACTGCGGAGCGGGGGCTTGGGTGCCGGTTTCATCAACAGGCTGCGTTTGACTCTGAGCGACTGGCTGCGGGCCGTAGTCCTGCTGCCAAGTGGTCCAGATCAACAACATGACCAGCGCCAGGGCAACCAGCAGGAAGAGACGTTGATTATCCATCATCGGTGGTGACTCGCGGTGTCAGTGCCCGGTACCGGATCAATGCCGCCGGGGTGCAGGGGATTGCAGCGCAGAACGCGCCGAATAGCGTAATAACTGCCCTTAATCGTGCCATGGCGCTGTACGGCTTCGATGGCATAACACGAACAGGTGGGATGAAAACGACAACACGGCCCGAATAGCGGGCTGATGCAGTAGCGATAGGCACGAAGTAAAGCAATCAGGATGATTCGCATTCCCGGGATATCCGTTGCCAGAGTCGATCAAGTGCAATCGTCAGTGTAGCGTTATCAGTGTGACAGGCGATCGGTCGGACCATAACCACCGCATCCACTGCGGGCATCTTATCGCGATGTGTCCGAAAACGCTCCCTGATCAGCCGCTTGAGTCGATTGCGATCAACGGCTCGCGGCGCGGCTTTGCGGGAAACCGCCAGACCCAGCCTGGCCCCGTTGCCTGAACCACTGCCTACCAGAATAGTGAAGTAGCGGTCTGCATGACGCGTGGCCTGCGCAAATACCGCCTGGAATTCACTGCTTCGGGTAAGCCGCGCGCTGCGCGGAAAGGCATGCTCGTGCAGAACGCGGACGGTCAAGGATCAGGGCGTCAGGCGCGCACGTCCCTTGGCACGCCGGCGCGCCAGAATCTTGCGGCCATTGCG
>CBFIIM010000144.1:0-2285 GCA_965662395.1 Spiribacter sp. | reverse complement strand
AATTTCTATACCCGCTCGGCATTAATTGCCGCTGACCGCTGCCTGATTCCTTATGATTGCGATGCCTTTGCACGTCAAGCGCTGGATGAGTTAGTGGCTACCGTTGATGAGCTGCGGATTGATCATAATCAGCGCCTAATGGTTGAGGGGATTATCGTGAATCAATTTCAGGCGCGTGCTCGACTGCCCCAGCGGTTAGTCGGTGAACTCAAACAGACCGGTACGCCGGTGCTTGAGCCCTATCTGCCCGCCTCGGTCATTGTCAGAGAGTCCCATGAGGCCGCTCGCCCGCTGATTCACTTGGCCGCTAAGCACAAGCTCAGCCAAGCGTTTCGCACGTTACACACCGCTTTGGAGGCCCAGTGAGCGCAGATCAACCCTCGACTGTTGATTATCTGGCACAGTGTCTGAACCAAACCGAGGCGCATCCTAGCCTACTGGTTACCGATCAATCAGCACTGGCCGCGGTAGCCCGCTCGGCCCAGACGCTATGCTTAAGCGGCCCCGAGGCGCTAGCTGCCCAGCGTCAGGCAGCATTACCCCGGGCCGCAACGGCCATCGTCGACGGGGATGCGGATTTTGATCAATCCGATTTAATCCTGCCATTGATCAGCCAATTGCGTGATGTGCTGGCAGGCCGGGTATTGGTGATCGCACCCAGAGACAAACCATCGGTGCTGAGCCGCTCTGCGCTGATCAGCCTGGGGTTTCACCGCGCTGAAACCAGTCTTGATGAAGGCGCTAAGCGCCCATGGTATGTCTTTGAAATGGCTTACTATAAAGTTACGCCGGATTGGCTTAATGCCCGGCATTGGGCTAATCCTGAGCTCTGGGATAAGTTCCGCTGGTAAGGCAATAACAAGCAGGCTTAATGAATCCCGCGCTGCCAAATCCAGCGGATGAGTTCATCGGCCACACGTTGCCACTGTCGCTCCAGCATTAGGGCGTGAGCGAGGCCTTCAATCAACACGCTGTCTGACTCCCAAAGCTTGGCCACACCGTGGACCTCACCCACTGAGAACAGCGCATCTTCACCGGCTGCCATCACCAGCATGGGCGGTTTGTTGTCGACCAGCGACGGCCGAGGCCCACCAGGTAAACTCAGCTCCCAAAGAGCACGCTGAGACTCCCGTTGGGCACGGGCTAAGTAGCGCTCCCGCAGTGCAGGCGACAAACCATTGGAGAATAGCGCTCGTTCAGCAATCGCCAAATCACTGCTGCCCACACCAAAGGTCTGCATCCAGGCGTACTGGGCGAACAGCATAGGGTCACCAATGGCCAGACGCAGGCTGGATGGCATCAGTCCATGTGTTGGGATGGGCGCCATTAGAATCGCTGCAGTCGCTGGGTAGCGCTCAAGGTAGCGCTCAACCACGCGCGCGCCCATTGAGTGCCCGACCAAGATCGGCGCTGGCCCAGGGATAGCGTCGATCACGCGTGCCAGATCCGCCACGTATTCGCGAATCCCCGACTGATCCAGCCTATCCTCCCCATCACTGCCGCCATGGCCGCGAAAGCTTGGGGCATAGACCGTAAAGCCCTGCGCGGCAAAATAATCCAGAAAATGCGCCTCCCAACACCATGCCCCCACGAATGCGCCATGAACAAAAACAATGGGTGTCTCGCGTCGCTCGACCGCTGCAAAAGCTTGTGCGGTGAGGCATTCAATGCCGGGGATGGCTACAGATTGGTCTTCAGAGGTGGGTTTTGGGTTCAGCATGGTTTGGCCTTATGTCGCAATCCCGCTACGCTAGCAGAAAACTCGGTGGATATTACGACCGGTTGCATGGTCTGATGGAGAGAGAATGAACATGAACCAAGGCAGACCCATGAACCATCGCCTACGCACAGGACTTGCGCTCTCGCTGCTCTCAGCAGTCATTGCGCTGCAAACGGCACTGGCTGAGCCCATTAGGCCTGCGCCCATTCAGGAGCGCGCCGGTCAGGTGGTCGCTGAGCTACTGTCGCGCTATCACTACAATGACCTCGCCCTGAATGACGAGCTTTCAGAAGCCGCGTTTGACGCCTATTTCGAGGCACTTGACCCGCAACGGTTCTATTTTAAGGCCGCCGATCTGGAGGCCTTTTCCGGCCGGCGAGATCGGCTCGATGATGAACTCAGTGCCGGTGCACTGACCACCCCCTACGCCATCTTTCAGCGTTATCGCGAGCGGGTGGAAGAGCGCAGCCGTTTCGCCCTCGAAGTCCTCGCTGGCCCCCTAGACTTCACGACTGATCAGACCCTGGAGCTGGATCGCAGTCAGGCGACGTGGGCGAAATCGGGT
>CBFIIM010000143.1:0-2338 GCA_965662395.1 Spiribacter sp. | reverse complement strand
GGATAAACCCAGCCCAACCGGCTAAATGGCTGGCACCTGGCGGCAGCAGAGGAAAGGCGGCGGCAAAGGCCGCCAGAATGGCAAGACCACCGATGGTAGGCGTGGGGCGTTCATGGACCTTGCGCCCGCCCGGGCGGTCGACAAGCCCCCAGTGCATGGCAGGCCGGCGCAGCAACTTAATCGAAACTGCAGCCAGCGCAAAGGCCAGCAACAGCGCCGGCCAAACCTGAGCCCCCATCACCAACAAGACGAGCCCCTCCATCACCGAGCCGCACCTCACATTCCTTGTGATTGAGGAAGCTGAGTATACCCCAAGGGGAAGTAGCCAGGGTTCACGTGCAATCCAGTTGCCAGTTGGCGATCACCGCTCAGCCCGGGCATTGGCCAGGAACTCACGGCCAAAAGCAGCGAACACCCCCAGCATCAGGCCCAGCACTGCCGCCAACATCATCACCGTAGTCGCGGGCTGGCCCTCGGCCGTGTCGGCCAGGGCCGGGGCACGCACCAGTTGGGTGGGGCTGGAAGCAAGCCGCGCACTTTCTAGTTGGGTGAGGGTGGTGTTGAGCTCAATTAAAGCCTCTTTGGCTTCCCGGTCCATGAGATGGCGAACCCAAAGCGCGCCGTCACTAGCCATTCGGCTTTGGGCCTCTGAGCCACCGATTTGGGGGCGGTTCACCGCCTGGCCCGCCTGATCGCGCAGGGCGGCGATGCGCTGTTGCAGCCGAGCGTTTTGCTGGGTCCAGATTGACCCATGATCGGCCTGAAGCGCAGCGATGACTTCATCCAAAAACCACTCGGCACGCGCGGCGGCCTCGGCAGGGATCACGGTGGAGAGCCGCACCAAACGCGCCTCGGCATTCAGCACCTGAGCACTGCCAGCCAACGTGCCGCGAAACACCGGCGTGCGTTTGATCTGCGGGATAATCACCTCATTCAACTGACTGACAAGCCCATCGGCCGGGTCGATTGGCACCACTTGGCTGCCATCGGCACTGGGGATCTGGCCGATCTCAACCACCGCATCCATGGTGTAAAGGGGTGTGCGCCACAGCGTGTAGCCCGCCGCCAGCACTAAAGAGAGGACAAACACCGCGGCTACGACCCGGCGCTGGCGCTGCAGCACGTTCCAAATTTCGTACAGACTGATCTCATCGTCATAAAGATCGCCGGCCATTCCCTCTGCCCCACGGTGCCTGTCCAGAACCAAGCGTAGGGGCTTGAGGCCATCCGCAACATCGGTGAAAAGACTGAATCACCACATGGTTTTTGGATAATGCGCATGAATGCGCCGATCCCGACTCAGCAGAACCGCTTCCGCACATCGGGCTTGCGCAACAATAAGACGATCGAACGGGTCACGAGTCCACCGTTCTTCTTGTGCAGCTGTCACGACCACAGCAAAGGATTGCTCGCATGTTACCAATGGCAAGTGGACAGTGAGGGTATTGATCAGCTCAGCAGCGGGACGAGTTAACCGTCCGATCTCGTAAAGGTACTCAAGTTCTAACCTAACCATCGGCGAGATGCGCAACTGATCCGCCTGCTCTATTGCTCTAACAGCCAACGGACTCAACCCATCGCGACCTTGAGCATAAAGCAGAACCAAAACGTGAGTATCTAGATGAACTAAGGTCGCCACTCGTCTGACCAATCCCACTCGATGAGCTCATCCAGATCACCCACCACATATTCCGGGTGGGGCTCTAGTGCCTCTAATCGGGCCGGAGTATCGACAACGATGCGCATTTTCCGACCACGCCGAATAATTTCAACCGGTTCTCCCGTCTCGAGCACCTGATCAAGCACCCGATAAAGGTTTTGGCGCAGATGAGAGGGTTTAAGTGGATCCACAATAACTCCTATAAGCGTACGTTTTTTTTCAATACGTACGAGATTATCTTCCTAGCTCTTGGCTGTCAAAGAACGGACGGATATGCAGAAACACTAAGTTAAGAGATCGTTTGCGACAGCAGCCAGCTGGGCATCGGCCCTAGCGGTCTCGTCGGCCAGTTGGTCGGTGATGGCGAAGGCGCTGGTGGAGATGGGCGCACCCAGGTACTCCAAATAGATTTTGAGTTTGGGCTCGGTGCCACTGGGTCGGATGCTGACAAACATCGTGTTCATTTCTAGCTGTATCAGATTAGTGGTCGGCAGCGGAATGGGCTGGCGATCGGTTCCATCGGGACGAAAACTCTCGGCAATGGCATAGTCATAGATGCGCGTGACCGCGTGGCCGGCCACCGACTGCGGCGGATGCGCACGCAATTGATCAAGCTGGGCCTGCATGCGCGCCGTAGCATCCGCACCGGTCAGCTGGATGCTGCGCTGGCGATTAACC
>CBFIIM010000142.1:0-2342 GCA_965662395.1 Spiribacter sp. | reverse complement strand
GTGCCTTGAGCGGCGGCAGGACGGATGGGGTTGAGCAAAACGGACCTCTTTAGAAAACCAATCGGTTATTGTAACGCAGTGTCCGTACTATTCCGTGGGCTGATCAGCACTTTGCTGACTGATATCAAGGAGGCCTGAACGGGTGTCGAGTGTTCGCCCATTACCTGCCCCAGCTGATGAGTTGAGCCTGGATCAGATGGCTCGGGCGTTGCGCGATCATGCGCCGGTGGCCGTGATTACCGGGGCGGGGCTTTCTACCGCCTCGGGTATTCCGGATTACCGTGATCATCGTGGGCAGTGGAAGCGCGGCTCGCCGATGCAGTTCTCAGAGTTTGCCGGCAGTGAACGCGGCCGGCAGCGGTACTGGGCGCGAAGCCTGATAGGCTGGCGTACGGTCGAGCGCGCCCAGCCCAACGCCGCGCATCAGCTGATGGCGGCCATGCAGCAGGCAGGCGTCATTAGCACCATCATCACCCAAAATGTGGATGGCCTGCATCAGGCGGCTGGTGCGCACTCAGTGCTCGATTTGCACGGCCGGCTGGATCGGGTGGAGTGCCTGGACTGTGCCCGGGTGATTGCCCGGGATCGTCACCAACGCCAGCTGGAGGCCGCGAATCCCGGTTGGGCCGAGCGGGTTACTGCCTTGTACGAGACGCCCGATGGCGATGTTGAGCTGGGGAATGTCGATTACAGCCAGTTCGTGGTGCCAGGCTGTGAGGCCTGCGGCGGCATGCTCAAACCCGCGGTCGTGTTTTTTGGTGAAAACGTGCCGGTGGATCGTGTGGAGCAGGCCTTTGCCGCGGTGGAGGCGGCCTCGGCGCTGTGGGTGATTGGCTCCTCGCTGATGGTCTGGTCGGGGTATCGGTTTGTGCGCGCGGCAGCCGCGGCCGGCAAGCCGGTGTATCTGTTGGGACTTGGTGTGAGTCGGGGGGATGCCGAGGCCACTGGGCGTGTGACCATAGATTGTATTGAAGGACTGGCGGCGCTGAATGCTCGATTAATGGGTTAATGGGCTAACCGGTTAACGGCTCGGCTTTGGTGTGGCCGCATCGCTCATATCGGCGGGGCCTGCTTGTCGCAGTAAGCCCTGAGCACACCAATCGGCGATGGCCTGGTGAATGGTCATTGCGATTTCCCCAAGGCTGGCCGGTGTCTCGGGTGTGTAGAGCATCTCGGCAATCTGCGCAGGGCTTAATCCATCGGTGACATGTAGCCAAATGAGACTGGCGGTGGCATTGGGCTGCCAGGTGATGCCTTTACCCGTGTGGGTTAGGGTCAGCTGATCATCGGTAATGTGTTCTTTGACCTGCCAAGGAACCAGGCGCTCTGCGGTTAATCCAGGATGGCCCAGTGCACTGGCAAGCTGAGTATCGGCCGGTCGCGGGCAGTCAAAAAATGGGGCTAGGGCGGCGGGATGGGTGCCGGGGTAGAGGCAGCGAAAGTCACCTGCCGCGGAGCGCTCGATAGCCAATTTGGCGGCTAGGGTGTCTGCCGGGTCATCGGCCTTCATGCGGGATCGGTGTGGGTCGTTGAGCCCCACTAGCGATACCAAATCATGCACCATCGTGCGTTTAACCTGCGCCTCGGTCTCCCCGCCATCGTCGGGGCCGGCAAACACGCCCAGTGAGGGGTTGAGGTTGCACTCCAACAGCCACGGGTTCATGGACTGATCGATCAGACAGTCGATGCCCATCAACTCAAAACATCCCTCCGGGTCCGCGCCGGCGGCTAGGGTCTCAGTGCGCATCGTCTCGCGCGCGGCAATGGCGGTGATGGCTAGCAGCTGATCAATACGGGCAAAAAGGGCATCACTGTCATGGCCTTCGGCGGTAATGCGCTCGGCATACTGCTTAAGGTCAATAAACACCACCGGGTCGTTGACACCGGTGTTGGTGGCGTTGATATCGGGATTGGTCTGATGGATAAACGGGTCGGTTAGATCATCCAGCGTGTAGGCATGTGAGGCCAGCTTGGCAAACCCTTGTGCGTAGCGATAGACACGCAGCGGTTCCAGCCCGCGAATGAGCACATATAGCCGCAGCACGTATTTGCGGCCATCAATCAGATGCGGGTTGTGCAGGTAGCGCTGAATCAGCCACTCATCACCCATAGGGACATCGGTGGGATCGCTCAGCAGCCTGATGCCGCGTCCGCGGGAGCTGTTTTTAGGCTTTAACAGCCACAGCGCGTCAGGCGCAGCGGCGACAGCGGCCAGATACTGGGCATGATCCCGCGGCATGCTGTAGGTCGCGGGAATAAAGTGCGAGCGCTGAGTGATAGGGTGTTCAGGTCCGTGACTGGCACTGAGCCGGTCGCTTAAGCGGGTCAGCGTATCGGCCAGG
>CBFIIM010000141.1:0-2364 GCA_965662395.1 Spiribacter sp. | reverse complement strand
GAAATCCCAAGATGCAACTGGCGGTGACCGTTAAAGCCAGGATGTAGGGGTCGGCACCCAGAGAAATGCCCAGAGCAATCATAATGGGCAAAAAGGTGATGATAGCGGCGTTAACGTTGGTGATAACCGCATGAAACAGCTGAGCGGCAATGGCCGCTGCAATAATGGCCACTAGCGGGTTTGTGAATAGCAAGGCAAACGAGGACTGCTGCAGGTTATGGGTTGCCCAGGCAATCGTGCCCGTATCGATCAGTATCGTGGCCAGGGACACTGTCGTTCCGACCAGAAAAAACAGATCCAAGTTGAATGCTTTAATCGTATCCCAGGTGCAGATACCGATGCGGGGGAATGACAGCAATACCGCAGCCAGGAAAATCGGGAAAACTAGGCTAAGTCCATGTAGCGGCTGGGTTAACCACAGCCCGATAGTGGCGGCCATCACCGCCAGGAAGAACTTGTCATTTCTCGACAGTGGGCCCAGCTCTTGCTGTTCGTGTTCAATTTCCCCGATATCGATTTTCCCCGGCTTTTCATCGGTGCGGTAAATGATATTCAGCGTTAACCAGGCGATGGGTGTCATGAGGATCCAGACCGGTAGCATCAGCAGTAACCAGTCAGTCCACTGAATAGATACACTCAGACTGCGATTGATGATCTCAACGGCCACCAAGTTGGCTGGGGCTGCCGTGACAAAAACAATGCCACTGATCGTGGATCCAATCGCAAGGCCCATCATCTTTTTGCGGGCCAGCGGTGAATCCGCGCTAATGTTCATTCGCTCCAGCGTTTTAAATACCACCGGGATCAGGAAAGTGGTGCGGATAACGGTGGCCGGGATAAATGCAGCAGTCATTGAGGGCAGCAGCAAAATGCCACCTAGTACGCCATTCGACGATCCTCGGGTGTGCCTGAACATAAAGTAAACTAGGCGTTGGGGTATCGAGGTGGCCCCCATGGCATTGTTTAGAAAAGTGCCCAGCAAAACGATGAATGCTGCCTGGGAGGAAAAGCCCGAGAGTACTTGCGATGGTTCTGCGATGCCGGAGCCGAGCAGAAGCAGCATGGCAAACAAAGACGCTTGTCCAAGTGTGACCGGCTCAAAGATATAAAGGGCAAGGATGCATACCGCAATCATCAGCATGCGCTGAACGCCCGGGTCGGTATCCGCTACCCCGAATACTAGTATTGCCAGACTGATCAGGCCTGCGCAGCAGAGGGTCAACAGCCAGCGTTTGCTTACGATCATGGGGCAGTCGGGCTCGGGTAAAACCAAAGCGCCTTACTATAGCAGGAGTGAAATGGGTCAGTTTTCATTAAAAAAGCCGGCCTCGCGCCGGCTTTTTTAATGCCCTAATATTCAGAAGACAATGCGCATCATCAAGAACACCAGCCAACAAATAGCCGAAATCTCCGCGCTCTTCAGTGCAACCTTCACTCACTCAGAAGGTAGTGAGGAAGGCGCTTTGATCGGTCAGGTTGCCAGGCAGATACTTGATGAGACAGCCGAGGGTGACGTTGCCACATTCATCACCGAGGACAACCACACTCTCACCGGCGCGGTTATTTTTACACGGATGCGTTATGCCGCTGAACCGCGTTCGGTGTGGCTGTTAGCCCCAATGGCCGTTACGCCCGAACACCAGCGCCAGGGCTTTGGCCAGCAGCTGATAAACACCGCCTTGGCAGTGCTGCATGAGCGTGGTGTGGAAATTGTGCTCACCTACGGCGACCCGGCCTTCTATGGCAAGACAGGCTTTGTGCCCATCAATGAATCCGATGTGCCCGCGCCTTTTCCACTGAGCATGCCAGAAGGCTGGCTTGGGCAGTCATTGACCGGGCAGCCGATCGGGCAAATAAAAGGCCCGGCGCAATGCATCGCGGCGCTCAACGATCCAGTTTACTGGTGATGCTGGCCTCGGGAGTTCGAACCTAATATTTGTGTACAAGGTCATCCTTGGCAATAATTGGCAAAAATTGCCAACTGCTAGTACAGGAGAGCATCTCAATGGCTACGATGAACGTATCACTGCCTTCTGCAATGAAACAATGGGTTGAACAACAGGCCCAATCGGGTCGTTACAGTAACTCCAGCGATTATGTGCGGGATTTGATTCGGCAAGACCAGGACAACGCTGAGAAGATCGCTAACATTCAATCTTTAGTCACCGAGGGCATCCAGAGTGGCGTAGGTACAAGAACCGCAAGACAGTTACTTGATGCCGCCAGAACTCAGGCATTAACCCGGGAGATTTGATGAGCTATACGCTCAGCCTGAGGGCAGAACAGGATATTATCGACATCTACATTGAAGGCATGAGTCTATTCGGCCAAAAGCAAGCCGAGAGATACCACGAAGAGATAAAC
>CBFIIM010000140.1:0-2406 GCA_965662395.1 Spiribacter sp. | reverse complement strand
CTGGTGAACGCCTTGATAGCTTCAATCCTTTTAATCAAAGCGTCTGGGCAACGATTCCACAAGCCAATGCGGAAGATGTGGCTTCCGCGATAGAGGGGGCGCACGCTGCCTACCAGAGGGGCTGGAAACGCAGCAGCGGTAAAGAGCGTGCCGAACTGTTGGTGCGGCTGGCAGATTTGGTTGATGAGCATGCTGAGTCATTGGCCCGAATTGACAGCACCGACAACGGCAAAGTCATCCGTGAGACTCAGGCCCAGATGCGCTTTGTCGCACGCAACTATCGCCACTTTGCCGGCTATGCCGATAAGGTCCATGGCCAAACCATCCCGCTTGATAACGGCGATATGTTTGATTTCACGCTGGTCGAGCCACTTGGCGTGTGCGTGTTGATTACCGCTTGGAATTCGCCGTTGCCGCTGTTGGCTAACAAACTGGCCCCGGCGCTTGCCATGGGCAACACCGTGGTGATTAAACCCTCGGAGCATGCCAGCCTTTCAACGCTTGAGTTTGGTCGGTTAATCGAGGAGGCCGGCTTTCCGCCGGGTGTGGTCAATATCGTCACCGGCGATGGGCGGATTGGTCCGGCGCTGACCGGTCATCCGCTAGTGCGTCGGATTAGTTTTACCGGTGGTGTGGAGACCGCTCGCCATATTATGCGTGCCGCGGCTGAGCACATTGTTCCGGTGACCAATGAGCTGGGCGGTAAATCGCCAAACATTATCTTCTCCGATGCCAACTTAGACTCAGCCATTACCGGTGCGGTTGCCGGTGTCTTTGGTGCCTCGGGCCAGACCTGTATCGCTGGCTCTCGGCTGCTGGTACAGCGTGAGGTGTATGACAAGGTGTGTGCCGGTGTACTCGACATCGTGCGCCGTATTCGTCTGGGCGATCCTCTGGACCCCGAAACTGAAATGGGCCCCGTCGCTAACGAAGCTCAATTTCAAAGGATCTTGGAGGTTATCGATCAGGCTCGTCGGGATGGCGCGAAATTGGCAATTGGCGGTGAGGCAGCGACCGGTGAAGGGCTTGAGGACGGATTTTTTATCAGACCTACGGTATTCGTTGATGTAGATCCCAATCTTTCCATAGCACGCAATGAGGTGTTCGGTCCGGTGCTGTGCATCATTCCTTTCGAGACAGAGGAGCAGGCGCTGGCTATCGCGAATGATAGTGACTATGGCTTGGCCGCGGGAATCTGGACCAACGATTTGCGCCGTGCACATCGGGTGGCCCGCGAAGTAGAGGCGGGCGCCGTTTGGGTAAACACTTATCGTGCCTCGTATGTAGGCGCACCGTTTGGTGGAACCAAAATGAGCGGCTTTGGCCGAGAGCGCAGCTGGCACTCATTGCTTGAATATAGCCAACCGAAGAATGTGATGATGGACTTGTCCGACTCTGCGCGAGATCCATTTGCCATGAAGCTCTAGATGAATGGGAGAGCAACCATGAGTGATCCAGAAGTGCGAAAGCTTTCCCAGCTGCGCGCCGCTTTTGATAGCCGCCTCGCTCAGCTGCCGGTAGATGGGTTTGCCGAGCATGAGATTGAGCGTCTTTGGCGCACATACTGTCAGCAGCAGAGCATCAGTGCCCGGTATGACGCTCAACTAGATCCCGCCGCAGACGGTGCGCTTGAGTTGCGCGTTGAGTCAGAGAGCCTGCAGTCATGAGTGCTCATCATCCAGGTTTGGTTGAGCTGGCATCGGCCATCGCTGAGGGCTCGATTTCTTCGCAAGAGGCAGTCAACGCTTGCCTGGCGCGAATTGATGCCCTTGATGAGCGTCTGCATGCCTATATTCATCTGGATCGTGAGCGGGCGCTGGGTGAGGCCGCTGCTTGTGACCAGGCACTGGCCAAGGGGCGCCAGATCGGGCCGCTCCACGGTGTGCCGATCTCTATTAAAGACATCATTGATGTTGAGGGACTCCCGACAACCGCCAATAGTCGGGTGGTGGTCACAGAGCAGGCATTAGCCGATGCACCGGTTGTCCAATATCTGCGCGCCGCTGGCGCGGTTATTCTGGGCAAGACCATGCTGCATGAATATGCCACCGGTGGTCCGTCATTTGATCTGCCTTGGCCGCCAGCGCGTAACCCATGGAACCCAGACCATCATCCCGGTGGCTCGTCTTCGGGCTCGGGCGTGGCGGTCGCAACAGGAATGGTCCCAGGGGCGCTGGGGACGGATACGGCGGGTTCTGTGCGTCATCCGGCTACCCATTGCGGCATTGTCGGCATGAAACCCACCTACGGCGCGATGAGCCGTGAGGGCGTATTTCCTCTTGCCCCGTCGCTGGATCAGGTAGGGCCGATGACCCGTGGTGTCATCGACAATGCGCTGCTTTATCGCAGCAGTATTCCAGCAGGTTCAAACCAATCGGCCTTAGACGCCTGGATCACCGAGGTCAG
>CBFIIM010000139.1:0-2414 GCA_965662395.1 Spiribacter sp. | reverse complement strand
TTGCCGCGGATGTCTCTGATTACGCCCCCACAACGCATGAGGCCGGCACGCGTTTTGTCGCCACCCTTCAAGCCGATGAATCAATCGATGCGTTTATTACCCAGGCGCAACAAGATCCGATGCAGGGTAGGGGGCCTTTTTTGCAGGCACTCGGTGGTCGCGATCTGATCATTATCTACATCGAAAGCTATGGCCGGGCCAGCTTTACCAACCCCCGCTATCGTGCGGCACACACCGCAACGCTTGCCGCCATTGAGCAGGATCTGCGAGATCGTGGGCTGAGCATGCGCTCGGCGTTTATGCGCGCACCCACCGCCGGTGGGCAGAGTTGGCTGACGCACGGCTCGGTGGCCTCAGGGCTGTGGCTGGATGACCAAAGCAAATATGAAGCGATGCTCGCCAGTGGACGGCGCACACTCTTTGACGATGCCGCTGAGGCCGGCTACCAAACGGTTGCGGTCAAGCCCGCGCACATACTGCCCTGGCCCGAGGGCGAGGTGTTGGGTTTTCAAGAAATCTACAATGCCGATGACCTGGGCTATGCCGGGCCGCCACTGAACTGGGTGACTATGCCTGATCAGTTCACGCTGGCGGCTTTTGATCGGCTGGAGCTTGGGCAGCGCCCGGATGCCGTGTCGTCTCAGAGCCGCTCAGGACGCTTGGACCGCCCGGTATCCTTGAACCAGCGGGCCGGCCCTAATCGCCCACCCATCCTCGCGGAAATATCACTCATCTCCTCACACGCCCCCTGGGTGCCGGTGCCTGAGTTGCTGGATTGGGAGGCGATAGGGGATGGCGCAGTGTTCTCGCGCTGGGCCGATACGGCGGACTCACCGGCGGCAGTCTGGCGCGATCCCGAGCGGGTGCGGCAGCAATATACCAAGGCCATTGACTATAGCCTTGAGGTGGTGGGCAGCTGGATCGCCCGGCATGCCGATAACCCGCCCGTGGTGCTGGTGATGGGGGATCACCAGCCACTGCCGTTTGTCGCCGAATCAGACAGCTTTGATGTGCCGGTTCACCTGATTGGGCCGGCCTCGGTGGTCAGTGCGCTAGCGATGTCTGCTTGGCCGTCGGGTTTGATTCCTGATCAGAGCGCTGCGGCCATTCGGGCAGATGATATCCGCAATTGGCTGTTGCTTCGCCTGTAGTGACTGATCGCCTATAAGTAGACAAAAGAAATATATTAAATTATTATTACTGTCTACTTGAGGTCCACGGTTAGCGACTATGCGCCAAACAGATGCCTTAAAATTACTCGCTGAACAGGCTGCGAACGGGCGTTTTGTGTTTGCCCGCCGTGACCTGGAGCGGCTGTTGCGGGCTGACCAACCAGCAACCCGGGCCGCCACGATCGGTCGTCTTGTGGAGTCCGGCTGGCTGAAGTCCGCGGCACGGGGGGTGTTGGTTTATCCTGCCGGTCAGCAAAACGATGGTTATGATCTGGAGCGCATTGCGCGCGCTATTCGCCGGGGTGAGTACAGTTATATTAGCCTTGAATCCGCGCTCTCCGAATGGGGGGCGATCTCTCAGGTGCCCATGGGCCATCTCACGATAATGACCACTGGGCGCAAGGGTGTCTTCCCTACACCTTGGGGGACCATTGAGTTTACGCACACGGCACGCCCGCTAGAGGATATTCTGCAATCCACCCTTTTCCCGCCTGGTAGGCCCCTGCGGTTGGCGACACCAGAAACCGCCTGGCGTGACTTGAAGCGCGTCGGGCGTAATTGCGAAATGGTCGATCGCGAGGCCCTGACAGAGATTATCGAAGAGCGGTGCGCCGAATGAACCTCGATGCGCTTGTGAATGCTGCAATCAGTGAATCTCCGGATCTTGCGGGGTTAAGGCCGGTCGTCGAAAAAGAGCTGCTGCACTACGACATTCTTCGTGCACTTGATCAGGCTGGGTTGCTTGATCAGCTGACTTTTCAGGGCGGGACAAGTTTAAGGCTCTGCCATGGTGCGCCGCGCTTTAGCGAAGATCTGGATTTTGCGGGCGGACCCGCGTTTGCCGCCGGTGATGTTGAGGGGATGGCACGGGTGATCGAGTCTTTCATTACTCATCACTATGGGCTTACAGTCCGGGTAAAACCGCCTTCCGCCAGAGTAGGGCTGGATGGTGCCCATGGAGTCACAGTGAGTCGATGGCAGGTTGTGGTCACAACAGCACCGGCAAGGCCGGATCTGCCAAGGCAGCGGGTTCGTCTCGAGATTGCGAATGTGCCGGCTTACTCCAGCACATTGCGACCACTGCGACGCAACTATGCAGCACTGCCCGATGGCTATGAGGATATTTTGGTGCCGGCTGAGACGCTCTCTGAGGTGCTCTGCGACAAGCTTGTCTCAGTGGTCGCTTCAAAGGTGACGCGATATCGAGACCTTTGGGACCTGCCCTGGCTCCAACGGCAGGGT
>CBFIIM010000138.1:0-2523 GCA_965662395.1 Spiribacter sp. | reverse complement strand
GGTGAATACCGCACCGCTTGAGCGCGCCATTACGCTGGCCAATCGCTTGCCAGGTGTGGAGCGGATCGAGGCCGATCTTTTGCCAGGCAGTGAGCCGGGCACCACGCAGCTTGAGGCGCGAGTGGTGGATGCTGCCCCGACAACGGCCCGCGTGAGCGTGGATAACTTTGGTTCGCGCTTTACCGGACGTACTCGCGGCAGTGTGGCGTTTGCGCTGAACAGCCCAACAGGCCGGGGTGAGCAATACACCGCGGATCTGACCCGCACCAGTGAGAGCTGGCTTGCCAATGTGGCGGTCAACGCCCCCATTGGTGTGGATGGTTGGCGTGCTGGGGCCAGCGCCGGGGTGTTTGATTCTAAGATTGATATTGGTGCTGCTGAGGAGGATGGCTTTGTCAGCCCCGACCTTCGCAGCCGCTCAGAGCAGCTGGCGGTCTTTACCAGCTATCCGCTGATCGCCGGGCCTCGTAACAATATCAACCTGACCGCAACCGCTGAGACCCAGCAGTTTGAGCGTAAGTTTGATGAATTTGAGGATGCGCTGAATCGTGAAGCGCGGATTGATGCCGGTGCGCTGACCATCAGCGGCGATTGGTTGGATACCTGGCAGGGCCAGGGGCGCTGGAGCATTGCCGCACGGCGCGGTGAGCTGGATCTCAAAGAGGGCTCATTCGACCAATCCAATGATTCGGCCACTGCGGACACCGAGGGGTATTTCACTACGGTGGAGGCCAGCATCGGTCGTCTGCAATCCCTGGATTGGATGCCTGGCGAGGGCTGGTCGGCTTGGGGGTCGCTACGCGGGCAGTGGGCTGATCGCAATTTGGATGCCGCTGAGAAGTTCCAGCTGGGCGGGCCCTATGGGGTGCGCGCCTATCCCGGTGGCGAGGCCTCGGGCGATCACGGCTGGCTTGCCACGGCTGAGCTTCGCAAACATTTTGCTTCGGTCAGTGGGGCGGCGCTGCACGGCTTTATCTTTTATGACATCGGTGGGGTCAAGCAGTACGACATCCCCAGCGAGCAGTTATTGGGTGATGCGCCCAACAGCTACCGCCTGCGTGGCTACGGCGTTGGCTTTAACGTCAACGTCAACGAGCGCTTTGACCTGCGAGTGGTGGGCGCGCGCAAAGACGGCAGCAACCCCAACCCCAACGAAGATGGCACCGATGCCGATGGGCGTGAAAATGATACGCGCGCCTGGGTTATCGGCACGGCGACGTTCTGATGAGTGGAAAAACCATGAAAACGCTTAAGCACACGGTTTTGACTCCCCTTAAAAGCCATCGGGTTTCGCGCTGGCTGCACTGCTCCCCCATGTTGTTGGCCATGGCGCTACTGCCGCAAGGTCAGGCACAGGCTGAGCCGGCGGCCAGCGCACTACCCAGCGGCGGTGCCATTACACATGGCCAAGGCAGCATTGCCCAGTCGGCGGCCCAAATGGATGTTCACCAGCAGTCAGCGCGCATGATCGCTGAATGGTCATCCTTTGATATTGGCGCGAACGCCCGAGTGCATTTTCATCAGCCCGGTCGATCGGCATTTGCGCTGAATCGCGTGACCAGTGGCAACCCCTCGCAAATCATGGGGCGGCTGAGTGCCGATGGCCAGGTGGCGCTCATTAACAGCGCGGGTGTGATTTTTGGCAAAAACGCCCGGGTGGATGTCGGCGGTATCACTGCCTCGACTCTGGATATTAATAATCAGGATTTTCTCGATGGTGATATGAGCTTCTTCGGAGCGGGTGCTCCGGTGATTAACCAGGGCCAGATCCATGCGCGTGACGGCGGCTATGTGGCGCTGGTGGGCGCCAGCGTGAATAACGCCGGTGAGATTAGCGCACCAGGTGGCACCGCCGCCTTGGCCGCCGGTAATGCCGTGCGCCTAGAAGTGTCTGGCTATGGGCTGCTTGGCGTTCGTATGGATGGCGCGACTGCCGAGGCTCTGGTGGATAACAGCGGCATCGTGGCCGCCGACGATGGCCGAGTGATCCTCTCGGCTGCGCGCGCCGGTGATGCGCTATCTGCGGCAGTCAATCAAACCGGTCGGCTTCGCGCTAACCGAATGCATGTGAATGCCGATGGCTCCATTAGCCTTAATGGTGGGGCCGATGGCGCCGTCATGGTGGCCGGAGAGGTGGAGTCGCGAGGTGTGGCTGAGGGTGTCACCGGTGGTCAGGTCGATGTCACTGGTGCACGGGTAGAAGTCAGTGCCGATATTGATGTGAGCGCGCCCGCCGGTGGCGGTGAGGTCTATATCGGCGGGGGCTGGCAGGGCAATGACCCCGCCATTGCCGAAGCCAGCGAAGTCGTGGTGGGTGGTGACGCCTCGATTAACGCCGATGCCACGGTTAATGGTGATGGCGGCACGGTCGTGCTGTGGTCGTCCGATCGCACCCGCTTTGATGGTGTGATTAGCGCCCGCGGCGCCGGTGAGGGTGCTGGTGGTGCGGTAGAAACCTCCAGCCGCGGCATCCTGGGTCTTGATGGTCAAGTCGATGTCAGCGCTGAGTCGGGCAAAGGCGGG
>CBFIIM010000137.1:0-2651 GCA_965662395.1 Spiribacter sp. | reverse complement strand
GGGGCTTGCCGGCAGCGCCGCCGGTGATTTTATTGACCGACTAGGCGCCCATCGAGTCCATGGCGCAGCGCTAGCCACTTTGGCCATAGCGTTGGTCATCATTGCCGGTTTTCCAGATCGCCTAGGTATCGGCCTGCTCTCTGGCGCCTTATTCGGTTTGGCCTATATGACACTGACCGGGGTGTATTTGGTCGAGGGGGTCAGAATCCTGGGCACCCGCCCTTCTCTAGGCCCGGTTTTGCCTTTTCTCGCCGTTGCCTGCGGCCAAGCCATCGGCTCATCACTGAGTGGTTGGATGATCGAGCAGACCAGCTATACCGCGGCGTTTTATGGCTTTGGTGCACTGGGACTGATGGCCAGTGCGACGGGCCTCGGCGTTATGCGGCCCCAACACGCCGGCTAGACCCCGGCTAGATACCGGCTAGATAGCGATCCAGTGCATCGGCAAAGCGTTTGCGATCAGCCCCGCTGAGCGTTGCTGGCCCACCGGTATGGATACCGCTCCCGCGCAATGTTTCCATAAAATCACGCATTTGCAGGCGAGCGCGGATATTCTCACGGGTCTGTGCCTCACCTCGGGGTGTCAGGACAAAGGCATCTTTTTCAATGACTTCGGCGGCTAATGGAATGTCACTGGTGACTACCAAATCCCCCGCGCCCACCCGACGGACAATTTCATCATCGGCCACATCAAATCCGGAGGCTACCTGCAGCCGGGTAATCCAGCGCGATGGCGGGATGGGGATTGGCTGGTTGGCGATGAGTGTCAGCTGGATACCAACCCTATCCGCTGCCCGAAACAAAATCTCACGGATCACCACCGGACAGGCATCAGCGTCCACCCACAACTGCACATCAGACCGGGACGTCATGCGACACCCTTTTGCCGGCGATCAAACTGCAGCGCTGCCAAATGGGCGTAGAGCTCATCCTGGGCCATTAGCCGCTCATGCGTGTCGACCGCGCGCAAACGCCCAGCCTCTAGGACAGCGATACGGTCGGCGTTTTTTAACGTGGCAAACCGATGCGCGATCACCAGGCTAGTCCGCCCGGCCATTAAATGACCCAAAGCGGCTTGTACCTGTTGCTCACTCTCTGCATCCAGGCTGCTAGTGGCCTCATCCAGCAGCAATAGCGCTGGATCGCGCAAAAGCGCTCGGGCAATGGCGATGCGCTGGCGCTGCCCACCAGAGAGCTGAACGCCCCCAGGGCCAATATCCGTATCAAAGCCCTTGGGCAGGCGATTAACAAACTCACGACAAAAGGCTGCATCGGCGGCCGCTTCCACCCGGGTGTCATTGGCGGTTGGATCACCGAAGCGGATGTTTTCAGCGACTGTGCCCGAGAAAAGCACCGGGGTTTGTGCAACCAGCGCTAGGTTTGCCCGAAGCGCCCTAGGATCGAGGTCTCGGATATCTACCCCATCAAAGCGCACCACTCCCGCACTCGGGTCGTAGAAGCGTAGTAACAGTGCCACCAGCGTGCTCTTCCCTGCCCCCGACGGCCCCACCAAGGCCAATGTCTCACCAGCTCGCACGGTCAGATTGACGTTATCCAATGCACATACTTCAGACCGACTGGGATAGGCGAAGCTCACCCCCTCCAAAGTGATTTCACCCCGAACCGGCTGCGGCAGGGGTTGTGGGCTGGCAGGCGCCTGAATGGACGGTTGGGTATCGAGTAACTCAAACAGTCGCTCGGCGGCACCGGATGCGCGAAAAAGCTCGCCGGCTACTTCTGATAGCACCCCGACGGCGCCGGCCGCCAATACCGCATAAAAGATAAAGGCCGATAGCTCACCGGCCGTCATCGCACCCGAGAGCACGGCATGACCGCCGCGCCACAACACAAACGCCACCCCAACAAAGGCCAGTAATAATGCAACGGCATTCAGTCCGGCGCGCTGGCCTATGCGTTGGCGGGCAGTGGCAAACGCGGATTCCACCCGCTGATCAAAGACTGCCTGATCGGTGGGTTCATGGACAAAAGCCTGCACGGTCTCTATGCCACCGAGTGTTTCACTGGCGTAACTGCCCACATCGGCAATGCGATCCTGACTCATCCGCGATAACCGCCGGACCCGACGGCCATAGATCAGCATGGGCGCCACCACCAGGGGTATCCCCACCACAACCAGCGCCGTTAAACCCGGGCTTGTCACCACCAACATGATCAGTGTCCCGACCAGTAGCAGTGTATTGCGAAGCGCCATCGAAAAGGTTGACCCCAGCACGCTTTGGAGTAGCGCTGTATCGGTGGTCATGCGGGATTGAATCTCGCCGACGCCGTTTTCGGTGTAAAACCCTGGCTCCAGCGCTAATAACTGGCGAAACACATCACAGCGCAAATCGGCAGCCATGCGCTCACCCAGCCACATCACCCAATAAAACCGCAGGGCTGAAGCCGCTGCCATTACCGCGACTACTGCAGCAGTCAGCATTAATGCCCTATCGAGCGCTGCCGCCCCACCGTCGCCAAATCCCTCATCAATCACCAGCCGCAAGCCCTGACCAATGGCCAGCACACTACCGGCGGCCACCACCAAGGCAGCGCCAGCGATGAGTGCTTGTGGCCAATACGGGCGCAGATAGCCGGTCAGCCGTAGCAAACCGCCAAGGCGTCGGTCCTTTGCTGGGGGGCGATGGGTAAAA
>CBFIIM010000136.1:0-2662 GCA_965662395.1 Spiribacter sp. | reverse complement strand
GAAAGCTTCATCGAGTATTCATTCAGACGTCACTTTCAAACGCTAGCCTCCATATTGTTTTCACACTTAACTGGAGTCTGCTATGCGTAATCCTGCCCTTCTTAGCATTGCTGCAGCGGCCACACTGGCTGCCGGCACGGCCTTCGCCTCACCGGCTGATGTATGTCCCGCCTCTTTAAAAATGGCCGATACGGGCATTGAGGGCATGGGAACGCTGGAAGAGGCATTTGCGCCTTTTGCTGAAGATTTCCAGGCAATCACCGGCGTCGAGCTGGAGCTCTACTCGCTGGCCAATCGCACGGCTGCCGGTACCGCCCTGCAGTTTGATGAGGTGGATCTGGTGTTTGGCGGCCCCTCTGAGTTTGTGCTGTTCCAGGAGCTGGCTGACCTCGACATCCTGCTCTCGATTGTCCGCCCCCATTACGGCTCAAGCTTTGTCGTAAAGGCAGACAGCGATATACAAACACTGGCCGATCTTGCCGATAAGCGCATCGCGCTGAAAGATGTTGGATCGACTTCCGGTCATATCTTCCCGATGAAGCTGCTGGCCGAAGCCGGGCTTGATGTCGACAGCCTGGACATCGTTATGGCAGGTGATGCCCGCATTCAGGTGCTGATCAATGATGATGTGCATGCCATGGGTGGCGGCAACAAAGACTGGGACGCCGTGCGCGAGCAGGATCCCAACACTGAATATCGTCTGCTGGCCCAGACTGACACACTGCCGGGCGACCCGGTGATCATGCGCGCATCACTGTCACAGGAGTGCCGCGACTCGCTGCGCCAGACCTTGGCACAGCACAGCGACCAACTCTGGGATTCACTGACCTCTACTGAGCGTAACGCCGATAAATTCATCGAGCGTGATGCCTATCTGTCATTTGAGACTGACCCGGCAATCTACCAAATCGTGCGCGAAGCGTATGAGGTTGCGGGCATTCCGCTTGAGGAAGGCTGAGCCAACAGCCATACCGGTCGGGCCTACCGATCGGGTTTG
Source organism: Spiribacter sp. (assembly GCA_965662395.1). GTDB lineage: Bacteria > Pseudomonadota > Gammaproteobacteria > Nitrococcales > Nitrococcaceae > Spiribacter. Next base: position 1,665 of record CBFIIM010000136.1, on the reverse strand, counting down.
AATGGGCAAAGGCCGCCTCGAACGATCGGGGCGGTCTTTTCTTGTTTTCGCGGCGGATGCTCATCAAGCAGGACGATCCTATGAACACCAACACACCTCCGCTTCCCATCAGCGTCAGCAACGTGCATCTCAGTTACGGCAAACTCAAAGTACTGCGCGGCGCCTCTTTGTCGATTAATGCCAGAGAGGGCGTTGTACTACTGGGTGCCAATGGCTGCGGCAAATCCACGCTGATGCGCGCCCTCAATGGCTTAGAAAAACCGCAATCCGGTGAGATCCAGATTTTTGGACAGTCAGTGACACAGGCGAAAGGCGCCACGCTTCGCACGATTCGCCGGCGCATGGGTTATGTCTTTCAGCAATTTAACCTAATCCCCCAACTCACGGCGTTTCAAAACGTACTCTTCGGCCTATTGGGCCAACGGCGTTTGGGCCTGATCAATTGTGTTTCCAGTTTTGCCAGCGCGGAAGATCGCGAGCGTGCCATGCAATGTCTTGAGAGAGTGGGAATGAGTGATCGAGCCCGCCATCGCCCTACCGAACTCTCCGGTGGTCAGCAACAGCGCGTGGCTATCGCCCGCATGCTGATGCAGGACCCGGAAATCGTCATCGCCGATGAGCCCATCGCAAGCCTTGACCCAAAGGGCGGCCGTGAGGTCCTCGATCTGCTTTGGGAGATCGTGCGCGAGCGCAACCTAGCCATGCTGTGCACATTGCATCAGCTGGATTTGGCACGTGATTACGCCGATCGCATTATTGGTTTGCGCGAGGGGGTTACCGCGCTTGACTGCGCCAGCGATGCGATTAACGACGAACACCTCAGCAGCCTTTACAGCAGCGCACCTGCCATTGCAGAAGCCGGATAAGAGGAAACCCCAGTGATGCCACCTCGCTTTAACCGCCCCTCGCCGCTGATTTGGATCGCGGGTTTGGGTTTTCTCGCCTTTTTTATTCAGGGACTGATTGCCGCGGAAATTACGCTCGAGCGTCTAATCCGAGGCGCAGGCAATATCGTGCGTTTTGTCGGCCAAGCGGTACCCCCTGATTTCAGTCGGGGCACTAACATCGGCTGGGCCATGCTGGAGACACTGAATATCGCGGTGGTGGGCGTGACATTTGGCTGTCTGCTCTCTATTCCCCTGGCTCTGCTGGCCGCACGTAACACCTCGCCGAATCGAATTGTCCATGCGATTGCCCGTTTCATTATTGCGGTTGCCCGGACCATTCCCGATCTAATTTGGGCCCTGATCTTTGTGGTCACCGTGGGGCTCGGGCCACTGGCCGGCATTCTAGCCATCATCATGGATACGCTGGGTTTTGCCGCCCGGTTTTATTCGGAGCGTTTTGAAGAGGTGGCTGACGGCCCTTCCAAAGCACTCACCTCAACAGGGGCAGGCCGTTTATCCGTTATCTTTGGCGCGATCATTCCTGAGAGTTTTGCCTCCATGACCGCCACTTCATTGTTCAGCGTGGAGAAAGCCATACGCTCGGCCGTCACCTTGGGACTGGTCGGGGCAGGCGGAATCGGCGTTGAGCTATCCACAGCCATGCGGCTTTTCCGCTATGACGATGCCGCAGCGATCATTTTGGTGATTCTGGTTGCCGTGATTGGCTTCGAACAACTTTCTTCAGCTATTCGCCGGCGCATTATCGGGGTAAGGGGTA
>CBFIIM010000135.1:0-2693 GCA_965662395.1 Spiribacter sp. | reverse complement strand
GGTGTTCTTGATGATGCGCATTGTCTTCTGAATATTAGGGCATTAAAAAAGCCGGCGCGAGGCCGGCTTTTGCGCTCAGGCGATAACGCTTGGCTTAGTGCATAAACGCAAAGCGCAGGGCAAAGAGTGCAGCGATAATCCAAACCGCTACGTGCACGTCTTTGGCCTTGCCAGCCAACGCCTTACCCAGTACGTAGGTAATAAAGCCAAGCCCCATGCCATCAGCGATGGAGTAGGTCAGTGGCATGGCAATCGCGGTCACTACGGCAGGTGCTGTATCGGTAATGTCATCCCAGTCCAGATCGGCCAGGCCACGGGCCATCATGCAGGCCACAAACAGCAGCGCCGGGGCCGTTGCGTAAGCTGGAATACCGCTGACCAGTGGCAGGAAGAACAGCGAGAACAAAAACATCACCGCAATCACAACTGCGGTCAGACCGGTGCGACCGCCGGCATTCACGCCCGCAGCACTTTCGATATAGGTGGTGGTGGTCGAGGTACCGAGCATCGCACCACCAATACTAGCGCCGGAATCAGCGACCAGTGCGTTACGCAGACGACCGAGCTTGCCCTCTTTGTCCAGGAAGCCCGCCCGATGGGCGAGTCCTACCAGCGTTCCACTACTATCGAATAAATCGATGAACAGGAACACCAGTACAACAGTCACCAGTCCCAGCTCCAGCGCACCGGCTACATCCATTTGCATGAACGTCGGGCTTGGGTCCGGCGGCAATGAAACCACGCCATCAAACTGGGCTACCCCAAACGGAATACCAATGATGCTGACCGCAAGAATGCCGATGAGCACAGCACCCGGGACTTTGTGATAGCTAAGCGCCACCATGATGACAAACCCCAGCGTGGCAAGCAGCGTCGGCAGTGCGGTGAGATCACCCAACGTCACCAACGTGGCTTGGCTGTCGACCACAATGCCGGCGTTTTTCAGTGCGATGATCGCCAGGAAAAAGCCGATACCTGCCGAAATAGCCATCTTTAATGACATCGGAATGGCATTAATGATCCACTCGCGAATCGGCAGTAAAGAGATGATCAAAAACAGAATACCCGAGACGAAAACCGCCCCTAGTGCCGTCTGCCACGCAATCCCCATGCCTAGGACGACCCCGTAGGCAAAGTAGGCATTCAGCCCCATGCCGGGTGCCAGGCCAAAAGGATAGTTGGCGTAAAGGCCCATGATCAGGCTGCCGAGTGCTGCGGCCAGACAGGTAGCCACGAACACCGCACCCCAGTCCATGCCAGCGTCTGAGAGGATGCTCGGGTTGACCACAACGATGTAGGCCATCGTTAAAAAGGTGGTCAGGCCGGCGAGTAATTCGCGCCGAAAATCAGTGCCGTTTTCGGTCAGTTTAAAAAAACGATCCAGCATTGTTCATGCCCCCAATAAGTACCAAGCGCTCAGTATAGCGCCGGTATTGGGTGACGGCATGTGCTTTATTGCCCCGAATTGGGGCGGCAGTGATACCGCGTTTATTGATTGTGGCGATTAAAGACCTGAGTTGCGTTGCCTTCACCCACCAGCAATGTTTCATAGGAATCCCGTTGCTCGCCCATTTCCATGCCAGGAGAACCGATAGGCATGCCGGGAACGGTCAGTCCGCGCGCCTCAGGCCGCTCAACCAGAAGTTGCTGGATATCACTGGCTGGGACGTGGCCCTCAATGAAATAGCCATCAATGACTGCGGTATGGCAGGAGGTTAGTGTGGGATCAATATCAAAACCTGCTTTGATGTCATTGAGTTGTTCGTTAGACACATCGTAAGCGGCGACTTCAAAGCCGTTGTCCTGCAGATGCTCAATCCATGCCGTGCAACAACCACAAGTGGCTGTTTTGGCGACATCAATGCGGGGCGCGGAAGCGGCGATGACGCTACTCGTAAATGCCATCAACAGCAGGGCAGTCATCAGATACGTAAATTGACGCAACAGCATGAGGGGCTCCCAAGGTGAAGGAATGCCATCAGAATAACGTATCGGACCGATAGTCGGTGGCATGAGTTCATTGCCTAACAGATGGCTTGGGTGATCTTGACCCTCGAGCGCAAAAACCCCATACTTCGCGCTCCTCTGAAAGCGCCCGTAGCTCAACTGGATAGAGCACCTGACTACGGATCAGGAGGTTAGGGGTTCGAATCCTCTCGGGCGCGCCATCCAATGAAAAGCCGGCCGAATGGCCGGTTTTTTATTGGATGAATGATGCGGAGGGTTCGAACCCCTCACATTAACCGCTCCGCGAGCGCCATCCACAGCGGGATTGAGAAAATCGCCACCGGCGTCCCAAGCCCCGTTGAAGTTCCGATATACGCCGATGGATTGGCCTCAGGCAGTGCCCCGCGCAACGTTGGAGGACCGGAGATATCCGAGCTTGAGGCGGCCATTACGGCTAGCAGTACCACGCCGCCCATGGAAAAGCCCGTCAGCTCATGAGCGATCATGCCTAAGCCAAAGCCAATGGCACCATGCACAAGCGGTGCGCTTAATCCGTAAAGAATGTAGAAATGGGCCACCCCACGCAATTCTTTCAACCGACCCCAGGCCTCAAAGCCCATGACCAACATCAATACCGAGAGCAGCCCACGGAAAAGGGGTTCGTAGAAGCTCTCAAATACACTCTCAGGCCGCGCCAGCAGACCGAGTGCAATTCCTAAGAGTAATGCCGAGATGGCGGGGCTTCT
>CBFIIM010000134.1:0-2744 GCA_965662395.1 Spiribacter sp. | reverse complement strand
CCTGCTCCAAGCCGATCACCTTTACGCCGGATATGGCGGCGTCGACATCCTACGAGGCACTTGTCTGCGCGTTGAGGCCGATGAAATCGTGGTGATTGTGGGGCCGAATGGGGCGGGCAAGTCGACCGCCATGAAAGCCGTTTTCGGACTGGTACCTATTCGTGAAGGCCGAGTGATCTATCGCGGCGATGACATTACCCACCAACCCCCTGAGCGGATGGTCACCCGGGGCATTGCCTATGTCCCGCAGGAATCCAACGTCTTCCCCTCACTCAGCGTGCTGGAAAACCTTGAGCTTGGCGCCTACGCCCTCAAAGGCGACATGCGCCCACGACTCGAGAAAGTCTTTGAGATTTTTCCGCGACTGAAAGAGCGCCGAAATCAGCCAGCTGGTGTGATGTCAGGTGGCGAGCGACAAATGGTGGCCATGGGAAGGGCGCTAATGATCGAGCCACAGCTTTTAATGCTGGATGAACCCACTGCCGGCCTGTCGCCTCGCCTGATCGATGAAACCATCGAGCGGATCGCCGGCATTAATCAGTTGGGCATCGGTGTGCTGATGGTCGAGCAGAACGCACGTCAAGCGCTGGCCGTTGCCCATCGCGGGTATGTGCTGGCAACCGGTGAAAATCGGTATGAGGACACCGGGCCTGCCCTACTGGCCAATCCTGAAGTCGCCGAAATGTTTTTGGGTGGATAGTATCTGATGGTCGAGATTATCCAACTACTGATCAACGGCATTCTTCTTGGCAGCATTCTGGCGCTGGGGGCTGTCGGTGCCACCATGATCTTTGGTGTGCTGCGCTTCGCCCATTTTGCCCATGGCGACTTCATGGCCGTTGGGGCGTACTTTGCACTGACTGTCGTGACCGTCTTCAATCTACCCGTGCTGGCAGCGCTACCCGTTGCCATGGTCATGACTGCGGGACTTGCTGTTGCGATCGATCAGGTCATCTACAAGCGTATTCGACGGGTACAGCCGGTCATCCTGCTGATCTCCTCGTTTGCCACCGCGTTAATTCTTCGCTCACTGATTCAAATGATCTGGGGCAGCAGCAACCAGGTCTATGTCACCGGTATTCAACTGCCCTGGCGGATCGGGCCGTTTGTACTTAAGCCTGATCATCTACTGATCTTCTGCGCCGCTGCCGTATTGGTCATCGGCGTGCATTTGTTCCTGACCCGCACGCGTATGGGCAAAGCCATGCGGGCGATGAGCGATAATATGAATCTTGCGCTGGTCACCGGCATTCCAGCCAACCGCGTCATTATGTGGACTTGGGCCATCGGTGGCGCGCTGGCCGCCGCGGCCGGTGTATTTCTAGGCATGGACACCCGGCTGCATCCGGTGATGGGCTGGACACTGCTGCTGCCCATCTTTGCCGCCACCATTCTCGGTGGCATCGGCAGGCCGTATGGCGCCATCTTCGGGGGTTTGGTCATCGGCTGCGCCATGGAGCTCTCCACCCTCATTATTCCAGGCGCTTACAAGCCCGCTGTCGCCTTTGCCATTATGGTGGCCACGCTCATACTGCGGCCGCAGGGCATCATAAAGGGGGCGACATAATGGAACTCACCGGCCTGATCGCCTATGCCATCTTCTTTCTCAACCTGGTGGGTATCTACGCCATCATGACGCTTGGGCTGAACATGCAATGGGGCATGACCGGGCAGTTCAACATCGGTATCGCCGGCTTCTTTGCCATTGGCGCCTATGCCAGTGCGATTCTCACGACAGGAGCCGCTGACGGGTGGCTTGGCGGGTTTGATTTACCGTTTCTCATCGGGCTGATCGGCGCTGTGCTGGTTTGCTTGCCCGTCGCCTGGCTCATTGGTCGGATTACCGCCAGACTCCGCACCGACTACCTCGCCATTGCCACCATTGGGATTGCCGAAATCATCCGTTTGTTCTTCCTCAACGAGGGATGGCTTAGCAATGGTGTGCGCGGCATTCCCGGAATCCAAAAACCTTTCGGGGTGGGCAACGAGGGCTACCTGTTAATCGTGCTTGGCTTTGTCGGCCTGATCTGGCTGCTGGTCGAAGTTGCCCGACGCTCTCCGTGGGGTCGGGTGCTACGTGCCATTCGTGATAATGAGCCGGCCACCGCAGCAGCTGGCAAAGACATTGCCCGATTTAGACTGGAGGCCTTTATTGTCGGCTCCTGCATTATGGCGCTCGCCGGAGGGCTATACGCGCATTTCGTGGGCTTTGTCAGCCCCGAGGCATTCCGTCCGCTCTACGGCACATTCTTAGTCTGGGTCATGCTGATCGCCGGCGGCAGTGGCAACAACCTAGGCGCCATTCTCGGGGCCTTCGTCGTCTGGCTAATCTGGTCATCGACTGAACTGCTGGCCGGCTTTGTCCCCACCGAGCTAATTGGCAACGAAAGCGCTTTTCGGATTTTCCTCATCGGTGTCGTGCTGCAGATCATTCTGGTGACCCGCCCGGAGGGATTGCTACCCGAGAAACGCCCGCCCATGCCGGGGGAAGCGCGCCGGGGCTAGGCGCTATTGAATACTTTTCGCCGCCTCAGGGTACTCATCGCGGACTGCTCGCCACCCGGGGGTTGGGCGCTATTGAATACTTTCGCCTCGGCGCCGTGCCTTCATCTGGGAAACGCATCGCCGAACACTCGCCACCGCCTCCACGTTCCTAACGTCGGCGGTACCGAGCATTCGACACTGCGTTTGCGGGCGATATTGAATGCTTCTTGCCTCCGACTTTAGGAACGTGGAGGAGGTAA
>CBFIIM010000133.1:0-2829 GCA_965662395.1 Spiribacter sp. | reverse complement strand
CAGATTCGAGGGTCGTGCGAAGAGCCGGGCTAGCAGCAGGCGATTGCGCTCGCCACCTGAAAGCCGCGTGATCGGGGCATTGGCCCGATCTGGTGAGAATAAAAAGTCCTGCAAATACCCCATCACATGCCGGCGTTTGCCATCACCCAGATCGATAAACTCATCCCCGCCGGCGACGTTCTCTCGGGCCGTTCGCGTGTCATCCAGCACCGCCCGGTGCTGATCAAAATAGGCCACCTGCAACCCGGTCCCCAATCGTACACGGCCTGCATCCGGGGCCTGCTCACCCAGCAGCAATCGCAATAGAGTCGTCTTGCCTGCGCCATTCGGGCCGATGATGCCCACCCGGTCGCCACGCAAAATTCGGGTACTGAAGTCGCGCGCCAGCACATGCCCGGCCACCGTGTAATCCACATGCTCGGCTTCCACTACCAATTTGCCGGAGCGCTCCGCCTCGGCCATGGTGAGCTTGACGTTACCCAGCTGACTGCGACGCTCCGCGCGCTGAGCGCGCATCGCCTGCAAGGCACGCACACGACCCTCATTGCGGGTTCGACGGGCCTTGATGCCCTGACGGATCCAGGCCTCTTCCTGCTTGAGCTTTTTATCAAAGCGCGCCTGCTCCAGGGCCTCGGCGTGGGCCCGCTCGTCCTTGCGCCGCAGGTAATTGGCATAGTCACCCGGCCAACTGGTGAGTTGCCCCCGGTCAATCTCAACAATGCGACTGGCCACCGCCTGCAGGAATGCACGGTCATGAGTGACGAAGACCACACCGCCGGGAAACTCTTTAATAAAGGCCTCAAGCCAGGTGATTGCCTCGATATCCAGGTGGTTAGTGGGCTCATCCAGCAACAGCACATCTGGGTTGCGGACAGCGGCCCGGGCTAATAAAACGCGGCGACGCAAACCGCCGGAGAGCGCGTCAAATGGGGTGTCGGGCGGTAAGTCAAAACGACTTAATACCGCCTCCACACGCTGCTCGACCTCCCAGCCACCGCCGGCCTCAATGCGGGCCTGCACATCGGCCATCTCGGTGGCCGTCTGGGTGGCCGTCTGGGTGGCATCCTGGGAGGCCGCCTGGGTAGCATCCGCACCGCCTGCGACCATGGCTTCGGCGAGCACATGGTGTCGTGCCAGCAGGCGACCCAGCTCGCCCAGACCGTCCGTCACCACTTCAAAGACACTGCCGGCCAGTCCGCTTGGAACCGCCTGCTCAAGGCGCGAGATGATCACACCCTCCCCCCGGCGAATATGACCGGCATCGGGCTCGATAGTCCCGTCTATCAGACGCAGCAGCGTGGATTTGCCCACGCCATTGCGGCCAACAACACAAATCCGCTCGCCGGGCTCAATGGATAGCTCCGCCTTGTCCAGCAGCGGTGGGCCGCCGACCGATAACTCAATGCCTTCAAGACGGACCAGACTCATGCGCACTCCTGTCAGTGAATTAACCCCGCCATCATGACTGACTGCAACGAAACGGGCGAGCCGTAATCCGGCATACTAACGGGCTATGAATGTTCGCAATATCACTTTGCTGGCGATCTGCCAGGCTGTTCTGATGACCGGCAGCTCGCTGCTGATCGCGACCTCTGCGCTGGTCGGCGCGGCGCTGGCTGATTCCGCTGCCTGGGCGACGATACCGCTTGGGCTTCAGTTTATTGCCATGACGGCCACCACGGTGCCCGCATCATTGCTGATGCAACGCTATGGCCGTCGGGCGGGGTTCTTGCTAGGGATTAGCGCGGGCATCATCGGTATTGGGCTGGCGGTTACTGCGATACTCGGCGGTGACTTTCTGCTGTTCTCGGTTGCCTCATTGTTTATTGGGGTTTTTAACGGGGTGGGCCAGTTTTTCCGCTTTGCTGCTGCCGATGTGGCTGACGAGGGACATAAAGCACGGGCGATCTCACTGGTACTGGCCGGTGGCATTGTGGCGGGGTTTTTAGGCCCTAACATCGGCAGCTGGACCGAGGGTTTGCTCGATGTGCGCTTTGCCGCCAGCTATTTGACGCTGGGCGTTTTCTATCTGGTGGGTTTGGTGGCCATTTCACTGCTGCAAATCCCGCGCCCTGCACCGGTGACTGCCGCCGATGGCGCCCGCGCATTGTCATCCATCGCTAGCCAACCACGGTTTGTGGTGGCTGTACTAACCGCCGCGGTGGGCTATGGCGTAATGAACGTCATCATGGTGGCCACGCCACTGGCCATGCACCATCATCAGTTTGGCTTCAGCGATACCGCGTTTGTCATTCAGTGGCATGTGGTGGCCATGTTTTTGCCATCGTTTTTTACCGGTGAGCTGATACGGCGCACGGGAGTTATGCCGATTATTCAGATCGGCATCGCCATGATGTTCGGCTGCGTCATCGTGAACTTTCTGGGTGTTTCACTCTGGCATCACTGGAGCGCGCTGGTGCTGCTGGGGGTGGGCTGGAACTTTATGTTTATCGGCGGCACCACGCTATTGACGGAGGTGTATCTCGAGGCCGAAAAAGGCAAAACTCAGGCGCTGAACGATTTCATTGTCTTTGGCACGGTTTCGGTCACAGCGCTTGGCTCAGGCGCCCTGCTGGAGCAGGTCGGCTGGTTGATGCTGAATGTCGTGACCGTGCCGTTTTTGCTGATGGTCGCAGGCGCGGTGTCTTATCTGCAGACCGTTAACCGACGCGCGGCGCGGGCTACTTAGAATTTGCCGCTTCGGCACGCAGGCGTTCAACCAGCCACACCTTGATGATGGACTGACGCGTCACCCCGATCCGGGCCGATTCACGATCCAGCGACTCAACAACCCAAGCAGGGAAATCAACGTTAATGCGCCTAGATTCC
>CBFIIM010000132.1:0-2834 GCA_965662395.1 Spiribacter sp. | reverse complement strand
CTGCAGGGGGATGCTGGATACAGCCGCAAGGGTGCCGATCCGGCCAATGCCTCGCGCTACTACTCCTACACCCGGCTGGATGCCCGGGGTCAGGTCGCCATGGATGATCAACGCGCGCAGGTGCGCGGCAGTGCATGGCTTGATCGGGAATGGAGTACCAGTGCACTCGATGCCAATCAACTGGGCTGGGATTGGTTTGCGCTGCAGTTGGCCGATGGCCGGGATGTGATGGTTTATCGGCTGCGCCGCACCGATGGCAGCACGGATCCGAATTCCGCCGGTATTGTGGTCAGTGAAGATGGCGTGGGCCAGGGGTTGCGGGTGGATGATTTTACTCTGACCCCTACCCGATATTGGGAAAGCTCCGAGACCGGGTCGCGCTATCCGGTGGCCTGGTCGCTGGTGCTGCCAGGCCTGGGTTTATCGTTAACCATCGAGGCCCGGTTGGATGATCAGGAAATGCCCACCACTGTGCGCTACTGGGAAGGCGCGGTGCAGGTCAGCGGTGACGCCGCCGGCGTGGGGTATCTGGAGATGACCGGCTACTGAGCGTTATTGGACTGTGTTTCGCCATTGTCCTCGGCCTCTTCCCAAGCCTGCTCGACATTGACCGCACCCTGCTCAAGGGCGGCGATCATGGCATCAACCCCGCCATCGCGGCCAGCGGCCGACTGTAGGGCATCGCGAAACACCAGCAGAATGCTGACACCGCTTGATTCAATATCAAATACCCGCCAGCGCGCATCGCGCTGATAGAGCTGAATGCGCAGGTTAAGGTCCTCAACATGCGGGCCGCGGACCTGGGCCATGACGATGGCGCGTCGGTCATCCTCGGTCACGGTACGCAGGGTCACCTTGCCGTCTGCGGCAAAATCCACCGCCTCATTGGCATAGCGCTGCAAGGCCCCGGAGTAGAGGTTGGCCACCCGCTCAGCCAATGCGTTGCTTAACCGCTCGATATCCGCAGGATCCGCCCGCCGGGCAGCGGGTCCCATGGCAAAGCGGGCCATTAAATCGGTATCAATCCAGGGCAGGACTTCATCATCAAAAATCGCGCGGGCAACAGCACGATCGGCTTCTAGCGTTTCGCCCGACTCAGCGATGCGCTGCAGCGCTTGGGTGACCACGTGATCTACCACGCCCTCGGGCGTGGAGGCCCCATTGCCTGAGGCATCGGCATGGGTGCTAGCAATGGCTGTCGAGACAGCGATTGCGATCAGCATCCCTGCGATCACCAGGCGTGTGAGAGCGATCATGTGCAGACCTCCAGCAGATGTTTTAGATAGTCCAGGCGCTCACGCGAGATGCGGATGCGCTCGGCAAGCCCCGGGTCGGGATCGGGCAGAATCTCAAGCAAGTCTGCATGAAAGAATACCCCGAAGCTGTCGATATAGTGCAAATGGCGGTTGCGATCAAAGACAAGATTATCCACCCCATACAGGTCAATCACCCGGTCGCCCTCGGCATACCAGGTTTCTGCGGCATCGATAAAATCCTGCAGTGCATCACGCAGTCGGATGGACTGTCCGATTAGCGGAGCAATCTCAGATTCATTGGTGGGGTTGGCGACATCAAACCAGCGCCGGATGGTGGGGGCCAGCGCAATCACACTGGGCAGACCATCAATCAGTGTTCGCACATACACCGTGGCCGGCACAATGTCCCCCAGTGCGCTGCGAAGGCGATGATGATCGCGTCGAAGCACTCGGACCTCGCCTTCGGTGACGCTGGTTCGCGGCACTTTGATGACCATATCCATCGGTTGGCGCTCACCATCACGCAGAATACTGCCGCTGCTGCGCCATACCTCGCAGTGGTAGCCATCATCTGAGATGAGCGTCGCCGGCAGCTCTTCGGTACGAAGGCAGGCAATGCGACTGTCGATGCGATCATTTTCCCGGGCCATGGCTACACGGTAAGCGCTTGTGCCCGCCGTTGCCACCAGAGCGAGGCCACCGAGGCCGCGGCCAGCATGGCAGCGGCTGCCATCACGCTGGCCATGGTGATGAGGGGGCCACCTTTAATGGTGCCGACCAAGGCGGCACAAATCGCACCCAGACCAAACTGGGCCAGGCCGAACACCCCTGAGGCGGCGCCGGCATGGGTGGGATGCCGATCCAGCAGCCCCGAGACCGTGTTGGCCGCGATAATCCCGACCGTGCCAAGACCGATAAACAGCACCGGCGCAATCACCCACTGATCACTCACACCATTGGCGCTCATGACCAGTAACACCAAGCTTGCGACCGACATAATGGCCACACCGGCACTGAGCATCACCAAATGGCCAAAGCGCATCACCAGCTGGCCGTTAATGAAGTTACCGATAATCAGACCAACGACATTGAGCGCAAAAAAGTAGCCAAAGTGCTCTTGTGCGATGCCAAAGACGCGGGTGAAGACAAACGGGCTGCCGGCTACATAGGCAAATAACGCGCCAAAGGCCATGCCGCCGGCGCCTAAATAGGCCCAGGCCATGCGGTCCTGCAGGATGGGCAGGTAACTGGCAAAGAGTTGATTGAGCGGTGCCGCGGGCCGTCGCTCCCGCGGATGGGTCTCAGGCAGGATCAACAGCACGATAGCGGCACAAGTCATCCCAAAAACGGTCAGCAGCCAAAAAGTGGATCGCCAACCCAGCGCGCTAGTCAGCCAGCTACCGATGATCGGGGCGATCAGTGGGGCAAGCGTCATGACCAAGATCACAAACGACATCACCCGCGCGGCTCGGCGGCCTTGGTAGATATCCCGCACGATCGCTCGGGCAATGACCGGGCCGGCGGCGGCCCCAAAGCCTTCGACCAGCCGTCCTGCTAATAAAATCTCGATACTGGGGG
>CBFIIM010000131.1:0-2837 GCA_965662395.1 Spiribacter sp. | reverse complement strand
CAGTGACGGTATGGTGCTGTGGGTCGCCCGTTTGGGACTGACCGAGCGGGGGCGGGAGGTGTTTGTTCATGAGGACTCTGCGCCAGTCTGGACGCCGCCACAGACTAATATTGACGGTGATTGGCACTGGGTGTCGACTCCCGCTGGCGACGCCCGGCCGGTGAGTCTTTGATTGTGCCCACGGCCGGGTTCTGCTACCGTTTGTGCCCGTCCTGTGGTGGCCTCCCGCCGCCACAATTCGCCAGCAGGCCGACGGTAGCATGACGCGATTCATCTTTATTACTGGCGGTGTCGTGTCCTCATTGGGCAAAGGCATCGCCGCTGCATCTCTTGGCTCCATTCTCCAGGCGCGCGGACTGAGCGTGACCATGGTCAAACTGGACCCCTACATCAATGTGGATCCGGGCACGATGAGCCCGTTTCAGCATGGTGAGGTCTTTGTGACCGACGATGGGGCGGAGACCGATCTTGATCTAGGCCATTACGAGCGCTTTGTGCGCATGCGCGCCAGTCAGGACAACAACTACACCACCGGGCGTATCTACGAGAGCGTTATCCGCAAGGAGCGCCGGGGTGATTATTTGGGCGGCACCGTTCAGGTCATCCCCCATATCACCGACGAGATTAAAGCCTGTATTCAGCGTGGCGCGGGCAGCGCTGATATCGCGTTAATCGAAATCGGCGGTACGGTGGGTGATATCGAGTCACTGCCGTTTCTCGAGGCCATTCGGCAGATGGGCACTGAGCTGGGTCGTGAGCGTTGCCTGTTTGTGCATCTAACCCTATTGCCGTGGATAGCGGCAGCCGGTGAGATGAAAACCAAGCCCACCCAGCACTCGGTCAAAGAACTGCGATCGATCGGTATCCAGCCGGATATTCTAGTTTGTCGGGCCACCAAGCCCATTCCCGCTGAAGAGCGTCGCAAAATCGCGCTGTTCACCAATGTCGAGCCGCGCGCGGTGATCTCAGCCCTTGATGTCGATAACATCTACAAAGTGCCGGCCATGCTGCATGAGCAGGCGCTGGATAGCATCGTTGCTGAGAAATTCGGCCTCGAGTTACCGCCAGCCAGTCTGGGTGACTGGGATCGGGTGGTGGAGGCCATGGAATCCCCCAAAGGCGATGTGACCGTCGCTATGGTTGGAAAATACGTTGAATTGGCGGACGCCTATATGTCGCTCAACGAAGCGTTGCGGCATGCGGGGATTCAGCAGCGACAGCGCGTGACCATTCGCTACATTGACTCCGAGGCCATCGAGCGCGATGGCACCTCACTGCTCAACGATGTGGATGCCATTTTGGTGCCGGGCGGATTTGGTGAGCGGGGGATTGAGGGCAAAATCGCCGCCGCCGGTTATGCGCGTGAACATGGCGTCCCCTACCTGGGTATCTGTCTGGGGATGCAGGTGGCCGTCATCGAATATGCACGCAATGTGGCGGGGCTGGAAGGCGCGCATAGCACAGAGTTTGTGACCCATCCGCGGCATCCTGTCATTGGCTTGATTACCGAGTGGATGAATGCCGAAGGGCTGAAAGAGTACCGCGATAACGACTCCGACCTGGGCGGAACCATGCGCTTGGGCGCGCAGCCCTCCGAACTGGTTCGTGGCACCCGGTTCCATCAGGTCTACGGCAAAGACTTAATCCGTGAGCGTCACCGCCATCGTTATGAATTTAATAACGGCTATGAGCAGGCCCTAACCGAGGCCGGTTTGGTGATTTCCGGCTGGTCTGAACATGGCCATTTGGCTGAAGCCGTTGAACTGCCGAATCACCCCTGGTTTCTGGCCTGTCAGTTCCATCCGGAGTTCACCTCGACGCCGCGCGATGGGCACCCGTTGTTTGCCAGCTTTATTGAGGCCGCCGCGGCGCACAGCAGTCAGCACAAGGCGGCTTCGGCGTGAGTCTATCGCTTGCTGATCAGCCCATCGGGCTGGATCAACCGCTTTTTTTGATCGCAGGGCCGTGTGTGGTCGAGTCCAAGGCACTCACCCTGGAGATTGCCGAGCAATTGGTGGCCTTAACCGCGGAGCGCGGAATCCGATTGATTTTTAAGGCCTCTTTCGACAAGGCCAATCGATCCTCCAGCCAAAGCTACCGCGGCCCGGGGATGGCGTTGGGTCTTGAGGCGCTGGCTCAAGTCCGGTCCCAATTTAATGTGCCGGTCATTACCGATGTGCATGAATACACGCCCCTCGATGAGGTGGCGAGCGTGGTGGATTGGCTGCAAACCCCAGCATTTCTGTGCCGCCAAACCGACTTTATTCAGGCGGTTGCGGCTCAAGGGTTGCCAGTTAATATTAAAAAAGGTCAGTTCCTTGCCCCGTGGGACATGCAGCACGTTGTTCAAAAGGCCCGTGAGACCGGCAATCAAGCCATTATGGTGTGTGAGCGCGGCGTATCCTTTGGCTATAACAATCTGGTTGCCGATATGCGCGCTTTGGCGGTGTTGCGCCAGACCGACGCCCCCGTCATTTTTGATGCCACACACTCTGTGCAACTGCCCGGCGGGCAGGGGCATTCCTCAGGTGGGCAGCGCGAACATGTGCCATTGCTAGCGCGTGCTGCTGTGGCTGCGGGTATCAGCGGTATTTTTATGGAAACCCATCCCGATCCCGAGAAAGCCCTCTCCGATGGCCCAAACAGTTGGCCGCTAGCGCAGATGGGGTCATTACTCGATACCCTGATCGAATTGGATAACGTGGTGAAACGCCAAGGTTTCGCCGAATTGAATCAGCTCTAGGAGTAGCTCAATGTCAGTGATCAGTCGCATTCATGCCCGAGAGATTCTGGACTCGCGCGGTAACCCGACGCTTGAGGCCGATGTCACCCTGAGT
>CBFIIM010000130.1:0-2894 GCA_965662395.1 Spiribacter sp. | reverse complement strand
GTCCATTTCACCCAACTGCTCCGACATCCCGCGCAGCACAGTCAGCGGTGTGCGCAGCTCATGACTGATATTGCCGACAAAATCGCGGCGCATGGTCTCAAGACGATGGAGCTCGGAGACATCCCGGGCCAATAACAGTTGCTGATCCTGGCCGTAGGGAACGATACGTATCTCAAGGGTCCGCCGTGAATCCTGCGGCGAGGGTATTTTGACCGCAGCGCTCCAGTCTCCGCGCTCTAGGTAGGCGGCAAAATCCGGATGTCGAATCAGATTAGCGATACGCTGACCACGATCCTGTGGCCAATGCAGCCCTAAGTAGCGCGTTGCCAATTGGTTCCACCAATCCATCTCGCCCACGCCCGTCAGCACAATCGTGCCATCCGGCATGGCATTAACGCTTTCGCGAAACCGGCGCAGCAAACGCACCAGCCGGTAACGGCGTTCACGCTGGCGCTGATACTGACGATCAAGCCCGTCAAAAATATTCCCCCACAATCCCCCGGCACGCGGTGGTCTGCGCTTGCGCGAGCGCCGCAGCCAGGATTCCAGGCGGTAGAGTTGCAACAGGTTATAGAGCAGCAAGGCGGCAGCACCGATCGCAAAGACGGCCAGCGGCGATCCTAGGATCAGGCCCACCACCAGCAACCCAACCAGCCCGAGCAGTGACCGGGTGATCACTACCGGCCAGGGATTACTAATCAGCACGATACCCGCCCAATACTATTCGGCCGATAGGCGGTATCCGGCACCCCGTACCGTCTGAATAAGATCATCATGACCGGTGGGCGATAACGCCTTTCGCAGGCGGCGAACATGGACATCAACCGTGCGCTCCTCGACATACACATTAGCACCCCACACATTATCGAGAAGTTGGGCACGATTGAATACGCGATCTGGGTGAGTCATAAAAAAATGCAGCAATCGGAACTCGGTGGGCCCCATGGACAGTTTATCGCCATTGCCGGTTACCCGGTGGCTGGCCGGGTCCAGGCAAAGCCCGCGAATATCAATGGGCTGATCCCCCGCGGTGGGCTGCACACGACGCAATACCGCCTTGACCCGCGCGACCAATTCCCGTGGCGAGAAGGGCTTGGGGATATAGTCATCCGCACCGGAGTCCAGACCCCGAATGCGGTCCGCCTCTTCGCCGCGGGCAGTCAACAGAATAATTGGGATATCACGCCGGCTATGCTCACGTTTAAGACGTCGAGCAAAGTCGATCCCGCTCTCCCCCGGCAACATCCAATCAAGCAGAATCAGATCAGGATGACTTAAGCGAATCGCGGCATCCGCATCCTCTGCCGACTCGGCATGCCGGACCCGAAAACCCGCCCGCTCAAGCGCCATTGCCACCATTTCACGGATGGCGGATTCATCTTCAACCAGCAAAATGCTTGCCACCGCTAGCCCCTTATTTTTAGCGTTCGTGTCATTATAAAGACAACCACGTTGCGGGACTGTGACAAAGGCGCTGAGCAAATCAGTTGAAAGAACCAATGCGCCGCCAAACTGTCAACAGATGCTGGCGAAGGACTACGGAGCTTGGTACATTCCGGCCTATGCGTTACTTCATATCGCTGACAATTGTGCTGGTATTGTTGTGGTTGGGCCTGTCCGGGGTCTACAAACCACTACTGTTTATTCTCGGCGGATTGTCGGTAGCGCTGGTGGTTTGGTTGACCGAGCGAATGGAGGTGCTGGGCGCTGAACATGATCCGGGCACCTGGTCTTGGCGACTTCCGGTCTACTGGGGCTGGTTGTTATGGCAGGTGATACTGGCCAACATCGCGGTGGCCCGTGCCATATTGAATCCGCGGCAGGTGGCACCTAGCTTATTCAAGGTCAAAGCCCCCCAACACACCCTGGTTGGCCGAGTGACTTACGGCAACTCGATTACCCTGACCCCTGGGACCGTCACCACCTGTTTGCGCAGCGAAGACGATCAATTAGAAGTCCACTCGCTACTGCCAGAGGCCGCTGATGATCTGCGCGCGGGCGAGATGGAGCGCAAGGTGCAGTGGTTGGAGGGTCAATCCAAATGACCGCTGTGCTGCTGCTGACCACGCTGGCAATCTTCGCCACCATGGCATTGGCCCTCTGGCGGGCCGTTCGCGGCCCATCCCTTTACGACACGATCGTGGGAGTGAACGTCTTTGGTACCAAGACCGTCCTGCTGATCGCACTCATCACCTACATTACCGGCCATGCCGACCTGATTGATGTTGCGCTGGTTTATGCACTAATCAACTTCCTAGCAGTCGTTGCCATTCTTAAACTGGTTCGCCAACGGGACCTGGCGGCCACCGGAGAAACCAACGATGGCTGAGGGATTGATCGATTTGATCTCAATGGGGCTATTGCTGGCCGGCGCTGTCTTTGCGGTCATTGGCGGTATCGGATTGGTGCGCTTTCCGGATGTCTACACCCGCCTACATGCCGCCAGCATTACTGACACGATGGCGCCACTGCTGATCGTGATAGGGCTAGTACTGCAGTCAGGCATCAGCATCCTGACCTTTAAATTGCTGCTGATTCTGTTGTTTTTATTATTCACCACACCAACGGCATCACACGCGACAGCCCGTGCTGCTATCTTGGCCGGGCTTAAACCGGTCACCGCCGATCAGCCCAAAGGGCAGGGAGGGACGTCATCGAACACCTGATCGATATCGTCCTGTTACTGTTTCTGATCGTTGTTGGGCTTGCGGTGGTATTCACCCGGGATCTGCTCAAGGCAACGATGTTGTTTGCCATTTACTCACTGACCATCGCTGCGCTGTTCGCGCTGCTGGATGCCGGTGACGTAGCACTGACCGAAGCGGCCGTCGGTGCTGGCATCAGTACCGTATTGATTTTGGCAGTGCTCGCTCTTACCCCGCGGTATGAGCGCC
>CBFIIM010000129.1:0-2897 GCA_965662395.1 Spiribacter sp. | reverse complement strand
CCGGGCACAGCAATAGCAATGAGGTCCGCCTCACGGATGGAGATGCCTGCTGACAAACCCACTTTCAGCAACAGCAGCATCACAACGAGTTTGTAGACTGGCTCGGGTACTTCAAGACGGCTGGACATGGCTGCCAGCAGCATGCCACCGATTAAAAAGGCCAACGTCGGCTTTTGTAGTGAGGTGAGCAGCGAGCTACCCAGTGTTGTCAGAATCTCCATGATCGACTCCGTTTGCAGGTTGCAGGGACTTTGCCGACCAACAAGAGATATTACAAATAGAATATTTTAGTGAATTTGTTCTTAAAAAAAGAACATAAAACCATCGCTTGTCCGATAAAATCCGACACAAAACGTCATTTTGCCGTTTGGCTGGCTTTGATGCGTTAGTCTCAGCGAATGCCTTAGAGAGAGCATTCTATGACGACGCATTTCGACATACTGGTCATTGAAGATGAGGACGATCTGCGGGATGCCGTGGTTGGCTTCCTCTCGCAATTAGGACGTCTGACCACAGGGGTGGGCTCGGTGGAGGAAGCCGAGGCATGGCTTGTGCATCACGATGCCGCCATCATCCTGCTGGACCTGAACCTGCCGGGGGAAAGCGGGCTCGACTGGATGCATCGACGCCCCGAGCTCAAGGAAAAGGGCATCATCATGGTGACGGCCGCTGGTTCAGAGGCCGAGCGTATTGCTGGCCGGCTAGCGGGTGCTGATGGCTATTTTGTGAAGCCGGTGAACCTCATCGAACTGGGGATGACGGTTAAGAATCTGCTCGATCGTTTAGACACCTCGGATCATTGGCAACTAGACTCTGTAACCTGGCAGTTGATGGGGCCGCGCGGGGATGCGGTCAAAGTGACGGCGTCGGAATTGATTTTTCTAGAGTCGCTAGCGATGCAACCCGGCTCGCCGGTGGATCGGGAATCAATTATTCAGCGGATGGGGGAGAACCCAAGGGTCTATGACCTCCGGCGCATGGAGGTGCTGGTGCGTCGACTTCGCACCAAGGTTGAGAAAAAACTGGGTATAGAGGCGCCTATTGCCACGGTCCGCTCGGTTGGGTACGCATTTACCGCCAATCTTGAGTGGACGGGGCAGGTCCAATCCCAGCCTAAGACACATTTCCAAACGCAGGACTAAGCCTTCTTGCTATTCAGCGCGTTTCAGCCATAGCGTGAAGGTGCTGCCATCACCCGGATTGCTGGTCACAGTCACACTGCCCTCGTGGGCTTTCATGACTTCGCTGACAAAATACAGTCCAAGCCCTAGTCCCCGGCGGCTAGTGTTGTTTTGCACACGGTAGTGTTTATCGAAGATACGCTGCTGCTCATCGATCGGGATTCCGGGGCCGTTATCGCGCACATGGATGCCAACCCATGGCCCTTGTAACTCGGTATAAACCTGAATCGGACTGGCCTCTGGTGAGTATTTTGCCGCATTGTCGATCAGGTTGTGCAGGGCGCTTCCGAGCAGCGCCTCATCGGCGATGACCTCCACCTCATCAGCCTCCAGCATGATGGGATGAGTGACGCGCAAATTCCCGGATTCCAGCATGTCCTTTAGCCAAGGCTTGAGGGCCAGGCGCTGAAAATCCCCGGCTGCGACCATGTCTTTGATTCGGTCGCTTTTAAGCCACTGGTCAAACAGGCCCTGCAGCCGTGAGGCCGCCCGTTCGATGATTTCTAGCCGATGAGGTGATGAGGCTGCGCTGTTTTTATGCTCAAACTGCGCGACCTGCGCTTGATTGGAGATGATGGCCAAGGGGTTGCGGAATTCATGGGCAATGAGTGCGCCAAACTCAATGTATTCATTCAGCGTTTCCCGCTCGCGTTTAACCGCTGCCTCCAGGGCTTTGGTGCGTTGTTTGACCTTGGACTCCAAGCGCTGCTCGGAGTCACGCAAGCCTTGAACCAGCTCTGCTTGGGCCCGCAGGGCGTCGGCCTGCGCACGCTCTCTGGCCCGGCGCTCTCCTTGTATTCGATCGGCCAGTGCAAAAGACAACAACAGCATGTCGAGTAAAGAGCCGATTTGCATCAGGTTGGCAGTGAACACATTCGTTGGCATCAGCCCAAAATTGCGCGCCGCCTGAATGGTCACTGCGATTAACAAAACACTCCAGGCAAGCAACAGAAAACGAGCGCCATAGCGTCCCTGCCACCAACTGACAAAGGTGACCCCCAAGAGCAGCGGTCCGGCAATCACACCCAGCGTGCTGAGTAGTCCCACGCCGACGCGCACGGGAATATCGAGCATGGGTAGACAGGCCACAACAATAAAGGCCCCCATCAAGATCTGAAGCAGCCGGTCAGTACGCGGCAGATGCCGATGAACGCTTAAGAATTCACGTAAAAACCAGGTGGCAAACATGCCGGCCAATGCAAAGAAGGTATTGGTGCCGATGGTTTCCGGCCAGCCGATGGGTGCTAGTAGATAGGCCCCAAAACCATTCATGATGAACATGCCCGTGGCAGTGAACGTAATAAACCCGCAGTAAATCAGATAGCTGCGCTCACGCAGTGAGAGGAATAAAAATAGGTTGTAGAGCATCAGCGCCCCGGCAACACCGTAGTAGGCGGCAATCCACAGGTAGCTGATCTGGGTGTGATGGACAAACCCCTCTGGACTCCAAAGCCGAAGGGGCACGGTTACCGAGCCCACCGAGTTCACCCGTAGGTAGAAGGTCTGCTCGCGGGACGCACTTAAATACAGAGGGAAGACCGGATGGCGGTGAGACCAGGCGCGCTCGCTGGCCGGTTGATGCTGCCCGGTGTGGGTAATGCGACCATCCGGATGGAAGAGCTGTACATCAGTCAGTGCATAAAACGCTAGTTCGACTAGGTAGCGCTGGGTGGCCAGATTCTCACCGGACAGTGTAAACCTCAGCCAGTAGGTGGA
>CBFIIM010000128.1:0-2924 GCA_965662395.1 Spiribacter sp. | reverse complement strand
CACGGGTGCCATCATAGATTTTGGTGATGCTACTAATCAGGCTTGCCGTGAGCGTTCCGGGGGTAATCGTCAACACCCCATCGCCCACACC
This sequence comes from Spiribacter sp., assembly GCA_965662395.1. Classification (GTDB taxonomy): domain Bacteria; phylum Pseudomonadota; class Gammaproteobacteria; order Nitrococcales; family Nitrococcaceae; genus Spiribacter. The sequence goes on along the minus strand of CBFIIM010000128.1, from coordinate 2,833 downwards.
AATATCATCGATTACGTAGTTGACTGCATCGGCACCGGTCAGCTCAGTCGCCACCAATCGATAGGTACCAACATCGTTATTGGCAGCTGCGGTGACACTGCCGCCGCTGGCATCGAATAGCGCCAGTGTGGCACTGAGGGTGTCACCGTTGACCAGGTTGGAGTTACCCGACTCGCCATCAGTCAGCGTCTGCGATGTGGCAGCGGTGTTGCCGTACTCTTGGTCTTGGTTAGCTACATTCAGCTGCAAGGGGCGTGGGTTGACTGTTAAATCACCCGAGGCATAACTGAAGTTGTAATTAGTACTATCCGCATCACCGCTAGCGATGATCGCGAAAACACCCTCGCTGATATCGCCGCTGGCACGATGGGCAAATTGCGCCTCACCCGCCGAACTTAAGGTGACAGAGGCCAAGGCAATGCTGTCACCGTTTGGCAGAAACCCTCGCCCATCCAGGCTGCTATCAGAGTCGTTAATGACAAAAGTGAAATCACCGGACAGATCAATGGAGTCACCGTAGATCTTGCTCTGATCATTTGCGGTGATCAGGACATCAAGTTTTTCAACGGTCAGATCGCCCGAGGCATAGGTGATGTCGTAGTTAGAGGGATCAAAGCCTGAGTCACCACGTGCATTGGAGGCAAAAATACCATAGGAGCCGGCATTGGCAGCAGCGGGCGCACCCGTGCTTGCCAGTGACACCGTACTGATGTTTTGACTGCCAAATAAGGCAGCGCCACTGAGTGTGACGTTATCCCCGGAATCCGGGTCAGCGCCCAGCGTTACGGTGAATGCGGAGTCACCCAATGCGTGTTCATCGCCGTACTGCTTGGTCTGGTCGCCAGCCGTGACCACAATCGGCCGCGGCAGGACTCGCAGGGTGCCGGCGCCACTTAACGTCGAACCACCCGAGCCATCGGCGGTGCCTAGCGCATAGTTCGCGGTTACATCACCGGAGGTAGAGGTGTCCTCAATGGCAATGCCGGAGAGATCCAGAGTGATGCCATAAGTGCCAACATTGGCGCCCGCGATCTCACCCTCGCTCGACCCGATATTGATATCACCCGACACGGCCACGCTATCAAGCAGCGCCCTGTCACCACTTTGCAGGCCATAGCCCCCCGTCTCGTTGCCGGTACCCACCTCAGCAGCAGTCAGCTCACCACCGGTTAGCGCAGGGCTCACCTCGCCATAATATTTCTCGGCATCCACCGCCCCAAACATGACGGCAAATTCGCGCACCGTTAGGGTGCCATCACTAGATTGGATGTCGTAATTGCCCTCTGCACCGCTGGCACCATCGGCATCATTTAAGTCGATCCCTGTAGGGGTCAGCGCATAGTCACCGCTGGCTCGGGCCGTTTCGATATTGCCTGAACCATAGCTGACGCCGTCCCCCGAAGTCTCAGTCCCGCCAATTGTGATGCTATATCCGGAGATCGAGTCGCCATTCACAAGACCGCCGACCGGCGCAGCATCCGGGGCCTCCGCCGTGACACCGATCTTGCTGGTATCCAAGGTGCAGAATTCACAATTGACCCAGTCCGCAGCGGTGATCAGCAGCGGGCGTTTTTCCACCACCAGCTGTCCACGATCCGCATCCGTTGCCAGCGTGATGGCATAGTCGCTGAGTGCAGTACCAGCGCCAGCCAACACGTCGGTGACATCGGCGTAGTAGAAGGCATCACCAGATGCCGTTGATCCGTCGGCGTTGGCGACGATGGCGCTAGCGATCGCTCCATCCCCGCTTGAACGAATCACGCCGAGCAGCTCATCGCTATTGGGGAGTGAGGCTGTGACATCGGCATCACCGCTATCAAGGATGACTACCTCACCACCGGCCCAGGACTTCACCTGGCCATAAACCTTGCTGGCATCCGCGGCCTTGACGGTGACTGCATACGGATCAATGGTGAGCACACCAGCGACATAACTGATGTCGTAATTATCGGTGCTCAGCCCAGCTGTAAAATCACCGCTGCCTTTGGCATTGCTGGGCGTGATGCTGAACTGCCCGATGGCCAGATCGCCATCGACCCGGCTGGCTGATACAGCGGCACCTGCGCTGGTGAGATCAACGGTGGCAATACTGTCGCCACTGCCCAGTGCGGCATCGCCGGAGGTGCCATCGACATGAGTGACGACAAAGGCGGTCTTACCCGACCCAACATCAGCTGACCAGTCGCCACCGTAGACCTTATTACCACCCTTGCCGAGATTATCCGTGGCGGTAATGGTAATGGCCCGCGGGGTAATAATGCCGCGCGTTGCAACACTGACGGGCAGGGTGTAGTTGCCAAAGTTTGCGCCGGAGGCTGCGGTGTAATCCTCACTGCCTAGCCCCGGCAGGGTGATTTCGACATCTTTGGCCACCACCGTGTCACCCGATACCGCGACATCTTCAGCACCGACCCCATCCCCGGACAGATACACTCCACTGCTCGGCTTGCTGCCGTCATTCAGCGTAATTTGCTCACTGCCCACCAGGCCGCGAATTTGCCAGGATCCAGCACTGACATCACCGCTTTCGGTGGCCGTGCTGCCGTCATATTCCTTGCGAATATCCCCGGTAAATACGGCTTCTAGCGTTTTAGGGGTAATGCTGCCGCTGCCGTTGGCATAAGTGATGGTGTAGTTACCACCGGCATTGCCATCCAAGATCGTGACACCACTGACCTTAACCGCATCGGCATCGGCCACATTGGCGGTTTCGGTATCCGCGTTACTGGTATCAACAAACCGGAAGATGCCGCCGGTTGTCTGATCATCCGTGTGCAGCGTCCCTGCCGTGACGGTGAGTGCGCCATCCGCAACGGCTGTGCCGTCATAGACC
>CBFIIM010000127.1:0-2952 GCA_965662395.1 Spiribacter sp. | reverse complement strand
TTGCATATCGGCCGCTTGCCCGGCCGGCTGCCCGCCGCACTGGCGGGCCGGGCGCTTGATTACGCGCCGGCCGCGGCCTGGGAGCAGAGCGTGGAGCTTGCGCTGGGCGAGCGGGTGCATGCCGTGCTGCTGGCCGGCGATGTCGTTGAATCCAATCATGATTTCTTTGAAGCACTACCCAGACTGCAGGCCGGGATCACTAAGCTGGCCAAAGCCGGCATTCGCACGCTTGCTGTCAGCGGTAATCATGATGTTGAGGTGCTGCCACGACTCACCCAGCGCCTCCCCGACTGCGAACTCTTGGGCGCAGGCGGGCAATGGCAGTCCACGCGGATCACTGGCGATGACGGCGCCAAAATCTGCGTTTGGGGATGGTCGTTTCCGGCATTAGAGGTGCGGCAAAGCCCTTTGGCGGATTTCCCTGGGCGTGCTGATAACACGCCAACACTTGGGCTTTTGCACTGTGATCGCGATCAAACCGACAGCCGCTATGCACCAGTCAGTAGCAGCGAGCTGACGGCCTCAGGCCTGGATGCCTGGCTGCTGGGACATATCCATCAACCCGATGCGCTGGGTATTGAACAACCGCGGGGTTATTTGGGCAGCGTCGTGGGACTGGATGCCGGCGAGCCGGGCCCGCGCGGACCGTGGCTGTTGCAGTGGGATGACGGCAGGCTCACGCGCTTTGAGCAGCGCCCGGTCGGAAAGCTGCGCTGGGAGCGCTTGGATCTGGATATCACCGGTCTTACCGATAGTCCGGCTGTGGAAGGCGCATTGGCCGATGCGTTGCAGACACTCGGCGGCCAGCTGGATCAAAACGCCGACCCGGCTGAGCTGATTGCGGTTCGTTTATCGATCACTGGCGAGACCCATCTGGACAATGACCGGATCACTGCACTGCTGCCCGGCTCAAGTCAATTGCAGGCACTGACGGGTCAGTCTCAGCGCCAGTGGTTTCTAGAGCGCTGCAGTATTGATGCTAAACCCTTTACGCCCCTTGAGGTGATTGCCCGGCGGAATGACCAGCCCGGGCTGCTGGCCCAGCGCCTGTTAGTGCTGCAAAGCCCAGCGGGAAACCCAGAGCGGGAAACCCTGATCGATGCCGCAATGCCCGTGGCCGAGCGTGCCATCAACGAAAGCCGCTGGCGGGATTTACCCGGCGAGGAATCGGATCGCGAACAAGTCACTCAATGGCTTCGCGAGCGCGGCTACGACGCGCTGCGCGCCATGCTGGCCGGTGAGGCTGAATAATGCAGCTCACGGCACTGGACATACGCGCCCTACCCGGCATTGATCCGATTGCCATTGACGACTTCGCACCGGGTGTAAACTTCATTATCGGCCCGAATGCGATTGGCAAAAGCAGTCTTGCCCGGGCGTTGCATCATCTACTGGCCGGCCGGCGCCCCGGCGACCCCAGCGCGCTAACGATTGCTGCGACATTTACCCACAACGGTCAAACCTGGGTGGCCTCACGCAATGGCCCGGAGCCTTCCTGGCAATGCAATGGCGAACCCACCGAACCCCCGCCTCTACCCGGTGCCGAGGTCTTGCACTGTTATTGGCTGCGGGCTGAGACCTTGATTGCTGAGGATGAGGCCAGCGAGGCGCAACTGAGCCGACGCCTGCGCGAAGCACTCGCCGGTGGCATTGATCTAGAGGCGGTACGGACGACCGCCGGACTAAAGCCCGAGACCTTTCCCAGCGGTTTAAATAAAGACTGGCGCGCTGCCGGCGAGAAGCGCCAGGCCATTGAGCGCAGCTATGCCGCACTTGAGCGCGAACGCGCTGAGCTGCCCCAGCAGCAAGCCGCATTAAATGAGGCCCGCCAAGCCCGCGATGAGATCGAGCAACTGCGCCAAGGCAAGCGATTGCGTGAAGCCATCGAGGCGCGCACCGCTGTTGAGAATCAACTCAGTGGGTTTGACCCGATCATAGCCACACTTCAGGGCGATGAGGCCGACACTGCCGAGGCATTGCGCGAGCATATTGAAAAAACCCGCTTTGCCATCGAGTCGATCAGCCAGAACGAGGCCGAGCTAGAGCGCCGGCTGGATGCAACTGGACTTACAAAGGCGATGCCCGATCAGGCGCTAATGAAGGCGCTGCAAACTCAGCTCGAGGAACTGCGCCGACTGGAACAAGATCAAGCCAGAGCCTACGAGCAATTAGCGCAGGCCAGTGCCCGCGAAAAAAGTACTGCCGAAGGCCTTGGCACACCCCCTGAGCCGCTGCCGGCCTTTACCCCCGCCGAAGTAGAGACACTGACTGACGCGCTCTTTGCGCTGCAGGAAGCCAAGGCTTGGCAGAGACCGGCTCAGGCGGCGGCCCCGGATCAGCCCGCCAGCACCAACAGCCTGATCGCATTCACTGCGCTTGGCGGCCTGCTCGCGGTGATTGGCGGCGGCGTCAGCACTAATCTTCTCGCGCTGATCGGCGGTGTTGGCGCAGTCTTGGGTGCCGGCGGCCTGTGGCTGACTCTGCGCATGGCTCGCCGCCATACCGGCGCCAATCCAGCGGTCGATCAGGCCCTTGCCGATGCCAGGGCACAGGTTGATCGGCTAATTCAGCAATACTGCCTATCCGAGAGCGCACTGGAGGGCGTCGGCCTTGCCCGCTTTATGGAGCGTGTCCAGCAGCTGGATGCCGCCCGGGTGCAGACAGCCCAGGCCAAAGCGGCCGTGGCTGAACTGGAGGAACGGCTAGAGCGCCAACGTGCCCGCATTCGCGAGGCGCTCAACCCCTGGCAACCCACTCAAGCCACAGACGCTGCCAGCTTGCAGGCCAGCTATGAGGTGTTGTGCGAGCAAATCGATAAAGCCCGCAGTATTCAGGATGAGCGAAAAGCCTTGCAGGCTGATCAGCGTCGTTTGCAGGCAGAGCTTGCCGACACTCAGGCTCAGTCCGATGCGATTTTCACCCAAGCAGGCTTGGCCTGCGGCGACCGAGCAG
>CBFIIM010000126.1:0-2968 GCA_965662395.1 Spiribacter sp. | reverse complement strand
ATGGAGGCCCAACTGATTACCCGCATCGCCGAAGACCAATGGGCAAGCGAAAGCCTGTTTGACACATTGGCCCCGGCCTTAGTGGGCGCACCCCTTACACAACACTTCAGCCTGTAGGCAAAGAGCAGGACCACATCGATATGTCACGCGCGATTAAAAACTCTGCAGCACTGACGCTCCTGTTCGGGCTTGTCACGTTTGGCAGCCTCTCAACGGCCAGCGCGGACGACCTGCTCGATCTCTACGAGCGGGCGCGCACTACCGACCCGACTTTCCAGCAGGCCATCGCCAATCGCCAGGCCGAGGAAGAATCACTGCCCCAAGCCCGCGCGGCGTTGCGCCCGGATATCGCACTCGATGGCGGCTACAGTGTGATTGACACCGAAAGCAATCTCTCCGGGTCCAGCAGCAATGACCAGTACCGCCAGCTAAGCTATGGCGTATCCCTGACTCAGGCACTGTACCGCTCGGCAACACAAAGTGCGGTGAACGTAGCCAATGCGCGAGTCGAGCAGGCTCAAGCTGAGTTCGCATCCGCTGAGCAATCGCTGATTCTGCGGGTGGCCGAGCGCTATTTTGCAGTCCTTGATGCCCGTGAGGCTGTCGAAGCCTCAGAGGCCAGTCTTGCAGCTATCGAGCGGCAACTAGAACAGGCCGAGGAGCGATTTGAAGTAGGCGTCATCGCCCGCACCGATGTGGAAGAGGCCAGAGCGCAGTCTGATCTTGCGCGCGCAGAACTGCTCCAGGCACAAGACCTGCTTGAGAATCGTCGCGAAGCGCTGCGGGAACTCACCAATCAGGCCCCTGGAGTGTTGTCTGCCGTCCGTGAGAATGTCTCGCTGACCTCACCCGAGCCCGCTAATGCCGATGAATGGCGGGCACAGGCCGAGGCTGAAAACCAAGAGCTAGCTGCCGCCAGACTGGCCGCAGAGGCTGCCATGCAGACCATCGAGGTACAGCGTGGCGGACGTCACCCCACCGTTGATTTGGTGGCAGGCTATGATGGCATTGATCGCTATGGTGCCAATGGGCGTGACCCAAGCTCGGATCAATTCAGCGCCGGTATTCAGTTGAACCTGCCGCTCTATCAAGGCGGCGGCATTGATTCGAATATTCGTGAGGCGCAGTTCCGCTACACCGCGGCTCGCGAAGCCCTTGAGAACACACGACGGGCCGTCAGTAGCAACGCGGCCAATGCCTATCGTGGCGTGGTCACGGCTCTGGAGCGCGTCCGCGCCCTGGATCAGGCGCGTGTATCGACTCAGGCCGCGCTAGATGCCACGGAGGCCGGATTTGAAGTCGGCACCCGCACTATCGTTGATGTCCTCAATGCCCAGCGTGAATTATTTAACGCCGAGCGCGACTATGAGCAGGCTCGTCATGCCTACCTGCTCAACACCCTGCGACTGCAGCAGGCAGCAGGCCTGCTGAGTGTTGAAGATCTGACTCGGGTCAACGCACTACTCAGCGCGCGTTAAGACTGACAACTCCGACCTGACAGCACCCGCTCGAGCAACAACGAGCGGGTCAGTTGGCAGGCCCCCTGATGCTTTGCCACCACTTCAGCGGCCTGCCGGCCCATCGTTTGCCGCAATGGCTCATCGGCAAACAGTGCGATAACACGCTCTCCCAGCATCTGCGCATTGGTGACCTGAAACCGTGCGCCAGCTTCAGCTAACAGCGCATCCACCCGCTCAAAATTGGTCACTGAAGGCCCCATCAGCACCGGCAGTCCCAATGCCGCCGGCTCCAGTGGATTATGGCCGCCCACGGGCACCAGACTTCCGCCCACAAAGGCCAAATCGGCCGCTGCCAAAAACTTCACCAGTTCACCGGTGGTATCCGCCAGCACGATCGAAGTCGCGGCATCCACCTGATTGGACTGCGACCAGTACACCGCCCCTTCCGCCTGGGCCGGCAAAGTAAATGTCTGCGGATGCCGCGGTACCAGAATCAGCAGCGCATCGGGATGCTGGGCCTTAACGGCCTGATGCGCGGCAATCACCGTCTCGGCCTCGCCGTCACGCACACTAGCCGCCACCCAAACCGGCCGCTTGGATCCCCACGTTTTACGCAAGGCTTTGCCGGCCTCAATCATTGCCGGGTCAAGCGGTTGGTCAAATTTAAGATTGCCGGTAATGGCCAGCTGATTGTCCGTAATCCCCAGCCTTGCAAACCGCTGGGCATCGGCCTGCGTTTGGGCGGCCATTAAGTCAATGCCAGCCAGCGCCTGGGTCATCACCCCGCCCAATCGCTGATAGCGCCGCAGACTTTTTTCACTTAAACGCGCGTTGACGATCGCTACAGCAGTACCGCGCTCGGCAAGCGCCATCAGCCGCTGCGGCCAAAGCTCCAGCTCTACCTGAATGGCAGCGCTGGGTTGAATGGCATCCAAAAATCGCTTGACCGCCGCGGGTGTGTCGATTGGCGCGTAGCTGAGCGTAACCCGGTCGCCCAGCGCATTGTGCGCAGCCTCCCGGCCTGAGGGCGTATTCATCGTTAGGTGCACGCCATAGCCGTCCGCCAGGAGCGCCGCTACCAGCGGGCAGACCGCCCGCACCTCACCCAAGGAGGCGGCATGCACCCAAACCCGATCATTGGATTGAATCGGATGCGGGATATGACCAAGCCGCTCGGCCAGTTTTGCTCGGTACCCGACATCGCCCCGGCCTTTCCACCACAGATACCCCAGCGCAACCGGCGAGACGGCACTAGCCAACCACCGGTAGAGGCGTGGGGTCATGTTGTGGGCTCCAATCGTTCCTCAACGGGTGTTGCCATTAGCTGATCAAGCCGATCCGTCACCATAGACACAGTAATTAAGTCCATGACCGCAGGGTCACGCACTCGCCGTCCCCAAAGTATCTGATCAACCGAGCATCCAAAGGTTTTTTGAACAGCATCCGGATAAGCATTCACCACCCACTGCCTACCAAGGACAGGGCCGGTTCTGCCAGGATTAGAGCCG
>CBFIIM010000125.1:0-3010 GCA_965662395.1 Spiribacter sp. | reverse complement strand
GGATGAAGGCCTGCTGCAGCGCCCGGTCAATGAAGGCTTCTCCGGTGGTGAGAAAAAGCGTAACGAAATCTTCCACATGTCAGTGCTGGAGCCCCAGCTCGGCATCCTGGATGAAACCGACTCTGGCCTTGATATTGATGCCCTTCGTATCGTCTCCGAGGGTGTAAACGCCATGCGCAGCGACGAGCGCTCGTTCCTGGTCATTACCCATTATCAGCGCCTGCTGGACTACATCGTCCCCGATGTCGTGCACGTGCTGGTTGATGGCCGGATTGTGAAGACCGGCGGCAAGGAACTGGCCAAAGAGCTAGAGAGCAAGGGCTACGAGGACTTCGAGGAGGCCGCGGCTTAATCGCCGTTGGAGTATTGCAATGGAAGCAGTAGCGCAAGCCAAGAGCGTGTATCTCGAAGAATTCGAGGGACGTGAGAGTGCAGGGCCTGCTTGGCTCAGTGCACTTCATGAGCGGGGCATCCGGGCATTCGAATCGCGCGGCTTTCCAGGCTCTCGCGAGGAGGCCTGGCGCAAGACCAACTTACGGCCGGTAACTGCCGCGCATTTTGTTGCCGCCAGTTCGACCGCAAGCCCATCCAAGGCGTTGATCGAACGCTTGGGTGACTTGGGTGATTGTTATCGAATGGTCTTTGTGAATGGCCGATTTGTGGCCGATCTCTCAGACCTTAATGATCTGGCCAATGGCCTGACCGTTGCCCCTTTTAGTGCCTACACCGATCAGGCGCCTGAGCGTTTGGCTGCAGGGTTAGGTGGGCGTGCGGATATCGACTGGCATCCGTTTGCGGCATTGAACACCGCGTTCTTCGCTGATGGTGCCTTTGTTCATGTGGCGCGCGGCGCGTTGATTGAAAAGCCCATCGCAATCACCCATATCGTCACCGCTGAAGCAGCGGGGCAGGCGGTCTATCCGCGGGTGGTTGTTGATGCCGAAGACGGGGCCGAGGTCCGGGTGGTGGAGCGTTTTATCAGTGATGACGCCGCCGCTGCCCTGGTTTGCCCAGTCAGCGAGCTGTATGCCGGTAAAAACACCATTCTGGATTACAGCCGCCTGCAGGAAGACGGAGCCGAGACCATGAATATCGGTACGGCTAATCTGTCCTCGCAGCGGGATGCCTCGCTGCGGGGGGCGTTTGTCAGCGATGGTGGCAAGCTGGCGCGCTTGGATCTAATTGCCGACCTTGAGGGTGAAGGCGGTGAGATCGACTGCAATGGCATTTATCTAGCCGATGGTAAACAGTTCATTGATTTCCACACCTGGTTCAACCATCGCGTGGAGAACTGCTATAGCCGCCAGCGCTTCAAAGGTATTTTGCAGGGCCGCTCCGAGACCGTGTTTGACGGGCTTGTGAAAGTATTTGAAGGCGCCCAGAAGACCGATGCCGTTCAGGAGAATCGCAACCTAATCCTTGGCAAACGGGCGCTGGCGCATTCCAATCCGCGGCTTGAGATTTTTGCCGATGATGTGAAGTGCACGCACGGTTCAACGGTCGGCGAGCTGGATGATGAAGCACTTTTCTATCTGCGCACGCGTGGTATTAGTCAGGAAGGTGCTACCGGCATGCTGACACTGGCCTTTGCCGGTGAAATCGTTGATATGTTCCGCGTGGCCGGTGTGCGCGAACACGTCCGGCGTGTCCTGATGCGCCGTCTTGGCGTGGATGACGACGATATCGGAGAGATTCTTTGAGTGTGACGCATGTGAATCAGTCGGCAACCGGGCATGTCCTTGACGTTGCCCGGCTGCGGGCGGATTTTCCTGTCCTGCAGCAGACGACCAACGGCAAGCGGCTGGCATTTTTAGACAGCGGTGCCAGTGCGCAAAAGCCGCAATGTGTGATTGATGCCGAACGGGAGTGCTACGAGACCTATTACGCCAATATCCACCGCGGCGTGTATCAGCTCTCGCAGCGCTCAACGAAAGCCTACGAGGGCGTGCGCCCGATCGTTCAGCGTTTTATTAATGCTTTTGATGAGCGTGAGGTGGTATTTGTCCGTGGCGCTACCGAGGCGATCAACTTGGTCGCGCAGTCTTTTGTGCGGCCTAAGCTGACCGCCGGTGATGAAATTCTCATCACAGAGATGGAGCACCATGCCAACATCGTGCCCTGGCAAATGATTGCCGAGGCCACTGGTGCCAAGGTGGTTGTGGTGCCCGTGCTTGATGATGGCCAGCTGGATATGGCCGGCTTTGCCGAGCGCATCAGCGATCGCACTCGATTTATCAGTGTTGTGCATGTCTCCAACACGCTCGGTACGATTAATCCGGTCGAGGAAATCATCGCACTGGCCCACGCCCGAGATATCCCGGTACTGGTGGATGGAGCGCAGTCAGCACCGCATATGCCCGTGGATATGCAGGCGATGGGAGCGGATTTTTACGTCTTCTCCGCTCATAAAACATACGGGCCCAGTGGTGTGGGCGTGCTTTGGGGCAAGCTTGAACATCTTGAAGCCATGCCGCCTTATCAGGGTGGCGGTGACATGATTCGCACGGTCAGCTTTGAGAAAACCACCTATGCCGAACCACCGCAGCGGTTCGAAGCGGGAACACCGAATATTGCCGGGACGATTGCGCTCGGCACTGCCCTTGAGTACATCGAATCAGTCGGCCGTGAGGCTATTTCGGTGCATGAGCATGAACTGCTGGAATACGGCACGGCCGCGCTTGCTGAAATCGACGGCATGCGGTTTATTGGTACGGCCCCGCACAAGGCGGGCGTGATCTCTTTTGTCTTAAAAGGCGCGCATCCGCATGACATGGGCACGATCCTTGATATGGAAGGGATCGCCGTGCGCGCAGGGCACCACTGTACGCAACCTTTAATGGCGCGCTATGGCGTTCCGGCCACTGTGCGTGCCTCATTTGGCCTCTACAACGACCGCGATGACATCGATCAGCTGGTGAGCGGTCTAAAACGTGTCAGGGAGTTTTTTGGCTAGCTATGTCTGACCTGCGCGAGCTTTATCAGGAAGTGATCCTTGATCACAATAAACAGC
>CBFIIM010000124.1:0-3069 GCA_965662395.1 Spiribacter sp. | reverse complement strand
TGACGATGGCCATATCCAGGCCTGCGCGAATGGCGTGGTACAGAAACACCGAGTGCATCGCTTCGCGGACGGCGTTATTGCCCCGGAATGAAAACGACAGGTTGGAGAGTCCACCACTGACCTTGGCATAGGGGAGATTTTCTTTAATCCACCGAGTGGCCTCAATAAAGTCAATCGCGTAGCGATCGTGCTCGGGTATGCCGGTGGCGACCGGGAAGATATTAGGGTCAAAAATAATGTCTTCGGGCGGAAAATGAATTTGTTCAGTCAGCAGCTTGTAGGCTCGCTCACAGATCTGAATGCGACGCTCGTATGTGTCCGCCTGGCCTTGTTCATCAAAGGCCATGATGACGACAGCGGCACCATGCCGACGCAATTTTGCAGCTTGCTCCAGAAAGGGTGCCTCGCCCTCTTTTAGCGAGATCGAGTTGACAACGGATTTACCCTGAATGCACTTCAGGCCCGCCTCCATGGCCTCCCATTTGGAGGAGTCGACCATAACCGGTACCCGTGAGATATCGGGTTCGGACGCTACCAGCTTAAGGTAGTTCTCCATGGCCGCGGTGGCATCCAACATGCCTTCGTCCATGTTGACGTCGATGATTTGTGCACCGCCGTCGACCTGATCGCGGGCCACCTCCAGCGCAGTGTCGTAGTCCTCATCCAGAATCAGTCGCTTAAAACGGGCCGAGCCCGTGACGTTGGTGCGCTCGCCGATATTCACAAACAGCGAGTCTTCGCCAATGTTGCAGGGCTCAAGGCCAGAGAGACGCATCGCCTTGGGTGGGCTCGGGATCTGCCGGGGCGGCAGGCCCTCAACCGCTTTAGCCAGTGCGCGGATATGGGCAGGTGTGGTGCCGCAGCAGCCTCCAATGACGTTAACGAAGCCGCTTTCGGCAAACTCGCGCATGATTTTGGCCATGAATTCAGCGGAATGATCATATTCGCCAAATTCATTGGGGAGCCCCGCGTTGGGGTAGACGGTGACAAAGGTGTCGGCGACCCGGCTGATTTCTTTGACAAACGGGCGCATCAAATCGGCACCCAGTGCACAGTTTAGGCCGACGGTAAAAGGCTGTGCGTGCCGAACTGAGTTCCAGAATGCCTCGGTGGTCTGGCCTGAGAGGGTTCGGCCTGAGGCGTCAGTGATGGTGCCCGAAATCATGACCGGCAGACGCTCGCCGCGATCATCAAACAATGCCTCAAGCGCGTAGATCGCAGCCTTGGCATTGAGTGTGTCGAAAATGGTTTCGATCAGCAGTAGGTCGGCACCCCCCTCAATCAGCCCTTCGGCCGCCTCGCGATAGGCGGTGACCAGCTCATCAAAGGTGACGTTGCGCTTGCCCGGGTCGTTAACATCCGGCGAGATCGAGGCGGTGCGGTTGGTTGGGCCGATGGCGCCAGCGACTAGGCGCGGCCGTTCGGGGTTTTCGGCCTCAAAGGCATCGCAGGCCCGCCGGGCGACCCGTGCCGCCTCGACATTGATCTCGCGGGCCAGGTGCTCGAGTCCGTAGTCAGCCTGCGCGATGGTGGTGGCCGAGAACGTGTTGGTCTCAACAATATCGGCGCCAGCGGCTAAGTTCTGGCGGTGGATATCCTCAATGATGTCCGGGCGGGTTAACACCAGCAGATCGTTGTTGCCGTTTAAATCCTTTGGGTGATCGGCGAATCGTTGGCCACGAAAATCCGCTTCTTCAAGCTCAAAGCCCTGAATCATGGTCCCCATGGCGCAATCCAACAGTAGGATGCGCTCGGCGAGGGCGTTACGCAGACGGTCAATGCGCTGGGACATTCGCAATGGACTCCAAATCATGACGGCAAACGGCCATTATACGGATAATCGCCCATGACCCCAGTTAGGGACTACACTGCTTGTTTTGAATCTTTATTGATGAGGTGTTCGTGACCTATTGCTTGGCTGCTGCGGTGGATGAAGGATTAGTGTTCGCGTCCGATTCGCGAACCAATGCTGGCATTGATAACGTCAGTACACACCGGAAAATGCATACGTTTGAGTGGCCCGGAGAGCGGGTATTCGTTCTGCTGTCAGCCGGCAATTTGGCGACCACTCAGGGTGTTGTTCGTACCTTGAGCCGGGATGTGGATGACGCGGCGGCAGAGAATCTTGCCACGCTGCCAAGCCTAGATGATGCCGCTGAGTATTTGGGGCGTATCAGTGTCGAGCGGCAGGCCCAGGCATCAAACGCCGCCAGTGAGCACAGTCAGGTGTCGCTCGAGGCTACGTTTATTCTCGGCGGGCAGATTGTCGGCCAGGCACCCTCGCTGCATTTGATCTACCCGGAGGGTAATTTTATTACAGTCTCGGCCGAACAGCCGTTTTTGCAGATTGGCGAGACTAAGTATGGAAAACCTATTCTTGACCGAATTATTCGCGGCGATACCCCGATAGAGAGTGCGGGTCTTGCCGCGCTGGTTTCTATTGATTCGACCATGCGCAGCAACCTGTCGGTTGGTCCCCCGGTTGATCTGTTGCTCTACCGAAACGGTACGCTTTCACTGGAAGGTCGCCGAAGCTTTAGTGCCGATGACCCCTATTTTTTGACGCTCAGAGACTCTTGGGGTGAGGGGTTGAAGCGGGTGTTTGCGACATTGCCTCCAATGCCAGCGGCCTCCACACAACCATGAATGAACTCAAGCTTTGCAGCGACTCCCGGTGTGATTGAAAACGGATAGGGATCGGCGACACCAACGCTGCGCGAAAGCGCGTTCAGTGCTTGGCTGAGTTCACCCCAGTGGGCAAGCTCTTGGCCAAAGGATCCAGTGGATGAGCCTTTCGCCAAGCCAAAGTCGCGCGCCGTTTCCATGGCATCGGTGATGTGCAGGTAATGCGCCCAGGTCTCTGCCCAGTCCTCCCATGGGTGGGCGGATGCATAAGCACTGATGCAGTCGGCAGACCAGTCCGGGCGTGGGCCTGTCTGATAGTAATCGGCTAGCGCTTTGGCATAATCCAGTCGCTCATCGCCAAATACCTCCCGAAAAGACTTAAGCCTCTGGCCATGGTCAATCAGGCGCATCCAGTAATAGTGTCCGGATTCATGCCGCAGGTGT
>CBFIIM010000123.1:0-3142 GCA_965662395.1 Spiribacter sp. | reverse complement strand
CATGTCGACATCTGCCTCAAACGTGGCGAGATTGTAACGATTGTTGGGCCCAACGGTTCAGGCAAATCCACGCTGTTGCGCGCCCTCATCGGCGCAGTACCGCTGCATGCCGGGACTATCCAAAAAGATGATCGGCTTCGCATTGGCTATGTGCCACAGCGCCTGCATATTGACCCAACGCTGCCGCTGACCGTGCGTCGGTTTCTTAATCTGCCGCGACGCCACAACCAGCAACAAATCGAGCAGGCCCTGGTGCGCGCCGGCATTCCTGAGCGCGCCGACGCCGCCATGACGCACTTATCCGGTGGACAGTTCCAACGCGCACTGATGGCCCGGGCCCTGCTAGATGAACCGGATCTGCTGATGCTGGATGAGGCCTCGCAAGGACTGGATCAAACCGGGACGGCCGATTTCTACCGCCAGCTTGAACAGATTCGCGATGAGCTCCACTGCGGCATTCTGCTGGTCAGCCATGATCTGCATGTGGTGATGCGCGCAGCCGACCGAGTGATCTGCCTGAATCATCACATCTGTTGTGAAGGACATCCTGAGGCGGTGACCGCCGCCCCCGAATACCGCGCGCTGTTTGGCCGTTATGAGGAAGAGGCGCTGGCCATTTTCCGTCATGATCCGCACCACCATCCGCATGACCATGCCCATGCACCGGACACGGAGGTGGATGATGCTCGATGACTTTATGATTCGCGCCGGCCTGGCGGGTCTAGGCGTGGTTTTGGCGGCCGCGCCATTGGGCTGCTTTGTGGTGTGGCGCCGTATGGCCTTTTTTGGCGCGGCCACAGCCCATGCCGCCGTGCTGGGTGTCGCGCTGTCATTGGCTCTGTCGATGTCGATTTTTGCCGGCGTACTGGCTGTGTCACTGCTCATGGCCGTTATGGTCACGCTGCTCTCAGGCCGTGGCTATGCGATGGACACACTGCTGGGTGTCTTGGCCCATGCGGCGCTGGCGTTCGGGCTGGTGGCTGTGTCATTTCTGACCGATATCCGCATTGATCTCATGGCCTATCTGTTTGGGGATATTCTGGCCGTTGGCCGCACGGATCTGGCGGTGATTTGGGGCGGGGCACTACTGGTCTTCGGGCTGACGCTCTGGCGCTGGCAGGCTCTGTTGCTGGCCACCATCAGCGAGGAAATGGCCCATGCCGAAGGCCATGACCCGCGGCGGGATAACCTGATCCTGACAGTGGCCTTGGCGATCGTCATTGCCGTCGCCATTAAGGTTGTTGGCGTGTTGCTGATTACCGCGCTGCTCATCATTCCGGCGGCTGCGGCACGGGCCTTCAGCCAGACACCCGAGCAAATGGCGCTGGGGGCTGCGGGATTGGGCACATTATCGGTGGTCGGCGGGCTTTGGGGGTCCTGGAGCTTTGATACCCCGACCGGGCCCACGATTGTGTGTATCGCGACGCTGTTTTTTGTCGCCCTGAATCTGCTTGGACGCTTTAGGCACGCCAAAGTCGGGCATTAAGCCCACTGGCTCGGCGTACTCGCTGCCCCAGGGCTGCCATCAGCGCACCGGGGCCGCCCGGCAACACCAGAGTGACGGCCTGACGCGCGCGGGTGACGCCGGTGTAGAGCAGCTCACGGGTTAGCAACGGATTGCGGCCGGGGGGCAGTACTAGCGCCACCTCGGCAAACTCCGAACCCTGGGATTTGTGCACCGTCATCGCATGCACGGTCTCGGCATGGGCCAAGCGCAGCGGACTGACCCAACGCACGCCACCGGCATGACGATTATCCGGAAAAGCCACCCGCAGGCGGTTTTCCGCACCCTCAGGCAGCTTGAGCGTAATCCCCACATCGCCGTTCATCAGCCCCAGCGCATAGTCATTACGCGTCATCATCACCGGGCGGCCGGCATACCAGACATCCGCGCGCTGAATCAGACCCGCTTCGACCAGCCAGGTCTCTATCTGGCTATTTAAACCCACGACCCCCCAGGGGCCATTGCGAAGGGCGGCCAGCACCTGAAAGCGCTGACGCTCGGCCAAAATGGCAGCGGCCCATGCATCGATATCCTGGGTATTATCCGCCGCCGGCCCGGCCTGTAACCGCTGTAGATAGCCGCTGCTGCCAGCGATGACTTTGTCACGCCAAGCATCGGCGGTGGCTGATTCCGGATGCAGGATAGCCACCCCTTCAGGCGGCGTCTGATCCACCGACAACCAACGGGGGCGCTGACCGGCATTCATGGCACGAGCCAGCTGACCAATGGCACTGTCGCCGGCAAAGCGATGGCTTTGTCGCAACATAACAATGGCCTGATCCAGTGGCTGGCCGGCGGCATCGATCATCGCCTCGGGCAGCTGCTCGCCGCTGACCTGGGCCAACCAATCCGCCGTGGCTGGCTGATAGCGTCCCTGTTCGGCGCGGGCGCAGAGCTCACCCAGCACCGCACCCGCCTCCACGGATGCCAGCTGATCACGATCGCCCAGCAGGATGAGTCTAGCCTCCGCCGGCAGGGCCTCCACAACAGCGGCCATCATCTCCAAATCGACCATGGAGGCCTCATCAATCACCAGTACATCCAGGGGCAATGGGTGCTGCGCATCGTGCCGGCGGCGCCCCGCCCCACCAAATCCCAATAGCCGATGCAATGTGGTTACTGTGCTCGGGATGCTATCGGCCAGGGCATTGGCACCACCGAGGGCGCTTAATGGCAGCTGATCGATACGCTCGGCAATGGACTCATTTAACCGGGCCGCGGCCTTGCCGGTGGGTGCGGCTAGATGGATGCGAAGGGCGTTATCGCCAGCGGCCATTGCACTGGCCTGCAGCAATGCCAGCAGCGCAAGCACCGTGGTGGTTTTGCCCGTTCCCGGCCCACCGGTGATAATGGAAAACCGGGTCCGCAGTGCAATGGCGCAAGCGATCTTCTGCCAGTTTGGCTCCGTCTCTCCAGCCTCATTCCCAAATAGCGTATCCAGCATGGCCCGCAGCGCATGGGGGTCAACGTCAGAGGGTGTGGGTTCAAGTCGTGCCGCAATGCCGGCGGCCAAAGTGTTTTCAAATCGCCAATAACGGCGCAAATACAGACGCCCGGCGTCCAACACCAAAGGGGTTGCGTCTGAATGGCCGGTATCTTGTGCATCGGCCACCAGCAGTGGATGTATCAGAGCCTTTT
>CBFIIM010000122.1:2899-3160 GCA_965662395.1 Spiribacter sp. | reverse complement strand
CGTACCGCAGGTATCGACTAAGTGAGTGCGATCGACTTCCACCTTGAGCGCCAGCTCGCGCATGACTCGGGCCGCTGCAGCAATCTCAGTGACGGTCTCACCCTTCATCGCTAGGCCAATTAAAAAGCCACCAATTTGCGCGGGCGTTGCCTCACCGGTCATTATCCGCTGCATCACCGCTGTCATCTGGGCATCATCCAGATCGGCTTTGTCCATCACCTGACGAATGGCGGCTGACATCTCCATCGCGCTAGCCCTCAA
>CBFIIM010000122.1:0-2889 GCA_965662395.1 Spiribacter sp. | reverse complement strand
CAGCAGGTCATGGCCTGCGCGGGTGAGAATGGATTCGGGATGAAATTGAACGCCCTCGACATCGAGCGTGCGATGCCTGACGCCCATAATCTCCTCAAGCCCGCCGTCGTCAAACTGTGTCCAGGCGGTCACCTCGAAACAATCCGGCAGGGTCGTGGCATCCAACACCAGCGAGTGATACCGAGTGGCCTCCATGGGCTGCGGCAGGCCTTTGAAGACACCGTGATCATTGTGGTGCACCCAGGAGGTCTTGCCATGCATCACCGATTTAGCGTGAATGACATCGGCACCAAAAGCCTGGCCGATCGCCTGATGACCCAAACACACGCCCAACAGCGGAATGCGGCCGGCAAAATGCGTCACCACATCCAGCGAAACGCCGGCTTCATTGGGGGTACAGGGGCCAGGGGATAGCACAATGCGCTCCGGGGCCATCTGCTCGATATCGGCAATGCTGATCTCATCATTGCGATGCACCGCCACCTCGGCACCCAGCTCACCGAGGTATTGCACCAGGTTATAGGTGAACGAATCGTAGTTATCGATCATTAAGATCATTGATCAAGCCCCGCCTCGGCCATGGCGACAGCCCGGAATAGGGCACGGCCTTTATTGACCGTCTCCTCCCACTCCGCTGCCGGATCCGAATCATGCACGACACCGCCACCGGCCTGCACATGCACGCGGCCGTCTTTAATCACCGCCGTGCGAATGGCAATGGCGGTATCCATATTGCCCGACCACGACAAATACCCCACGGCACCGCCATAGACACCACGCTTCACCGGCTCGACCTCATCGATAATCTCCATGGCCCGAATCTTCGGCGCCCCGGACAGGGTCCCAGCCGGATGCGTCGCGCGCAGCAGATCCATGGGCCCTAGCCCCGCGCGCAGGCGCCCGGTGACGTTGGAGACGATATGCATGACATGGCTGTAGCGCTCAATGGTCATGGTATCGGTCACCTGCACGCTGCCGGTTTCACTGACCCGACCAATGTCATTGCGGCCCAAATCAATCAGCATTAGATGCTCGGCGCGCTCTTTGGGATCGGCCAACAGCTCCTGCTCAAGCGCCAAATCCTCCTGGGCCGTGCGCCCGCGCCGGCGCGTGCCCGCAATGGGCCGCACCGTCGCCTCACCGTCTTCCAGCCGCGCCAGAATCTCAGGTGAGGAACCCACCACCTGAAAATCACCAAAATCTAAAAAGAACAAATACGGTGAGGGATTGGTGCAGCGAAGTGCGCGATACAAATCAAGCGGCCTGCCGTGATAATCCGCGCTCATCCGCCGCGAGGGCACTACCTGCATACAGTCGCCATCGATGATGTAGCGCCGAATACGCTCGACCATGGCGAAATAGTCATCGCGCTCAATGGATGAATCAAAATCCGCTTCGGCCACCGTTCGCGCTGGCGTGGGCCGGGCATAGGCCAGTGCCTCGGCCCGAAGCTGTGCCGCCAGTTGATCAAGCCGGGCCTCACCGCTCTGCCGGGCGCCATCCACAGCCGGGTCGATATTCACAATCAGATAGAGCCGGCCGGCCAAATTATCAAAAACCAGCACCTCCTCGGATTCCATTAACAGAATATCCGGGACGCCCAAAGTATCGGGGTTGGGGCAGTGGGCTAAGCGCGGCTCGATGTAGCGAATCGTGTCATAACCAAAATAGCCGACCAGTCCACCTAAAAAGCGCGGCAGCTCTGGCAGCCCCTCGGGCGGTTCGGTGGTAATGGATTGATGCTTGGCCTCTACCCAGGCCAGCGGATCATCGACGGTCTCGGTTGCCGTCTGTTGACCCTCCACCCAAGTCTCGATGCGATGGCCGAAAATGCGGTACTGACGCTGACAGGGCAAACCGATAATGGAGTAACGACCCCACTTCTCACCGCCCTGCACCGACTCAAACAGATAACTGCCCGGGGCGGCAGCCAGCTTTAAATACGTGGATAGCGGCGTATCCAGATCCGCCAGTAACTCGCGCACCAACGGGATGCGACTGGCTGTGGATAGAGTATCGCCCGCCATTGCCTGATCACCCGGCCTGTGCAGCGGTCGTACCAAGACGCGCGACCGTCTCGGCCAACTCATTTACCGCCAAAGTCCGTGCGGTTGGATGATCGGCAAACACCGACTCATCGCCGGGATAGCCGTATGGCACCCGAATCAGCAACGCACCGGCCGCGGCGGCTGCATCCCGATCTGCTGCCGAATCCCCGACATACCAACAGCGCTCGATGGCCACACCCAATTGCTCAGCCCCCAGGCGCAAAGGAGCCGGGTCCGGCTTTCGCACCGGCAGGGTGTCGCCACTGACCGAGACGGCGAAATACTCTGCCAACTCCAAGGCCTCAAGCAACGGCCCCGTAAAGGCCGTGGGTTTATTGGTGACCACCCCCATCGGCATGCCCAAGTCGCGCAGCCGCTCCAGCCCCTCGACAACGCCCGGATAGGGAATCGCTTGATCATCCAGACAGTCGGCATAGTGGGTGAAGAAAAGCTCCAGGGCGGCTGCGGTCTCGGCGGGTTCTTCATCAATATCCCGTCGCCCGGCCAAAGCCCGTGCCACTAAGCGCCGCGCCCCATTGCCAATCCAGTTGCGTACCTGATCGACACTCATCGGTGCGCGATCAAGCTCGACCAGCATGCGATTGACCGCGGTGGTCAAATCCGGGGCGCTGTCGACCAGCGTGCCATCCAGATCAAACAGCACCGCCTGAGGCAGAAAAAGACTCATCGCCCGGCCCCTTGGGCATTGGCGCGCATCTCGGCAATGACCTTGGCATAGTCGGGCTGGCCAAAGATGGCCGAACCCGCCACGACAGTATCGGCACCAGCGGCGACAATCTCTGCAATATTGTTCGGACCCACACCGCCATCCACCTCCAGC
>CBFIIM010000121.1:0-3170 GCA_965662395.1 Spiribacter sp. | reverse complement strand
TATGTTGAGTGATATTGAGCAGGCCGAAGGACACTGGCGTGCCTCGATTAAAGCCTGCCAGCTTGTTGAAAGTCAGGACGTGGACTACATCCCGGAAGTATTGCCGCGTCTAGAGCAGGCTTATCGGGCGATCGGGGCGTCCTCGCAATTTATGGCAGAGCTCTATCGGTTGCTCAACCGCTATCCGGGTGTCTCGGTGATTATGAAGTTGAGCGAGCTGATCGAAGAGCGTCAAGGGCGCAAGGCTGCCAGTTATTTTCTTGCCACGCAGTTGCGCGAGCGGCCCTCGATTAGAGGCCTTGAGCGGCTGATTGGCCTGAATATCCATCATGATGATCAGGATCACCGCCGTCAGCGTGATTTGAAAGTCTTACATGAGCTTTTCTCAGCCCTGCTTGGTGATCGGCTGCCATATCGTTGCGTTGACTGTGGGTTTGAGGCTCGGCAGATTCATTGGCAGTGTCCTGGCTGCCGCTCGTGGGCGACCATCAAACCGCGTCGTGGACTGGAGGGGGAGTGAATCAGATGACTGATAACGCACCGATTATCGTCGCGCTGGATTTTGCCGATCCGGCGAAAGCAAGGGCGCTAGTTTCGCGGCTGACTCCTGGCAGCTGTCGGTTGAAAGTGGGTAAAGAGCTTTTTGTCTCCGGTGGTCCTGAGCTGTTGGATGCCTGGGTGCAGGACGGTTGGGAAATCTTTCTAGATCTGAAATTCCACGATATTCCTAATACGGTTGCCGGGGCATGTCGTGCTGCAGCAAAGCTGGGTGTGTGGATGGTGAATGTGCACGCATTGGGCGGCTCGGTGATGATGCAGGCAGCGCGCGAGGCGGTGGAGTCAGGCGCGCCGGCTGGTATTAAACGGCCACTACTAACGGCGGTCACGGTGCTGACCAGTCATGATGCCTCAACCCTGACAGAAATTGGACTGCTAGGTTCGCCGGAAGAGGCTGTGCTGAGACTTGGCAAGCTGGCCGAGCAATCCGGGCTTGATGGGGTGGTCTGCTCAGCACGCGAAGCGCAGCTGATTGAGCGAGCCATTTCGCGCCCTTTTCGTCGGGTGACCCCGGGTATTCGTCCGGCCGATGCCAGTCAAGACGACCAGCGCCGCGTGCTCACTCCGGCCGAGGCTATACATTCAGGTGCTACCGATCTGGTGATTGGACGTCCCATTACTGCATCGGCAGATCCGCTGGCTGCGCTACAGAGTATTCAGCGTGAGATCGATATCACAACTTCATCGCCAAGGGGTGACTAGTCTTTGTGGCTCAATGATCACTGAGTCAAGGAGACTGTTATGAAGAAGTTTACGATTCCAGGCGCGCTCGGGCTTTGTCTGTCCGCAGGGCTTGCGCTGGCCACGACGGATCCTATTAACGTTAACGAAGCGGATGCCGACCGACTTGAGGCGCTTACTGGCGTCGGTCCGGCGACGGCAATGGCGATTATCGAAGACCGGGAAATGAATGGCCCGTTTGAGAATGTGGATGCGTTGGTGCGCGTGCGAGGAATTGGCGAGTCAACGCTTGAACAAATGCGCGAGCAGGTGAGTGTGGAGTAATTCCAGTCCCGCTCCGGGGTGAAGTGCCTGACAGGGGCTTCACCTTTCGCTACGCTTGTCGGCCTGAAACTTTTATCACCGCACAGGGAGTGCTGGGGCTCATGACAACGCGTATTCGCAAGGCAGTATTTCCGGTGGCGGGGTTAGGCACGCGCTTTTTACCCGCGACCAAGGCCAATCCCAAAGAGATGCTGCCAGTGGTGGATAAGCCGCTGATTCAATATGCCGCTGAAGAGGCAGTGCGCGCGGGTATCGATACTCTCGTATTTGTTACCGGACGTAATAAGCGCAGCATCCCTGATCACTTCGATAAAGCCTACGAGCTTGAAACCGAGTTAGAAGACGCCGGCAAGCTTGAGCGTCTGGAAACGGTTCGTAACATCATCCCACCGGAGATTGCCTGCATCTATATCCGCCAGCCGGAGGCCAAGGGTCTGGGGCATGCGGTGCTTTGCGCGGAACCCGTCATCGGGGATGAGCCGTTTGCCATTATTCTTGCTGATGATTTGATTGATGACCGGGTTAATGGCGGATGCCTTTCGCAAATGGTGGCGCAATTCACTGAACATACCGCCAGCATTATCGGAGTGCAGCGTGTGCCAGCTGCTCATACTGATCGCTATGGCGTCGTTGATGTCGAGCCGATGGCCGCCAGAACCTCGCGAGTGAAAGGGATTGTGGAGAAGCCGTCGGCCGATCAGGCCCCTTCAGATCTGGGGGTAGTGGGGCGTTATATCTTAAGCGGCAGGATTTTCGATAAGCTGCGCCAGACCCAGCCTGGTGCAGGCGGAGAGATTCAGTTGACCGATGCCATTGCTGCCCTGCTGGATGATGAATCCGTTCTGGCCTACGAGTTTGAAGGCACTCGCTATGACTGCGGTGATAAGTTGGGTTATCTGCAGGCGACGGTGGAGTACGGATTGCAGCACCCAGATTTAGGTGCCGCATTCCGTGACTATCTGCAAAACCGCGCAGGCTGATTGTTGATTAGGCGGTGGCCTTTTCCTTAGGGCATTCCTCGCGGAAACCAATGCGCTTTAAAACGGCCATCGCCGGGCACCAGCGCGTGAATGCCGACTGGAGTAGGTTGACTCCGACAAAGGCAGTGAACAGATACCAGCCGGGATGCACCCAGGTGCCCAAGGCAAGGCTCAGTAGGACAAAAAATCCAGCCATGGCGCGAAGTCCTTCGTTGACAGTCATCGTTCTATCTCCTTAAAAGTTATAGCGAATTCGGGCGTACAAGTTGCTGTTGTCTTCGAGCTGAGTGTGAAACGTCCAGTCGTCATCACCGCCGAAGAGATTGCCGCCGATAGTGCCGGTCAGCCGGTCACTAAACCGGTATGCGGCCCGGGGGCGGAAGTAATAATCGGCATCTGATGGGGAATAGAAGCTCATCAGTGTGAGTGTTAAATCCTGGCGTAACAGCTGCCAGGTAATACGGTTGGTGAGCAGGTGCCGATATTCATCCGGGGTAAAGGCCATTTCCGCTGCTGGAGTATTGTCTTCCAGCTGGTCGTGGTCTTGGATCCACTCCAAGTAGTACTGCCAGCCCAGAGTCAGATCGGCGATGGGCTGATGTTCAAAGCCCGCTAGAAATCGCCATT
>CBFIIM010000120.1:0-3212 GCA_965662395.1 Spiribacter sp. | reverse complement strand
GCTGGACACTTTTAATGCGTGCCGTCGATCGAGGTGAGAGAGCGATGGTTGAGCGGTTGCTTGCGCTTGGCCTGTCTCCTAGTGCGGCCGATCAAAGTGGCAACACAGCGCACACGATAGCGGCCGATCAGGCTGATCCGTGGTTTGCTGAGCGACTGAGGGTTGTCGATCCTGAGGGCGCTAGGGCTGCGATTAGCAGCCCATGATGTTGCCGGTATATTGCTCTAGCGGCACGGCTGCCACGTCAGCGCTGACTGTATCCATGGCATCACCGCGTGGGTATTCCAGATCAAGGCGCGCTGAATATTCACTGAAGAATCGATTAAACATCTCACCACCTAGCGTGCCGGTGGCATAAAGATTGTCGTTGTCTGGATCATGCTCAAGCAAAATAGTGGCCAGCGGCTGGCGAGCCGGTCCATTGACAACCGCTGCACCGCGCGCTGGGTCATAGCGACTGTTCTCGGCGCAGCAGGTGATCGTGCCATTTGGCCGCTCTTCGCCAGGAATGGCCGGGCGATAGCTGATATAGCTGAGCATCGGCGTGGGGTAGGCCAGCTTGTGTGCACAAATGGCCGAGTAGGCCACAACGCAGCGACCGTTACCGACGCCACCCGGCCACTCATAGGTCTCGCCGTTTTCGGTCAGTAGCCCACCGACCGGTCTCACCGCTTCGTTCAGGCAGATCAGAAACGCCGGTGTTGATTTGAAGGGGTAGGCAAATACCCATTGTTTTTCGGCCTGCAGATCAGATGCTCGAAGAGGGCTGCCGCCGCCATCAACCAAGCGCACTTTGGGGTAGCTGCGGGGGCTGGCCGTCGCCTCGGTGATGACTTTAGGCAGTTGTGTGCCGATGGCCGCACAGCCAATGCCCGCCCCGCATGCTTTGATAAAGCCTCGTCGCTGCATCCCGCTTTCCTTGTATGTTCTCCGCCAATCCTTGAGATTACCTGCATGGAAGAGGTTGATAAAGCGCTTGTCGTTGTTACTGCAGGTGATGCCTATGGCGTTGTATCATATACATGTTTATAGCCGTTTCATTCGTCAACAGGGCCTGATTTTATGACCGACTATCGTCCATCTCCTGCTGCTGCCGAGCTTATGAAAGGGTTTCGGCACGAGCGCATGACAACCCGCGGTGCTGAGATCAACGTGGCTATTGGTGGCGAGGGTCCGCCGTTGTTGTTATTGCATGGCAACCCACTCACGCATGTGAGCTGGCATAAAATTGCGCCGGACCTGGCGCAGAAATTCACCATCATCGCACCGGATCTTCGGGGGTATGGCGATAGCTCCAAGCCGGATGGCGGTGAAGATCATTCAGCCTATAGCTTCCGGGCCATGGGCGAGGACAGCTTTGACATTATGGATGCGCTGGGCTTCGATCGCTTTATGGTGGCAGGCCATGATCGCGGCGCCCGTGTCGGCTTTCGTATGGCGCTGGATCAGCCTGAGCGTATTGAGCGGCTCGCCTCCTTAGATATTGTGCCCACCTATAATGTGCTGACTCAGGTCACCATGGGCTGGGGACTTGAGAGCTACCATTGGTTTTTTATGGCGCAGAAAGCGCCGTTTCCTGAAAACCTGCTCTGCGCGGATCTGGATTACTACATTCGCTACAAACTCAACAAAAAAGGCGTAGGGCTTAAGATCTTCGACCCGGCGGCGATGGAAGAGTACGTCCGTTGCACGACACCTGAGCAGATTCATGCAGTCTGCGAAGACTATCGAGCAACGGTGAGCGTTGATTTAGCAATGGACAAAGCGGATCACGGCAAGCGCCGTATCAGCTGTCCAACACTAGCCATCTGGGGCTCTAATAGTCACTGCGGCCGCCATTTTAGTCCCATTGAGGCTTGGTCAGAATGGTGTGATGATCTGCGCGGATTTCCCGTACCCACCGGGCATTATCCCGCTGAAGAGCGCCCCGATTTGATTGGCGCGGCATTTGATGATTTCTTCTCCGGCCGTGAGCCGAAAGCCCCTTAAAAAACAGAGTTGACCATGCGTACACACAAAATTGCAGTGATTCCTGGAGACGGTATTGGCCCTGAGGTGATCGGCGCCGGTGTGCAGGTGCTAAAAGCACTTGCCGCGAAAAGCGGGGATTTTGGCTTTGAATTTGAGGAATTCGACTGGAGCTCGGCGCGTTACCTAAAGGAAGGGCGCTATATCCCGGAAGGTGGGCTAGAGCATTTGGCAAGCTTTAATGCCATCTACTTTGGCGCTGTCGGCAGCCTGGATGTTCCGGATCATATTTCGCTTTGGGATTTGCGCCTGGCCATCTGTCAGGGTTTTGATCAGTACGCCAATGTCCGTCCCGCACGCGTCCTGCCCGGTGTGCATAGTCGACTTGAGCAGTCCGAAGATATCGACTGGATCATCGTGCGCGAGAACAGCGAAGGCGAGTACTCCGGCAATGGCGGGCGTGTGCATCGCGGCCTGCCTGAAGAGGTGGGTACCGAGGTGTCGGTGTTTACCCGCCGCGGGGTGGAACGCATTCATCGCTTTGCTTTTGAGTTGGCCCGCAGTCGACCGCGTAAACAGCTGACATTGGTCACCAAATCCAACGCCCAGCGCCATGGCATGGTGTTGTGGGATGAAGTGTTCTTTGAGGTGGCCAAGGATTACCCAGATGTCACCATCGACAAAGAATTGGTGGATGCCGTGACCACCCGCATGGTGCTAAAGCCGGCGACTATGGACGTGATTGTGGCGACCAATCTGCATGCCGATATCATCTCGGATTTAGCCGCTGCCCTCTCAGGCAGCCTAGGCATTGCACCCACCGCTAACTTAAACCCCGAGCGTCAGTTCCCATCGATGTTTGAGCCGATTCATGGTTCGGCTTTTGACATTATGGGCAAGGGCATCGCCAACCCCGTCGGCTCATTCTGGACGGCGGTAATGATGCTTGAGCACCTGGGAGAAAAAGACGCCGCCGCTCGCCTGATGGCGGCTATCGAACGGTTGACGGACTCGGGTCTGCAGACGCAGGATTTAGGGGGAAGTGCAACGACCGAGCAGGTGACCCAGGCGATATGTGAGGATATTTAGGCGGACTGGTCATGGTCCGCGCTAACGATAGGGATGCTGTTGGCTATGAGAAAACTTGTAAAAGGGATGCTTGCTACCCTGCTGTTGAGTTCGGCTATTTATGCCGGGGCAGCCCTTGGCTCGTGTTTGGGTAATCAAGAGGCTGGTGCTGAGCG
>CBFIIM010000119.1:0-3451 GCA_965662395.1 Spiribacter sp. | reverse complement strand
CACGATCAGGCTGCTCGTTGAGCAGATAGTTCAGTCCCTGGAAATAATCTCGCGGGAGGGTCTCACGACCGGAATGGCGACGCAGGGCGCGCTGACCGGCCACCCAGCCGGATAAGGCCGCCAACGGAAGCAGCAGCCAAAGCAGATGCAACATAGCTACAGATTGTTCCGAATTGGCAATTTGCGCAATTCGGAGAGCTCTTCCCGTGCCACTTTGACATCACGTCTTAATCGCGCCAGTTGCCAGCGCTGCTTGATCACCACACCGACCGCTGCGGTCAACCCAAGCATAGCGCCCAGCGCAAAGGCGATCACAAGCCAAAGGGAAACAGGAAGGGACAAAGCCCCAAAATAGAAATCCAGCGCAACCGGCGCTGGATTGAGCATGGCAAAACTCAGGCCAACGGCAATCACCGTTAAAGCGATGAGCACCGCCAGAATACGTTTCATGCCGCACCCTGGTCGCGTTTTCTCCCCTCATCCACACGCTCACGCATTTTCTTCCCCGGTTTAAAATGCGGGACATGTTTACCGGGCAATGAGACCGGATCACCGGTTTTGGGATTGCGTCCAATGCGAGGTGGGCGATGATGCAACGAAAAGCTGCCAAAGCCGCGAATCTCGATGCGCTCACCGCTTGCCAGCGATTCGCTCATTTGCTCAAGCAGCGTTTTCACCGCCAGCTCAACATCACGTTGGGCCAGGTGCTGCTGCTGAGAGGCAATCAATTCGATCAATTCGGACTTGGTCATCGAAGATTATTCATCCTTCAGGATTGTCCGAGCCGGGATGCCCAGCGGCACCCCGACTCCGACAGAAAGGCGGCGATCAGTCCTCGCCATCCCGTCCGGCCATCTGCTCTTTGAGCAAATCACCCAGGGCGGTGGTTCCGGCAGCACCGGTGTTGCCATAACCTTCGATGGCCTCACGCTCATCCTGCTGATCCTTGGCCCGAACCGACAGACTGACCATGCGGTTGCGGCGATCAATGGCCATAAACTTAGCCTCGATCTGCTCGCCTTCCTTCACCACGGTACGGGCATCTTCGACCCGCTCCTGGGCAAGATCGGCCGCACGAATGTAGCCCTGCACCTCGTCACCCAGGTCAACCACCACACCATTAGCATCCACCTCAGTGGCAGTACCCGTAATCACGGTGCCCTTGGGGTTATTTGCCGCCCACTGCGAAACCGGATCCTGAGCCAGTTGCTTGATGCCCAGACTGATGCGCTCGCGCTCCGGATCAACAGACAACACGACGGCTTCAACATCTTCGCCTTTCTGGAACTCACGAATGGACTCTTCGCCCTGATCGCCCCAGGAGAGGTCCGAGAGGTGCACCAGACCGTCGATCCCACCATCGAGACCGATAAAGATACCAAAGTCGGTAATCGACTTAATGGCACCCGTAACCCGATCGCCTTTGTTGTGAGTGGCGGCAAACTCATCCCACGGGTTGGGCTGGCACTGTTTCATACCCAGCGAGATACGCCGACGCTCTTCGTCGATATCGAGGATCATCACCTCGACCTCATCGCCGATCGAGACCATCTTGGCAGGGTTGACGTTTTTATTGGTCCAGTCCATTTCCGAGACGTGAACCAGGCCTTCGACGCCCTCTTCGATCTCAACAAATGAGCCATAGTCGGTGATGTTGGTGACCTTGCCGACCACACGGGCGCCTTCTGGATAGCGTGCGGCAATGGCTTCCCACGGATCCTCACCAAGCTGCTTCAGACCCAGCGAAACGCGGTTGCGATCGCGATCGAACTTCAGCACTTTGACTTCGATCTCTTCGCCAACATTCACCACCTCGGAGGGGTGCTTGACGCGGCGCCAAGCCATATCGGTGATATGCAGCAAGCCGTCGATACCGCCGAGATCCACAAAGGCACCGTAGTCGGTGAGGTTCTTAACGATACCCGTGAGCATCTGACCTTCTTGAAGCTTCTCGAGCAGCGCTTCACGCTCGGCGCTGTACTCTTCTTCGACAACGGCACGACGTGAGACAACCACGTTGTTGCGGCGCGCATCGAGTTTGATGACCTTGAACTCAAGGTCCTTGCCCTCTAGGTAGGTAGTGTCCCGTACCGGGCGAATATCAACCAACGACCCAGGCAAGAATGCCCGGATATGGCCCAAATCAACCGTAAATCCGCCTTTGACCTTGCCGCTGATCTGACCGATGACAGTCTCAGCGCCTTCATAGGCGGCTTCGAGCACACGCCACGCCTTGGCCCGCTTGGCCTTCTCGCGTGACAGCCGGGTTTCACCACCGCCGTCTTCGACAGCATCCAACGCCACTTCGACTTCATCGCCAACGTTGACTTCAACGTTGCCTTCTTCATCGGTAAATTGACGCAGCGGAATAACCGCTTCAGATTTCAGGCCGGCATTGACGATGACATCCTCGCCATCAATTGCGACAACCTGGGCGGTAACAATGGAGCCCGGGCGCATGTCAGTCTGCGCAAGGCTCTGTTCAAAGAGTTCTGCAAAGCTTTCGCTCATGGGTTGATTAGATCCGGGACCGATCAACGATCCAGTTGGTTGATAAAAAATACGGCGCCCCTTGGACGCCCCCTAATTCGACGACTTGTCCTGAAGACGCGTCATCACTGCTTCGAGGACCTGCTCGATGCTTAACGCTGTCGAGTCAAGGACCATCGCATCCTCTGCTGGTTTAAGCGGCGCAACCGACCGTTGGCTGTCGCGTTCGTCACGCTCGCGCAGCTCCTGCAAAAGGTCGGCCAGATTAGCACTGACTCCCTGTTGCATCAACTGCTTATGGCGCCTCTGGGCGCGTTCCTCGGCACTGGCCGTTAAGAAAATCTTGACCGTTGCATCCGGGAAGACCACCGTGCCCATATCGCGTCCATCCGCGACCAGACCCGGGGGTTTTCTAAAGCTGCGCTGACGAGCCAGAAGTGCTGTGCGCACCGCCGGTTCAGCGGCAAGCACCGAGGCCCGCTGACCACAGGCCTCATCGCGAATAGCGGATGTGACCACCTGACCGTCCAACAACACCTCATCTGCATGATGACCGACCACGGGAAAGTCGATATCAAGCCCTTGGGCCAATTCGACCAGGGATTGCGTCTGCTCAGGTTGAATCTTGTTGTTGAGCGAAGCCAGGGCCAGCAAACGATAGATGGCACCACTATCGAGCAGATGCCATCCACAACGCCGGGCAATCGCTCTGGCAATGGTGCCCTTCCCGGCCCCGCCTGGGCCATCGATCGTTAGCACTGGTACTGCGGTCACGCGTTGCTCGCTTGGCGAGTGATTCGAAGACCCGCACCGGCGGCAAGCTCAACAAAGCCTGGAAACGAGGTATTCACTTCCGCGCACCCATTAATGGTAATCACTCCATCCGCGGCAAGTCCGGCCATGGCAAATGACATGGCAATCCGATGATCGCCTTGTGCATTGACCTCTCCACCGCGCAGTT
>CBFIIM010000118.1:0-3460 GCA_965662395.1 Spiribacter sp. | reverse complement strand
TATGCCCTCACAGTGCGGCAGGCGGCAACTAGCTGGCAATTTGTGATTGGCAAAGACTGCCTTCGGACTGGCTTGAGGCTCTCGGCCCTGGGGCAATGCTAATATCAGGCCTATGAACAACCTGTTCTTTGATCTGATTGATCTGCGGCTGTTTGCCAATATTGCCGAGGCAAAGAGCCTGACCGGGGGTGCTGAGCGATCGCATATGTCGCTGGCGGCCGCCAGTCTGCGCATCAAAAATCTGGAAACAGCACTCGCCACGCCGCTGCTCTACCGGGATCGCACTGGCGTTACCCTGACACCGGCAGGCCAGGCTTTTTTGCGCCATGCCTTATTAATGTTGCGCCAGGGTGAGCGCCTGCATGGCGACCTGCAGGCCTTTGCCGAAGGCTTGAAAGGGCGGGTGCGGTTACTGGCCAACACCACGGCCATTACTGAGTTTTTACCCGCTGTTCTGGGGCGGTTTCTTGCTGATCACCCAGATGTGGATGTTGATCTAGAAGAACGGCTCAGTGACGACATCGTCCATGCCGTGGGTGAAGACAGCGCGGATATCGGCATTATTGCCGGCAGTGTGAATGCCGATGGCTTAACCGTCATGCCGTATCGATCGGATCGACTGGTGCTTGCGGTGCCCACCAGCCACCCGCTTGCTGACAAGACACAGATCAGTTTTGCGGAATGCCTAGGCTATGAATTTGTCTCGCTGCATGCCGGCAGCGCCATCCACTCGTTTATTAATGAAGTCGCCCGGCGGCATGGCACCAGCCTGGCACTGCGCATTAAGGTCAGCAGTTTTGATGCCCTGTGCCGAATGGTGGAGGCCCGTGTGGGTATCGGCGTACTGCCGCAGTCCTCGGCCATGCGCCAGCAACAGACCACCGATATTGCATTGGTTGAGCTAACCGATGCCTGGGCAAAACGGGATATGAAGATTTGCGTCAGAAGCCTTGAGGACTTGCCAGTTTTTGCCCAGCAGCTGGTTGAATATTTAGCCGACGAAAAAGTCCATCAGGCCGGTATAACCCAAACGCAGGGCAAGCAGGGTTAAAACGATTTTGAGCAGGTTCTGAAAGAACGCCTCATTCATCTTGCCAATGGCGTACTTGCCCGCCCAGGTGCCAAAAAAGCCAATCGCCATCAGTGCAATGATAAAGGGGATGAACTCGGCAAAGGCAAAGCCGATCCCGACAAATGCCGCGGCCTTCATCGCATTCTGCAGCCCGAGCGTAAACGATAGCGTCCCGATATAGGCAAACCGATCAAGTTTCAGCGTGCGCACATAGGCCGCCACCAAAGGACCGGTCGCACCAATCAGCATGGACAGAGTGCTGGTCAAAAGCCCCACCACGCTGTGCAACCAACGCGGAGTGTTTTGCATCTTCGGCATCGTGCCCCAGACGGTGTAGATCACAAACACACACAGCACGATCTGCATCAGCTCAGCCGGTGCGCTCGCCACAATCGCCGCGCCAATCCCCACACCGATCAACGTTCCAAAAGCCAACCCAAGGGCAACCGGCCACTGAATCGAGCGATAACTAATGGCAATTCGGGATAGGTTGGAACTAAGCTGAATGACCGAATGCACGGGGACAACGACGTTTAACGGCATCCACACAGCCATTGAGGCGACCAGCAGGGTGCCGCCACCCACGCCGCAGACCACGGATAAAAACGACGCAAGGAAACTGACCACCAGCAAAGCGGTGAAGGAAAAAACGGACAAATCGCCCGGGATCAGGGCGGCAAACAGAGTCTCAGCCATGGGTACTCTCAGTCAGGCCTTTTCAAAGGCAAGCGCTAAGCCTATCAGATCCTGAATAAATCCCGCTGTCATATATCTGTAATCGCATATATACGCGAAGACGAATACAATGGCTGCCAATTATTCACCGACAGGGCTCCCATCATGGCGCATTACAACGTTCTGTTCCTTTGCACTGGCAACTCCGCGCGCAGCATTCTGGCCGAATGCATCCTCAATCAGCTGGGGGGTGATCAATTTACCGCCTACAGCGCCGGCAGCTTTCCGGCCGGACAGGTCAACCCGTTCGCTCTGCGACTGCTTGAGCAGATGAAATTACCCACAGAGGGACTGCACAGCAAAAATTGGGAAGTTTTCTCAGGGCCTGATGCACCGCATATGGATTTTGTATTTACCGTCTGCGATCAAGCAGCGGCGGAGCCCTGTCCGGTTTGGCCGGGACAGCCAATGACCGCACACTGGGGCCTGCCTGATCCGGCTGCCGTCGAAGGTGACGATGACACCAAGCTGCGGGCATTCCGTGAGACCTTCATCGCACTGCGCAGCCGCATCGGGCTATTTATCAATCTGCCTATCGCCTCGCTGGATCGCTTAAAGCTACAACAGCGGATCGAAGACATCGGGCAAAGCACTCCGAGCGCAGAGTAATCCGCTATGTCAGTGCACGCACAAACCCAACCAACCCAGGCATCAGACATCGCACCGCATGAGTGCTTGCGGCTAATGGCAGATGAAACCCGGCTCCGCGCCCTATTACTGCTTGAGCAAAAAGGCGAGCTGTGTGTTTGCGAATTGACTGAGGCCCTGGGCGTGAGTCAACCCAAGATGTCGCGACATCTTGCCCATCTGCGCGATGCCCACATTGTGGAAACCCGCCGGGCCGGGCAGTGGATTCATTACCGACTGAGTGAAGCGTTACCGGATTGGGCCCGGCAGATGCTGACCCATCTGGCGGACGCGCTGGCTGCCGAAGAACCCTACCGGGCCGATGCACCGCGTATCACCCGTGCCATTGCCCGCAACCGAAGTGAGTGTGAACAGTGAGTGTGCAGTGTGATGTAACCGGCCGGCGTGCAGCTGGCGAAGTGATGGGTGTTTTTGAGCGCTACTTAAGCGTATGGGTGGCGCTGGCCATTATTGCCGGCATTGCCCTTGGCAAGCTTTTTCCCGGCGCCTTTGCCGTACTGAGCGGTCTTGAGTTTGCGAACGTCAACTTGGTGGTGGCCGTACTCATCTGGGCCATGGTCTACCCCATGATGATTAACGTGGATTTTGCCTCGCTGACGCATGCGGGAGAAAAGCCCAAGGGTTTGACCATCACGCTGGTCATCAACTGGCTGGTGAAGCCGTTCACTATGGCAGGTCTCGGGGTGCTCTTTTTTGAAGGGTTTTTCGCCGGTCTTGTCCCGCCCGATGATGCCAAGGCGTATATCGCCGGCATGATCCTGTTAGGTGCCGCACCCTGCACCGCCATGGTCTTTGTCTGGAGCCAGCTGACCGATGGCGATGCCACCTACACACTGGTTCAGGTGGCCATTAATGACATCATTATGATTTTTGCCTTTGCGCCACTGGTCGCCTTTTTGTTGGGTGTGGCCGAGGTGATTGTGCCCTGGCAGACGCTGCTGCTCTCGGTCGGGCTGTATGTTGTGATCCCCTTGATTGCTGGTGTGCTGACCCGCCGTCATTTCA
>CBFIIM010000117.1:0-3560 GCA_965662395.1 Spiribacter sp. | reverse complement strand
GGATGCGGCAATCCACTGAGTAGACATGACGCCGGTCGGCTTGGATGCGTGCAAAAAACCCCTGCCCGCCCGGTGTGCAATCCAGCACCGCGCGCTCGCGGATCAACTGCTCACCGGCCTTAAGTGCCTCACGCGGGAAGTCAGCCCAAATGGCCGCCTCGCCACGCTCTGCAATCCAGGCCTGAAGGGGCTCGGTCAACGCACTCATCCTCAAGGGTCGCTATAAACAACCCCACAGCATACCCGGTTATGTATGACAGTGAGCAGAAGATTTCGATAAACGGTGATGTTAGCGATGTATTTTTTGGTATATCTTTTTAGATATATACACTAACCAAGGGAGGCTACGATGATTGCTATCTCCTTAAAGCTCCCCGAGGGCTTGATTCAGCAAAGCGACCAACTGGCCAAGCAATTAGGTCTTAGCAGGACAGCACTGATCCGGCAGGCGCTTCGTCACGAAATCCAGCGCTCCAGACGCGATCTAGAGCGACAAGCCATCCTCTCTGATCTGGCCCATTTGGCCGCTGATCCGATTTACCTAGCCGACATTGAGGAACTGGATTCAGATTTAAGCGGCTTATTGACTACCCACCACTAACCGGCGGTAGAAGCACCAACGTTTCACCGGCATTGATCACGTCGCTGCGTGATCGCATTTCATCACCCACGGCACAGGCCACGCGCGGCAGATGCTCCGCCACATCGGGGTATTGCGCCACCAGGGCATCCAGCACCTCGGTAATCGAGGCGGGCGCGGGCACCTCAATGCTGACCTCGCCGGCGCCAGCTGCCTCACGAAGTACGCCAAACAGTTCAATATTCATCATGTTTCGCCTCTCAAAGTCGATGGGGCAAGCTCAGAGTTGTAAATTATCCTGCTTTTTTTGCATTTACGATGTAAAAAATGCCGGAAAAACTTCGAGGTTCGAACCCTGGGCCTCTGCTTATCCATAAAAAAGACCCCGGGTGGGGTCTTTTTTATGGATGGCTGGGGGACCAGGATTCGAACCTGGGTTGACGGAGTCAGAGTCCGTAGTCCTACCGCTAGACGATCCCCCAAATAAACGCTTTAGCGCTTGGAGAACTGCGTTGCGCGACGGGCCTTGTGCAGGCCGATCTTCTTACGCTCAACCATACGGGCATCACGGGTGACATACCCAGCTTTGCGCAGGCTGCTTTTCAGCTCTTCGTCATAAGCAATCAGCGCACGGGTAATGCCGTGACGAATCGCACCGGCCTGTCCGCTGGAGCCGCCACCTTCGACCGACACCTTGATGTCGAGCTTGCCGAGGGTTTCGGTCAGCTCAAGTGGCTGACGCACGACCATCCGTGCGGTCTCGCGACCAAAGTACTCATCCAACGGCTTGCCGTTGACGATGATGTTGCCATTGCCCGGACGCATGTTCACGCGCGCAGCGCTCGTTTTGCGTCGACCGGTTCCGTAATACTGTTCCACTGCCATCGGTTATCCCGCTCCGGCTCAGATTTCCAGCGCCTGGGGCTGCTGGGCGTGATGATTATGCTCGCTACCACTGTAGACCTTGAGCTTCTTGAACATCTCACGGCCAAGACGGTTTTTTGGCAGCATGCCCTTGACCGCAAACTCGATGGCCCGCTCCGGATGCTCGACAATGAGCTTCTCAAAAGTCGTCGTCTTCAGGTTACCGACGTAGCCGGTAAAGCGGTGGTACTGCTTCTGCTCTGCCTTGCGCCCGGTCA
Source organism: Spiribacter sp. (assembly GCA_965662395.1). Lineage (GTDB taxonomy): Bacteria > Pseudomonadota > Gammaproteobacteria > Nitrococcales > Nitrococcaceae > Spiribacter. Next base: position 1,838 of record CBFIIM010000117.1, on the reverse strand, counting down.
CTGCGACCTGCTCGGCGTTGACCACCACGATGTAATCCCCGGTATCCACATGCGGTGTGAATTCCGGCTTGTGCTTGCCACGCAGACGAAAGGCAATTTCTGAGGCAAGGCGGCCGAGCGTTTTGCCAGCTGCATCCACCACATACCAGTCGCGCTTCACATCCGCGGCCTTGGCGCTAAAAGTTTTCATGATCAGTTATTTCCCCGAAGCCGACGCTTCCGAATCAAGACCGCGCATCGTACACAATGCCAGCCGGGCAGACAAGCCAATCATCATGATTCGGCGACCACTTCATGGCTATGCGTCACCTCGCAGGCCTTAGCCAGCATGATCGAAGCCGAACAGTACTTCTCGGCCGACAGTTTAACCGCCCGCTCGACGACCTCCGGCTTTAGCCCTTCACCGCTGACACGAAAGTGCAGATGAATGCGGGTAAACACCGCCGGGACGGCATCGGCCCGCTCGGCCTCGACATCCACTTCGCAGCCTGTCACCGGCTGGCGGCCGCGCTGCAGAATATGCACGACATCCACCGCCGAGCAGCAACCCAGCCCCTCCAACAGCAGCTCCATCGGCCTTGGCCCCAGGTCACGTCCACCCAAATCGGGCGGACCATCGACCGTTAGTCGGTGACCACTGCCACTCTCGGCCTCAAAGGCCATTCCATCAAGCCAGCGAATATGCGCCTTCACGGCTACTCTCCTGTCTGTGCACCCCTTCACACAGGGCATGTCGGGGTCAATTTTTCAGTATAACGTCGATCGGCCGTTGCCTGGATAGGCGACATTGCCACGGAACAAGGAGGTTCCCATGTCACCTGAGACCCATCAATTCTTCAACCGCCCTGCCATTATCGAGCTGCTCAGCCATTGCCGACGTACCCGCTATCGCCCGGGTTCGCTGCTGCTGCACCGCGATTCCCCCAGCGACCGTCTGTATCTGCTGCTCAAGGGCAAAATCAGTGTGGTAGAGGATGATGAAAACGGCCGCGAGCTGATTCTTGCCTACCTAAACCCTGGCGATTTTATTGGCGAGATGGGTCTGTTTACGGATAGCCCCACCCGCAGTGCCTGGATTCGGACCCGCACCGACTGCGAACTGGCCGAAATCAGTTATGAGCGTTTTGGCCGACTCAAGCGCACCTCACCCCATCTACTCGAGCCGGTCATAGAGCAAATGACCCAGCGGCTGCGCGATACCAGCCGGCGGTTTCGTAATCTGGCATTCGAGGATGTCCGCAGCCGGGTGGCTGAGACGCTTGATGACTTGGCCCGCGAGCCGGATGCCATCACCCACCCTGATGGGATGCAACTGAAGATCACCCGCATCGAACTGGGTCGACTGGTGGGCTGCTCCCGCGAGATGGTCGGGCGGGTGCTGCAGGATATGGAAGGGGATCAACTGATCTCTACGCGCGGCCACACGATCGTGTTACACGGTGCGCGATAGTCCAAAAAGCTCGCCGAGCCGCTCACCGGGCGCCTCGGCGCGCATAAAGGCCTCACCCACTAAAAACGCATGAATACCGCAGTGACGCAGTCGCTCGACATCATCGCGGGTATGAATGCCGCTCTCAGTCACCAGGCGCACTGACGACGGCACAGTATCGGCCAGCCGAACCGTGGTATCCAAATCGGTGTTAAAGGTTCGAAGATCGCGGTTATTAATGCCAATCAGCGGTGCTTGCAGGCGCAGCGCACGCTCAAGCTCAGCGGCATCGTGCACTTCAACCAACACATCCATGCCCAGCGTTTGGGCCAGGGCATGCAGCTCGGCCAGCAGTCCGTCATCCAGCGAGGCCACAATTAACAGCACACAGTCAGCGCCGAGCACTCGC
>CBFIIM010000116.1:0-3568 GCA_965662395.1 Spiribacter sp. | reverse complement strand
GTCTCGTTGATGAAAAGTGGCTAACCGCCCGCGGAATCTATGGCCTGTTCCCGGCGAACGCCGTAGGCGATGACACCGAGCTCTACACCGATGAAGATCGGCAAGAGGTACTGACCACTTTGCACCATCTGCGCCAGCAGAACGAAAAACCAGAGGGCCGGCCCAACCAGTCTTTGGCTGATTTCGTGGCGCCTAAGGACAGCGGCAAACCCGATTGGATGGGCGCCTTTGCGGTGACCGCGGGCATCGGCATCGATGAGCCCGTGGCAAAGTTTGAAGCCGATCATGATGACTACAGTGCCATTATGCTCAAAGCACTGGCCGACCGACTGGCAGAGGCCTTTGCCGAGATGCTACACCAGCAGATCCGAAAAACGGCCTGGGGCTATCAGCCCGATGAGACGCTGGACAACACGGCGCTCATTGATGAGCAATACCTTGGCATCCGTCCGGCACCTGGCTACCCAGCCTGTCCTGATCACACCGAAAAGGACCTGCTCTGGGAACTGCTGGATGTCGAGAATCAAATCGGATTAAAACTGACGGAAAGCCGCGCGATGTATCCCACCGCTGCGGTATCAGGCTGGTATTTTGGTCACCCAGATAGCCGTTACTTTGGTCTTGGCCGTATCTACCGAGACCAGGTCGAGGATTACGCCAAGCGCAAGGGCATGACGTTGCGCGAAGTTGAGCGCTGGCTGGCCCCCAATTTGGGGTACGAACCGGAAGACGGCTGATTTTCATCCCGCCTTTGATCGGGCAGACTGCACACCACAGTCTTGTTATCGAGGTTTTTATGAGATTTTCTTCAGCATCCGGCATCCGATCGATAGGCGCAGGCTTTGTGGTGGCGCTGCTTTGGATGGGAGTTGCCGGCGCCCAGTCCATCGAATCGACGCCATCGATTGATGGCAACAGCGCCGAGGCCGAAACTGAAACACGGGCTGAATTCCAAGACTGGATTGTCCGCTGCCAGCCTGCCCCTGAGCAGGCATTTGGCGCCGGAGACCTGTGCGAGATGTATCAGGGTGTGAGTGAGCAGGAAAGCGGCCAGACCGTCATGGAAGTGGTGATTGGCTATCCGCAGGGTGCTGAGCAACCGATCGCGCTTTTTAATCTACCGCTGGGTATGCGCCTTCCCCCCGGCGTGCAGCTACAAGTGGATGACAACCAGCCCTTGCGCTTTGATGTGCAGCTTTGCCTGCGGGGCGGCTGTCGGGCTGATATCGCGCTGGAGCCAGAGCTAGTCAGTCAAATGCGCGCCGGCAGTGCCGCTGTTCTGACCATCGCTGACCCCCAGGGTCGTGGCGTCGAGCTCCCCCTGTCACTGGCCGGATTCAGTGCCGCACTGGACGAGGTTGAGGCCAGTCGCCCCTGATTAACACACGGGCTGTCATGAAAGCGTCATCGGCGCGGAGAATACTGGCGCAATGCTCAGGCTCATTGCTGATTACCTCGGCCTGATCGCCTCCGGCTTGCTCCCCCGCGCCCTTGGCATTGCTCGAACCGGCCTGAGGCGTCTAGTCGTCACTCTGACACTCGGCGCCGCCTTTATCCCGGTGCTGATGTATTACTGGGCCGGGCTTTTGCTCGATGAAATCTTCTTTCGAAGGTTCCGTCAGCAAACGATCAAAGCCCCGGTTTTTATTCTGGGTGTGCCAAGAAGCGGGACCACCGCACTGCATGAAGCACTGGCCGAAGATGCGCAATTCACCACCATGCGCACCTGGGAATGCCTGCTGGCACCCTCCATTACCCACCGGCATCTATGGCGGGGCATTGCACGGTTAGACAGGTCAATGGGTCGTCCTTTAAGGCGGCTGGCCGGCGCTATCAACCAGCGTGTTATCGCGCCGCTCAGCAACGCCCACCCCATGCGCCTGCATGCCCCAGAAGAGGATTACCTCTGCCTGCTGCCGCATCTCTCGGCCTTCATTCTGATTGTGGCGTTTCCCGATTCCATGCGGCTTTGGCGCCTTGGCCGTGGCGATCAGGCAATGCGCGAAGCCGATCGCGCAGTACTGATGCAGCGCTACCGACGATCCATTCAGCGGCATCTTTATTTTCATGGCGGCAGCCAAACCTATTTGGCTAAGAACGCCAGCTACGCCACCTTGAGCGGGAGCCTGACCCAGGCGTTCCCCGATGCCCGCATCATCGCGTGTCTGAGAGAACCCCAGGCCGTGGTCTCATCACAACTTTCCAGCCTGCAGCCAGCCATGACCGCGGTGCATGGTTCCATGAATGCCCATGAGTTCAACGCCCGCATGCTGCGCCAGCTGCATGGTGGCTACAGCCGTCTTTTGCAGGTTTTACCGGGCCTTGCACCCGGGCAGGCGATCATTTTGCCACTGGCTGCTCAGCGCACAGGGCTTGCCGAGGCCATCCAGCAGATCTATCAGTATTGCCGCCTACCGATCAGTCAGGCTTATGCGCAGCGCCTCGAGGGGCTTGCCAAGCGTGCCCGCCATCATCAGTCTGGTCATCGCCACACGTTGGCGGATCACCAACTGAGCGAAGCCAGCATCCATGACCAGTTTGCAGATATCGAGGCGGCTTTTGACTTTACCTCCGCACAACCCATCCCTGCCTGCGACCTAAAGCCCCTGACTTTCAGGCCGCGTGTGGCCATCCTGTGTGATGCCCAGTGGCAGCGTAACGGAGTAGGCACGTACTACAGTGATCTTGCCGATCATCTCCACGCTCAGGTCGGGTCATTAATGGTCATTGCACCGGGTCGGGACCAGCCTGACATCAAAACCTGGCTGCGCTGGCATCTACCCGGTGATACCACCCAGCAGATCATCCTGCCCTCTCCCTTTTCGCTTTACCGCGCCCTAAAGCGCTACGCCCCGCAGGTGCTTTTAATTGCTGCACCCGGGCCATTCGGCATTATCGCGGCCTTATCAGCCAAGCGCTTGGGTGCTCGGGTAATTGTTGGTCTGCACACCGACTTTGAAGCACTCAGCAGTCTTTACTGGGGCCGCCTACTCGGGCCGATCAGTCGTCAAATAATGCGTGCCATCAATGGCTTGCTGTTCCGGCGGGCTGACGTAGTAGTCAGCAACTCAGAGCACATGCAGGTCATCGCTGAGAAAAAACAGGCCCGCCAAGCCATCAAGGTGGGAACGCCGCTTGCCCGGCCATTAGTCGACACCCCTCTGGCGCCGCTCCATCTGCCACCGTATCGGGTGTTTTTCTTAGGTCGCCTAGCCGCTGAAAAGCGAGTGGAATCGGTCATTTCAGCCGCCGAAGCCCTCCCCTCCCTGCAATTTCGTATCGCCGGCGATGGACCACTGCGGGCCCTGGTCGAAAGCGCGGCCGAGCGGCTGACCAATCTGGAGTATCTGGGCTGGATTGCGCGCGATCAGCTATGCACCTGCCTCGATCAAAGCGATGTACTGGTGTTGCCATCGGTGGTGGAGGCCTTCGGTACGGTGGCGCTTGAGGCTATGATTCGTGGCCGCATTACCCTGGTTTCACAGGGCTGCGGTATTGCTGATTGGCCCGAATTTGCCGATGGCATACGGATTATCGATCCCGACGAAACGTTGGCAGAAGCGCTAGC
>CBFIIM010000115.1:0-3708 GCA_965662395.1 Spiribacter sp. | reverse complement strand
CAGGGTGACCGGGCAGCTGAGGCCTGGATCCATATCGAGGTGGACCGACAGGCCGATAACGGCCAACTCAAGGCCCTTGAACAGGCATTGCGCTCGGCGTTGGATGACGTAGCCGTCGCCGTCGAGGACTGGCAGGCCATGCGTCAGGCCGCCCGCCGCGCCGGCAGCAACCTGCTGCGCCACCCGCCAGCCATCGACCCGGCCGAATTGGATGAGGTGTCGGCATTTATCGACTGGATGGTCGATGATCACTTTACGTTTCTCGGTTATCGCCGCTACGACCTAAAGCGTAATCACCGGCAACCGACTCTGCATGCAGTCGCTGAAAGCGGTCTTGGGTTGCTGCGCGAAGGGCGCTCACATTCCACAGCGGCCGAGCGATTCGCGGCGCTACCGCCAGAGATTAAGGCCGAGGCACTCGAGCCTGATCCACTGATTTTGACCAAATCCAGCCACCGTGCACGCGTCCATCGCCCCGGCTATATGGACACCATCAGCATCAAGCGCTTTAACGCCAGCGGCCAGGTCATCGGCGAACATCGATTTCTTGGGCTGTACACCTCATCCGCCTACAGCCGTAATCCGCGCGATATCCCACTGTTACGCCGCAAGGTCGATGCCGTCCTAGAGCAAGCTGGCTTGCGGCATCGCAGCCATGCCGGCAAAGCGCTGGTGCATATTCTGGAAACCTATCCCCGGGATGAGCTTTTTCAGGTGGATACCGAGACGCTCAGGCACACCGCTTTTGGCATCCTGCAGCTGCAGGAGCGGCAACGCGTGAGGCTTTTCCTGCGTCATGACCGCTTTGGCCGGTTTGTCTCCTGTCTGGTGTATGCCCCGCGCGAGCGCTACGACACAGCAGTGCGCCAGCGCATGCAGCAGATTCTAATGAAAGCCTTGAATGGCGCGCATTCGGAATTCACCGTGCAACTGTCAGAGGCGGTGCTGGCGCGTATTCATTTCATTATTCATCTTAAAGACTTCAACCAGCCGCCGATCGATGAAAAGGCGTTGGAGGCCGAACTGGCCGCTACGACGCGGTCCTGGTCAGATCAACTAGGCACCGCGCTGCTGGAGCACTGTGGCGAGGCGAGAGGCACCCGGCTTGGGCATACCTATGCACAGGCATTCAATGCTGCCTACCGAGAAGATACCGCACCCCGTGTGGCCGCACAGGACATCGAACGGCTAGAGGCGTTGCCGCAACAACAGGGTCTTGGCATCAGCCTATACCGCCCGCTTGAGGCAGCACCGGGACGCCTGCGGCTAAAGCTCTATCATGCCGGCGAGCCGATCAGTCTGTCCGACGTCCTGCCCGTGCTTGAGAATATGGGCGTGCGGGTCATTGATGAGCGCCCCTATGGCGTCCACCCCGAAAGCCGCATATCCAGCTGGATCCACGACTTTGGCCTGATGCATGACCCGGCGCTCAAGCTTGATGCAAGCGCCCGAGGCAAAGTTTTTCAGGACGCCTTTGCCGCGATCTGGCATGGCCGCGCGGACGACGATGGTTTTAACCGCCTAATTCTGCTGGCTGGCCTTGATTGGCGGGATATCACCATCCTGCGCGGTTATGCGCAGTATCTGCGTCAGGCAGGAACTGCCTACAGCCAGCCGTATATCGAAGCCACACTGGCCGCGCATCCTGATATTGCGACTGATCTTGTGCAGCTTTTTTATGCCCGGCTCAACCCCGAATCTCATAATTCGGACCAAGCCAACACCCTGAGCGAGTCGATCGAAACTCGCCTGGATGAAGTGGCCAGCCTGGACGAAGATCGTATCCTCCGACGCCTGCTGGCCGCCATTAACGCCACCCTGCGCACCAATTTCTTCCGGCGCGATCAGGCCGGTGAGCCACGGGATTTTCTGGCCTTCAAGCTGGCGCCAGCCGATATCCCGGGGGTGCCCAAACCCGTGCCAGCGTTTGAAATCTTTGTCAGCTCACCGCGGGTTGAAGGCGTCCATCTGCGTGGCGGCAAAGTGGCCCGCGGTGGGCTTCGCTGGTCGGACCGGCGTGAGGACTATCGCACCGAAGTCCTTGGGCTGATGAAAGCGCAAATGGTTAAAAACGCCCTGATTGTCCCCGTGGGCGCCAAAGGCGGATTTGTCTGCAAACAACTCCCGGCTGAGCGCGCTGATCAACCCGCCGAGGTCCTTGCCTGCTATCGGATTTTTATCCGCGCTCTGTTGGAGATCACCGACAACATCATCGATGGGCAAGTTGTGCCACCGCCGCAGGTTGTGCGCCATGATGATGACGACCCCTACCTGGTGGTGGCTGCCGATAAAGGCACTGCCACCTTCTCGGATCAGGCCAATGCCATTGCCGAGTCTTATGGATTCTGGCTGCGGGATGCCTTTGCCTCTGGCGGTTCAAGTGGCTATGACCACAAAAAAATGGGCATTACCGCTCGCGGGGCCTGGGTAGCCGTGCAGCGCCACTTCCGTGAATTAGACCGCGATATCCAACATGAACCCTTCAGTGTTGTGGGTATCGGCGACATGTCCGGCGATGTTTTTGGTAACGGCATGTTGCAGTCACGCAGCCTGCGACTGATTGCCGCTTTTGACCATCGACATATTTTCATTGACCCCGACCCCGACCCCGAGGCCAGCTTCAAAGAACGCCAACGGCTCTTTGCCCTGGAGCGCTCCAGCTGGGCCGATTACAACACAGACCATATCTCAAAAGGGGGAGGTGTCTGGCCGCGGTCCGCTAAATCCATTCGGCTATCGGCCAAAGCCCGCGAGGCCCTCGCCATTTCCGAAGAGCGCCTGCCCCCTAATGAACTGATCAGCGCTATCCTGCGCGCCCCAGTCGATCTGTTGTGGAATGGCGGCATTGGCACCTACGTTAAAGCCGCCAGCGAGAGCGATGCCGAGGTAGGCGATAAAACCAATGATGCCGTGCGCGTCCATGCTGAAGATCTGCGCTGCCGAGTCATCGGTGAGGGCGGCAACTTAGGCGTCACGGCCCTTGGGCGCATTGCCTTTGCACTTAACGGCGGGCATATCAATACCGACGCCATCGATAATTCAGGTGGTGTCGACTGCTCCGACCACGAGGTCAACATCAAAATTCTGCTCGGCCAAGCAGTGGATGACGGCGATCTCACCGGCAAACAGCGGGATCAGTTATTAAGCCGCATGACCGATGCAGTGGCCGCCCATGTGCTAGCCAATAACTATCGCCAAACCCAGGCCATCAGCCTAATGAGTGAGCGGGCCGCCTCAAGGCTCTCTGAGCAGGCACGCTGCCTGCGGCTGCTTGAGCGCGAAGGCCGCCTGGATCGAAGCGTCGAGCAATTGCCGGATGATGAGGCACTGATCGAGCGTGAACAGCAGGGGCTTGGGCTGACCCGACCTGAACTGGCCATTCTACTGGCCTACACCAAGATCCGTTGTTATGAACAGCTGCTTGAGTCAACGCAGGTGGATCAACCCGACTGCTTGCCGCGGCTGCTTGATTATTTCCCTGAAGCACTACGCACCCGGTTTGCCGATCGCATCGCAGAACATCCGCTGCGGCGCGAAATCATTGCCACAAGACAGGCTAACCATGTGCTGAATCGCATGGGCGCGACGTTTTTGCTGCGGGTCAATGAAGCCACGGGTGCCAGCACACCCGAGATCGTCGCCGCCTATGGTGTTGCCCGCGATATCTACGGCCTCGGCCCACTTTGGCATCAAATAGACGGGCTTGAT
>CBFIIM010000114.1:0-3743 GCA_965662395.1 Spiribacter sp. | reverse complement strand
CAGGCGCTGAGTCCGAAGCCCAAACGCCGGAGCGGGAGAAAAAGCCCTCCCGCTGGCTGACCTATGGTCTCGGCCGTTTGGAGAATGTCAGTCGCTTTTGGTCCACCCGCAGCCGTATTCCGAGCATGCTGTTGGGCTTTATTATTCTGTTTTTGGGGACTGCCGTTATTTGGGCCGCCACCGCGCAATTGGACCATGTGGTCCGTGGCACCGGTGAGGTTGTGACCTCGGCACAGACGCAGCGCATTTCTAGCCTTGAGGGTGGGCTACTGCGCTCACTGCATGTGCGAGAGGGTGATCTGGTCGAGGCAGGCACTTTGTTGGCTGAACTGGATCCGACTCAGTCACAGAGCTCGTATGGGCAAATGCGTCAACAGCAACTCTCTTTGCAGGTACGGCTTGCCCGATTACGCGCCGAGCACGAGGGCAAGCGGCTAGAGTTCTCCCCCGAGCTGACCGCTCAGGCCGCGGAAGTGGTCGCCGCAGAGCGATCTGCGTATACCCAACGTGCTGAAGTGCATGCCATTGAGCGCTCGGTACTAGAGGATCAGGTCACCCAGCGTCGCAATGCGCTGGCGGATGCCCGCGCCGAGGCTGATGTTGCCCGTCGTCAGCTGGCCTTGGTCGAGCGTGAATATGATGTCACCCAAGATCTGGTAGCCCGCCAGCTGGAAGCCGAGCTTTCTTTATTGGCTTCGCAGCGTGAGCTGAATGACGCGCAAGCGCGGGTGCAAAAGGCAGACCTTGCCATTGCCTCGGCCGAGGCGGCGCTCAGTGAGGCCGGTGAGCGGTTGCAGCAGCACGATGCGACTTTCCGTCGTGATGTCGGTTTGGAAATTGCTGATACAGCAGGCCGGCTTGCCGAAGTGCGCGAGCAGCTCAAAGGCCTTCAGGACCGCTTATCTAGAACCAGCCTGCGCGCGCCGATGGCCGCTATGGTCAATACGATTAATGTGCGCACCATTGGCGGGGTCATTCAGCCGGGAGAGCCGGTGCTGGAGCTGACTCCTGTTAATGTGCCGGTTCAAGTGCAGGTGGAGATCCTGCCGAAAGATATCGCCTTTATGGAGCTTGGCCAAACAGTCAATATCAAGCTAACGGCTTATGATTTTTCACGCTTTGGCGGGCTGGATGGGCAGATTGTGTTTGTGGGATCCGATGCCTTGGAACGTCAAGATGGTACGCGGTATTTCGAGATTCGCGCCGAGACTGAAAATCCCTGGATCGAATCCGATGGGGTTCGTTATCCGATCACCCCAGGAATGGCGGCCAATGTTGATGTGCTGGTCTCAAAACGCACCGTGCTCGATTACTTAATGGAGCCCGTGTTCCGTCTGAAAGACCGGGCATTCACCGAATAAATTCATTGTTTGAAAAGGAGAAATCCATGGACTTCTTGCTAGAGGATATTGGCAACATCAGCATCAATAATGGACTGGTGCGTATTGATTGTGTGCGCCGGATGCCGGGTGACAATGAGGGCGAGGTCCGGCTGCAGGACAAAGGCCAAATCGTCATGCCGCTGGCATCCTTTGTCCGCGTACAGGGGGCATTTGCCCGTGCCGCTGAAGAAATGGTCAGCCGCGGGATCCTGCAGCGCCGTGAGGCTGCCGATACCGCACCGGCCACTGATGAAGAGGTAACGGCAGCACTTGAGTCGTTCGAGGTTGAACTGGATGAGGAAAAACCCAAATCAACGACACGGCGTCGGCGGAAGTCATAACCTCGTGACGGTAATGCGCTATCCATTGTTTGGCTTGCCAAAAGCGCTTGTTTGGCTGCTGTTTTCGCTGCTGATCGGTAGTTCCGCAGCGGCGCAGCAAAACGCTGAAGCCATCGAGCCACTGCCCCGCGTGGGGACGGCTTTTGTGGTGGCGCCGAATCTGCTGATCACTGCCTATCACGCGGTGGAAACATTTGACCGGTTATATATCAGCACTGAGCGCGACGGGCTATTTACCGCGGCGCGGTTAGTGGCTTTTGATGAAGCGTTGGATATTGCGTTAATTGAGGCGGCGGTCAGTGCCGAGCCCATGATCTTTGCACCGTTTGAGAGTGTCCCGATCGGGCTTGATGTCAGCGTGGTGGGGTTCCCTAAGATCGGACAGATCGTCAGTGGCAAGCGCATTACCCAAGGCATTATTAACGGAGAGCAACGCTTTTCCGGGCGTGATGACTGGTTTCAGTTAAGTGCCGAGGTGCATCGTGGTAATTCCGGCAGCCCCGTGTTGGCTCCGGATGGCAGTGTGGTGGGTTTAATCAGTCATAAGCTGGACGCCCAACGGGCAAGCGAAATGACCGAAGATTTTCCACAGAATGTCAATTTCGCCATGAAAAGCTCACGCGTCACCGATTTTTTGGACGCCCAGGGTGTGGATTACCAAATTCGTCTATGGGATGAATCCGTTCGTCTGCGGCCCTTTGAGCTCTACCGAGATGTCACACAAGCCGTGCATTTGCTGGTCGTGACACAGGCGGGTGGGGTGGACACGCAAATACGCGCTCCTATGCAGTAGCGTTGATTGCCTAATCGATTGCCATTATGCTCCGCCCATGGGGTTAGTTAACGCCGGGTATTACTTTTGCGCAGGCTGGTTCGGTTTATGAAAAATCTGCAATCCGTAGGGCGCGCGTTCGCGCTGCTGCCACTGGTGACGGCGTGTGTCAGTTTTGCTGGTGGCAATCCTGAAGATCTAAACGCACCGCCAGAGACGTTGCCGGAGCAAGCGGCCCCGGTGACTTCGCCCGCTACGCAATCAGCGCCGCCTGCTGAGCCCACACCGCCGGCGACGACCGCACCATTGCGGACAGAAACCATGACTTCCGCGCCACCGGCGACCTCGAATGGCAACACCGCCGCGGCGGGGTCCCAAGGCACCGGGCCGCTTGAAGATGTGCCGTTGGTGATTGATTTGTCTGATCTGCGGGATCAAGACGGCCTAGGCAGCCTGTCTGTCCAATGGCAGGAATTTGCCCCGCAACGTGGCACTTGGACCAAGATTGATGGCGCTACATCGCAGGGGTTTACCCCGCGACAGCAGCATGTGGGTAATCAGCTCCGTGTCAGCATTGAGTACTTGGATGGTCGCGGTAACTTAGAATCTATTCTTACCGAGCCAACACCGCCTGTGCGCAACGTGAATGATCCGCCAACCGGTGAATTACGTTTGGTCGGTGCCCAGTTGCAGTACGAAACACTGAAAGCCGACATCAGTGCGATTCGGGACGAAGAGGGTATTGGCCCAATCAACTATCATTGGGAGATTTCCAGCGATGGTGCCACCTGGCAGCGCTACCGCGGTACCGAGTGGACGGGTGATACCGTCATCCTGAGTCAGGCTGAAGTCGGCCGCTACCTGCGGGCTGTCATTAGCTATGTCGACGGATTTGGCATGTCTGAGCGAGTGGTCAGTGCTGCGACCGATCCAATTAGAAACGTGAATGATCCGGTTCAGGGCGAGCTGGTCCTGCGTGGTGACGCGCTAGTGGGCCAAACCATGCGTGTGGCGACCGAGTCCATTACTGATCGTGATGGCATCGCGAACATTACGCTGGTGTGGGAAGCCTCCACGGATGGACGCAATTGGCGCCGGGCCGCAGAGTCTTCCCGTGCTGAGCTGCTGCTGGATAACGATTTGATCGATCAGCAGGTGCGGGTACGTGCGGTAGTGGTTGACCGTTTTGGTAACGAAGGCACGGTCATCTCCAACAACTTAGGGCCGGTGCAGGGTGTGAACTCACCG
>CBFIIM010000113.1:0-3774 GCA_965662395.1 Spiribacter sp. | reverse complement strand
CCGATCAGCCGGCCTTCTGTCAGGCCCTCAGAAGCTGTGAACACGTCGCGAAAAAGAGCAACCAGCTCCGGCCCATTTTCACGCAAAACTGATCCGTTTTCGCTGTATCTCAACGCTGGCAAACCCCACGGCAAAAAGCGCTAGGCCGATGACATCCGTTATCCATGAAGCGGATATCAACGTCAATGAGCAGGCCAGAAAGAGCAAACGCAGCAGGGGATGCAACGGCAAGCGAAGCCAGCCGATGACCGCTATGGACAGCGCAAAAATACCAATCGAGGCAGTAATGCATGCCCAGATCACTTCAATAGGCGTGCCATAGGTCAGTAGTGGCGGGCCGTAGACGAACATATACGGGATCAGAAACGCCGAGATCCCGAGCCTGAACGCGACTAGGCTGGTCGTCCATGGATTCGTCCCGGCGATGGCCGCTGCCGCATAAGAGGCCACAGCCACGGGTGGAGTGATCGATGATTTAGCTGCGCAGTAGATGATAAACAAATGCGCGGCGATGCCGGGAATACCCATTTGGATCAAGCCAGGGGCAAGTAATACCGCAAGCACGATGTAGGCGCTGGAGGTGGGCATCCCCATACCCATAATGACCGCGACCACCATAGTCAGGAAAAGCGCAATTAAAGAGCTGCCACCAGAGACGCTAAGGATGATCTCGGCCATTCGCACACCCAGGCCGGTCATAATGATGATGCCAGCGATAATGCCGCCAATGGCGCAGGCCACAGTAATGGGGGCAATAAGCCGCGGGGCATGATCCATGGCCTCGATCATGACGGGGATCCAGCGGCGCCGCAGGCCTTTATCAAACACCAGCACCAGACCCGCCAGAGAGATCACTGCCCAGAACCCAGCGGCCGTCGGGGTATATCCCTGCCAGAGCAGTGCGATCATCACCACGATTGATAGCAGCAGATATCCGCGTTGTCGCAGCACGGTTGGGACTGACGGTCCACTATCGTCGTCCTGTGCTGTCAGCCCGATTCGATGGGCCTCAAGGTGGACCATGGAGTAGATGGCAATAAAGTAGAGCAGCGCTGGGACAATAGCTGCGCGCATCACCTCGGTGTAGGGCACATTGGCAAACTCAACCATCAAAAAGGCCGCCGCACCCATAATGGGGGGAGTTAGCTGCCCGCCGGTGGAGGCGGTGGCCTCAACGCCGGCGGAGAATTCTGGGCGGTAACCGGCTTTGCGCATGGCCGGTATGGTGAATGAGCCAGTGGTCACCACATTGGCCGGTGAGCTGCCCGAGAGCATCCCCATAAAGGTGCTGGCCACCACCGCTGTTTTGGCCGGGCCGCCAACGGCCCGTCGAGTCATCGAGCTTGCCAGCTCTGTGAAGAATGTACCGGCACCAGAGGCCAGCAGTACGCTGCCCAGTAATACAAATAAAAAGATATAGTTTGCTGTAACCGCAATGGGCTGATTCCAAATGCCATCCTGTGTCAGATAGGACTGCTCAAGCACTCGGTCAAGGGTGAAGCCGTTATGGCGCAGCGCCCCTGGCAGATAATTACCCAGTACGGCATAGGCGATAAATCCAACCAGTACAAAAACCAACACCCAGCCTACGGTGCGTCGGGCGGCATCCATTAACGCAATGATCAGGCCTGTGCCAAGAAAGATCTCGACCCAGGTCAGCTCTTGGACATAGATAAACCGATTGCCGGGGTAGTGCGGCCAGAGAAACAAATAAGCGCAGGCCGCCAGCGATATAGCCGCCAGTGCCAGATCCCAGGTCAGATGCAGCATCCCCCGGCCGCCTGCCTCGTTCGATCGTGTCTGCGCCGCAGCGCCTAGAAATAAAACCACCAATGCAAAGGCCAAATGCATGGGGTAGTGAAAATCCGCCATGGGCGTGCCGATATAGGCAACAGCCATCTGGTAAGTCGACATGCCGATTGCAAAGAGCATGGTGGCAATACGCAAAACGCGGGTCAGCCGATCGGCATTCTCAAAACAGCGGGCCCATGGGGTTGTTTGGCTCACTTCATTAGGTTCCTTGTCAGCAGGTAGAACCCCAGGGGGTGGTGCCCCCTGGGATTATGGTCAGCAAAACAAAGCGATTTAGCGCAGGCCCGCCTCGCTGTAGTAGCGCTCTGCACCCGGGTGCAGCGGAATGCCTGTCACGCTGGCCATCAGCTCAGGTGTCAGTGGGCCAAGGGCACCATGCATCCCCTGCAACTGGCCGGTGTTCTCGGCAATCGTGCGGGTGATCTGGTAGACCATCTCCTCATCCATGTCATCACGAACCACGATTACCGCACCCGTGGACATGCTCGGCACATCCTGGTCGACGCCCGGGTAGATGCCGGCAGGAATGGATGCGCGTGAGAAGGTCGGGTAGTCAGCCACAATGCTCTCAAAGGCTTCGTCACTGATCGGCAAAAGCCGCATATCAACGCTTTGGAATGCCTCCGTGAACGTGCCGTTTGGCATGCTGGTGGTGGCTTGGAAGCCAATGGCGTTGCGATCACGCACAAAGTTGGCACCCTGCGACGGACCACCCCGGACGACGATGTTTAAATCATCTTCGGTCAGGCCATAGGCACCGATGGCAACGCGAAAGAAGGTGGCCGAGGCGGCACTTAAGCCCTGTGAGGCAAAGGGCTGGCCCTCAAGCTGATCAATGGAGGTGATGCCGCTTTCCTGGGTCACCGCGATCTGAGTGGTGTTGACGTGGGTGTAGCCAATCGCACGCAGATTCTCAAGTGGTGCTGGGAAAGGTGCCTCGCCGGCCATGGCCAGTGCAAACGTAGGCGCAAAGGTAAAGCCAAGATCCGCCTCACCCTGTGAGACTGAGATGGGGTTTGAGTTACCACCGCCTGGCTCTGCGCTAATTTCAATACCGTTCTCGCTCAGGACCTGGGAGATCGCCACCCCGATGGGATAGAACGAGCCACCGGTGTTACTGGTGACAAAACGCAGGCTTTCAGCCGACGCCGGCACCGCGGCAATGCTAATAGCACTCAACAGGCCAACGGCCAGTAATCCTTTTTTTGCAATCGATCGATAAGTCATAGGTCTTCCTTCCAGTGGGTTGAGAAACTTGGGATTCTTTTTATTGACTGTCGGTTACACAGGCATCAATCAGATCTTGGACGGATGTGTGTCGATCAAGGGCCATGCAACCGTCAATGACTCGCTGCGAGGCGCCCGTATTCAAACTGCCTGTAGCGTTTTCCTGGAACTTCGCCACGATTTCGTGATGACTGAGTGGGTGAGCCAGACTGCCTCGGTTGTTCTCCTGGCAACGCTCCAGACGCGCGCCATTCGACATCTCAACAATGAGTTCACCGCGAAACTGGCCTTGGCTGACGGAGGTGTTGTCTTCAACAACATCGATTTTTTCGGCCAGGGCGCGCGTAGCCGGATCAGTAATCGTATCGCTGGAGAAATCCGCCAACCCAAGGCGCCCACGAATCAGGGCAGCGGCAATACAGTAGGCTAGGCTGGCTCTGGCATGGGTGGGCGTGCGTGGCGCGGTTTTAATCGATTTAGGCTCGCCAACCACCCCGATGTATCGCGCCTGAAGCGGGGCGGTGATGCGTTGTATGGCATCCGGCTGAATGCCTTCGTGGTGCAGCGCGATGGCAAGATCCACGTAGGGGTGAATGACGTGGGCACAGGCATAGGGTTTTAGCGAGCAGGAGCGCGCCTCCCAGTGGTGGCCCAGATCCCGCGTAATCGCTTCAAAATCCAAGGTTTCGTCGCTGCGTTGCACGTGGCTGTGGAACAGTCCGAAGCGGCCTTCAA
>CBFIIM010000112.1:0-3788 GCA_965662395.1 Spiribacter sp. | reverse complement strand
AACAGCCTGGCTCTCGCTACTGGCCATTTGCGCCCTGGGGGCAATGTCGCCGGGGCCGAGCGTCGCGGTCGTCATACGCAACAGCATCCATGGCGGTCGCAGCACGGGCGTGGCCACCGCGCTGTCTCATGGCCTTGGGGTTGGTGTCTATGCCCTGGCCACGGCACTGGGGTTAGCCGCCCTGCTGGCCGCCCATCAAACCCTATTTAATACATTAACGCTGGCCGGTGCCGGCTACCTGCTGTGGCTGGGTGCAGGCGCATTGCGGGGCAGCGACCGATTCGCCGCTGCAATGCCTCAGGGCGATGGCATCATGGGCAAAGCGGGCACGGCACCCCAAAGGCCCATCGTCAGGGCCGCCCGTGACGGGTTTGCGATCGCTTTTCTCAATCCTAAGATCGCGCTTTTCTTTTTGGCCCTTTTCAGCCAGTTCATCCCGACTGATGCCGGCGTCACCGAAGTACTCATTCTGGCGGGCACAGCCACCGTGGTGGATGCCGGCTGGTATGCCTTTGTCGCGGTTGCACTGACCGCAAGCGGCCTAGCGCAGTGGCTGCGCCACCGGGGCATTTGGATTGAGCGCCTCACCGGTGTGTTGTTGGTGGTGCTGGCGCTCAGTACCGCCGTGTCCATCCTGGGTTAGTGCGATAACAATACTGGCAGCGTCATCTCACTCAGCATTCGCCGCGTAGTGCCTCCCAGCACCATCTCGCGAAAACGCGACCGGCCATAGGCCCCCATCACTAATAGGTCCGCATCCATCTCAGCGGCTTTGGACAGCAACACATCGGCAATGGGGATATCGGCGGCACCGGTATTACAGGATTCAACCGTCACCCCATGGCGGGCCAAATGCGCGGCAATATCTGCCCCCGGCAGGTCACCATGCTGGCTCTGCAGATGGCTCTGGCCACCCACCACAACCACCTCCACCGACTGTGCACGCATCAGCATGGGCAGGGCATCGCTAACCGCCCGGGCTGACTCACGCTCACCATCCCAAGCAACGACCACGCGCTGACCCATGGGCCGGGGCGTCCAGGCATAGGGCAGCGCCAACACCGGGCGACCGGCCATAAATGCCGCCTGCCCGGGCAGGTCGGAGGGCACCAAATCCGCCGGACGGTCTGGGTCAATCTGGCCCATGATCAATAGATCGGCATAGCGGGCCTGCATCGCAATCACATCGACGGTGGCGCGATCCATGCGCAGGTCTTCCACGGCGCGCCATTCGGTCTGGATGTTCTGGTGGGAGACGCCTTCATTAAACACGGCCTCAAGCCGGGCATTGCGTGTCTCCCAAGCCTCACGATAACGCTCAAGCGCCTCAGGCGGCAGATAATCCACATGCGCCGCCAGCGGCTCGGCGACGGCAAGGCCAATCAGCCGGGCGTCATAGGCCTCGGCTATGTCAGCGGCAACGGCCACATGCTGCGCCTCATGGCCGTCATCGTTCAGATACAGCAGGATGTCGCGATACATGGCGTATCTCCCGGTTTTAAAAAATGACGAATAGCAAGGTTATCCTGATGCGACAGCATGACGCTATTGCCAAGCGCCGACATCGTGACTGCGGCTGATACAATGGCAACTTTATGCTGGCTGCTCGGTCTGAGCCCACAACCCGCAATCAGGACGCGTGAGTTTTTATGAAAACCCTGACTCGATCACTTATTGCCTTACTGCTGTTAGGCGCCATTTTTGGCGGTATTTTTGGCTACAAGTTCCTGATCCAAATGCCTGGCAGCGCCATGGGCGGAGGGCCACAACCGGCCAATGTGATGGCCGATCAGGTCAGCGCCGAGCAGTGGCAGGGTCAGCGCCGCACCGTCGGCAGTCTGACAGCCATCGACCAAGTGGCAGTCAGCACAGAAGTGGCCGGCATTATTGAGTCCATTAACTTTGACTCCGGCGACACGGTGACCGCCGGTGATGTCCTGCTGACACTGGATACCAGCGTCGATCGTGCCGAGCTGGCCGGGCTTGAGGCCCAGGCAGAGTTGGCCCGTATTGAATTTGCCCGTGCCGAAGATCTGCTGCCGCGCCGGGCTATCTCGCAGTCACAGTTTGATGAGGCGCGCGCTCGGCTAGACAGTGCGGTTGCCGCGGTCAACACCCAACAGGCGCGCATTCGCCAAAAAACGATTCGCGCCCCATTCGCCGGCGCCCTAGGGCTTCGCACCGTCAGTCCCGGGCAATTCTTAGCCCCTGGCAGCACGATCGTCGAATTGCGTCGACTCGACCCCATCTATGCCGACTTCACCCTGCCGGAGCGCTTCCTACCGACCATCTCGGCAGGCCAGTCCATTGAGGTCACCACCGGTGCCTATGACACCGTGTTCACCGGACAGATCACGGCTATCGACACCGGTATCAATGAACAGACCCGCTCGGTCTCCGTGCGCGCCACCCTGAATAACCCTGATAGCCAACTGCGCCCGGGCATGTTTGCCCGGGTTACTGTGCTTGAGCCACAGGCCCGAGAAGTCCTCACCATCCCCAGCACCGCGGTCAGCTTTAACACCTATGGCGATTTTGCCATTCGCATTAATGCATCCGACAACGGCCTGATCAGTGAGTCGGTGCAGATTGAAACCGGCGAGGTCCGCGATGGCCGGGTCGAGGTGATCAGCGGCCTGAACGAAGGCGATCAGGTCGTGGCCGCGGGACTGAATAAAGTCCGGCCCGGACAACCGGTCACCGTCGATGAGGGCGCCAGCATGGATCCATCCGGGGTCAGCGGACGATGAAATTTACCGACATCTTTATCCACCGCCCGGTCTTGGCCACGGTGGTCAGCCTGCTGATCCTGCTGGCCGGTGTGCGCTCAATCGATCTGCTTGAGGTCCGGCAATACCCCTCAACCGAGAACACCGTGGTCACGGTCACCACCAGCTTCCCAGGGGCGGACAGTGAGCTGGTCCAGGGTTTTATTACCCAGCCGCTGCAACAGGCCATTGCCGAGGCCAACGGCATTGACTACATCACCTCGGAATCGCGTCAGGGACGCTCGACCATCGAAGTCAACATGGCGCTCAATTACGACGCCAACGCAGCGGTTTCTGAGATCCAGGCCAAGGTGGCCAGTCAGCGTAACGTCCTGCCGGCCGAAGCGCAGGATCCGGTCATTGAAGCCAGCACCGGTGATCAGACCGCGCTGATGTATATGGCCATCTACAGCCAGACCGTCCCGGTTCCTGAGATCACCGACTTCGTCAATCGCGTCATCCAGCCTCAGGTGCAGGCCTTACCGGGTGTGGCAAAGGCCCGGGTGTTTGGCCGCTCACCGGCGATGCGCATTTGGCTGGATCCCGATCGCATGGCCGCACTGGGGGTGACGGCGGCCGAGGTCCAACAGGTCCTACGCGCCAACAACTATCAGGCCGGTATCGGCAATACCAAAGGGCCCTACACCCAGATCAATTTATCCATCACCACCGATGTTAACGACCCCGATCAGTTCGCCCGTTTGGTGGTGCGTGAGCAGGATGGCGCTGTCATCCGGCTAGAGGACATCGCTGAGACCGAGTTTGGATCCGAGACCTACAGCTCGGCGGCCTGGTACAAAGGCCAGCCCTCGGTGTTCATCGCGGTCGAACAGGCCCCAGGGGCCAACCCACTAGATGTTGCCGGAGCGGTGACCGAGTCGCTGGACTCACTCCGGGCACAGCTGCCCGAGGGCATTTCGCTTGCACTGCCCTATGACGCCAGCGAGTTTATTGAAGACTCGATTAATGAGGTCTTTAAAACCATTTTTGAGGCCGTGGGCATCGTTTTGGTGGTGATCT
>CBFIIM010000111.1:0-3835 GCA_965662395.1 Spiribacter sp. | reverse complement strand
GCGCACGCTGCCGGAGAATAGCCAACTCTCCTGCATCACGATGGCCATGTTATGGCGCAGGTCGAAAGGATCGATTTGACGGACTTCCGTGCCATCCACCATCACCGCTCCGTGCTGTGGGTGATACAGCCCAAGCAACAGGCGTGAGAGCGTGCTCTTGCCAGAGCCGATCTTACCGAGCAGGGCAATCTTCTCACCCGGCGCCACTTTAAAGGAGACATCACGCAACACCGGTGCCTGACCGCCTGGATAGGTAAAGCCGACATTGCGGAACTCCACCTCCCCATCAAGGCGCTCACGGGCCAGCCATTTCTGGTTAAGCGGGCGATCTAATGGCCGACGCATGAACTCATCCAGCGCTTTGAATGAGGTGCGGGCCTGCACCATCCGCGACATCACTCCAACCAGCTGCGCCAGCGGGGCCATGCAACGGCCTGACAGAATGACTGCAGCAATGATTCCGCCCATGGTGAGCTGACCGGATGACACCAAAATCGCGCCATAGGCCACGATACCCACATGCGAGGCCTGTTGCGCCAGTGCCGAGAAATTAATCGCCAACTGCCCGAGAATGCGAGTTTTAATCGAGGAGTTAGCCTGACGGCCCGCAGCATCGCGCCAGCGCCGCCGCATCTCACGGGAGGCATTGGTGGTCTTCAACGTCTCAAGCCCTGAGATCGTCTCCACCAACACGCTTTGTTTGTTCTTTCCCTCCTGAAAATCCTCAGCCGCCAGCTGATTCATGAACGGCTGGGTGGCCAAGGCCACGATGATCACCAAAGGCACCAAAATCAGCGGAATAATGACCAACGGCCCGCCAATTAAATAGATGACAAACAAAAAGAAGAAAATAAACGGCAGATCGATGAGCGCGGTCAGTGTCGCTGAGGTAAAGAAGTCACGCAGTGATTCAAACTCACGCATGATACTGCTTAACCCGCCTACCGAATCGCGCTGAGAGGACAGATCAAGTGCTAGCAACTGATCAAACAGTCGCTGGCCCACCTGTATATCCACCCTTGCGCCGGCGCCATCCAAGAATTGCCCACGCAGAGTTTTGACGATCCAGTCAAAAATGAGCGCAATCGAGACACCAATCGTCAGCGCCACCAACGATTCAGTGGCGCCGTTCGGTAGCACCCGGTCATAGACGACCATGGTGAAGATGCCGGTGCTAATGGCCAGAATATTGGTGATAAGGGCCGCCAGTGCCACTTGCCCATAGGCCCAACGGTTCTGGGCGATCGGCCGCCAGAACCAGCCCCAGCGACGATCCAAGCGCTCGACATCCGGGTCGATGCGATAGAACGTCTTGGCCTCTAAATAAAACGGCTGCTCATCTAACTTGAGCGTTTGCGGGCGGGCGCCAGGCTCAATGACCTCGGCCTCACCGTCGGCCAACAGCTCGAGCACGATGGCCGGCGTACCATCGGCGCTAAAGACCAGCGCCGGCATATCGCCCTCTTCCAACGTATGGGCTGGATGCTCAACCTTGGTGACCTGCATGCCCGCCGTCAGAGCGATATCTTCAAGATGCGATGCATCGGCCTGCTCAACATCCTGCGGTAATCCACTGCGCAGCAATGACAAGCTCAGTGGCCGGCCTAGGTGTTGGGCAAACTCCAGCAGACAAGTCTCAAGCTCGCTGGCCGGGGCGTTTCGCCGATTCTCAGGCGCAGCGCCATCGGGTGGTACAGGCAGTGATGGGGTCGCCATGACTTATCCTCTGCCCTCGGGCAATCCGTAATCGCTAAGCAAATCGCCGGTCAGGCGACGAATGGTAAAGTGCTGTAAATGCAATTCACCGCGAAGATCCAGCAACTCGGCACGGGCGGCATAAAGCTCGCGCTGTGCAGTCACCAAATCGTTTAAGGGCCGACGGCCGGTAAAAAACTGCTCTTCATAAGCCGCTAGCGTGGCCTCATTGGCCTCAACCTGCGCTTCAAGCGCCATTAGCTGGGGCTGGAGGCTAGCGCGGCCTGAATACGCCTCACTCATCGCGCGCACGATATTGGCCCGCAGCTCATCGACGCGGGCCTGCTCTAAATTGGCTTCACGCTGTGCTTGATCAATCTGTGCCCGTCGGCTGCCGCCATCGAAAAGCGGCGCGTTAAGCCGCAAACCGATGAAGCTGTCGTAATAGTCTTCACCCTCGCGCGTAATGTCATAGCCGGTAACCGAGGCGCCAAGGCTCAGCTGTGGCCAGATGGCGGCGCGGCGGGATTCAAATTCCCGTTGCGCGGCCTGCGCCAATGCCTCGGCCTGACGAAGCTCAGGATTGCGCTGTACCGCACGATCAATGGCGCTGCGGGCTGAGCTGGGCACGGGTGCATACGCCGGTGGCAGGCCCAAAACAATGGGTTCTGAGCGAAACACTTCCGCATAGGTTGCCCGGGCGGCATTAAACTGGGCCACCCGTTGCTCCAGCGTGTTACGTGCCTCTTGTACTCGGCTGTTCATGCGAAACATGTCACTTGGCGAATCGCGGCCTGCATCGGCGCGCTCCTGAATCATCGCCCGCAGCCGCCGGACTTGGGTCAGGTTATCCTCAGCCAAGGTAATTTGCGCGCGAAGTGTCGCTAAATTAATCAGCGTCTGGGCAGCACGAAAAGCAATCGTGTCAGACGCTGCCTCGGCGCCGACATCCCCTGCCTCTACCCGGCGCTCCGCGGCCTCAATACCGGCACGGGTGGCGCCGGCATCAAACAGCAATAAGCTGGCATCTAACGTCGGGGTGATCTGCACATCCCGCTCCTCGGGAATGCCACCGGCTGATGTGGGATCACCGCCATCACGCACACTGCGATCGTTACCGACCTCACTGGATAGCGTAATCTGCGGCAGTCTGGCGGCACGGGCCTGATTCACCCCGGCTTCTGAGGCTTCCGCCTGCAGCATCGCCACGCGAACGCTGGGGTGGTCTTCAACGGCTTGACGCATCTGTGCCATCCACTCACGCAACTGCAGTGCATCCAGCTCGCTGATGGCTTCAATGGACTCTGCCGCCTCCACCCCGCTGGCCAGCAGCTCGTCATAGGCGCCAATGCGTGCACCCTCGGCCGGGAGATTGTCAAAGCGCCGCGGAACGGCAACAGGAGCAGGACTGGGCTCGGGGACGGCTGCCATTTCCGGGGCTGGTTGGGTGATCGGCTGGCGCTCTAGTTCGGGCTCGGGTTCGGGCTCGGGTTCGGGCAGAACGACAACTTCGGGCGCCACTTCAGGGGCTGGCTGGGTGATCACCGGCTCGGGCACAAGTAAGGGTTGCGGCTCCGGCTGAGGCTCCGGCGCGGCGATCAGCTCAGCTGCCTGGCCTGCCTCACTAGGGCCAATCGAGGATTCGGCCATAAAGCGGTCGGGCGTCGCAGCGGGGGCAGGTGGCTGTGCTGGCGCTGGAGTCGCTATCGCAGCAGGCTCGGCAACCGTAGTCGAAGGCCCAGGGCTCGGCCGAGTGTCAGCCGATCGGTTAATATTGAACTCCATCACCGTCCCGACCCCAGAGCGCTGAGCGGGCTCAGAATCGCTGCCAGCCGTAGTCTCTGGCAGCCGACTCTCTTGAACGACTGTGGTGGGATTAACAGGGGTCGTTGCCATCACTCGACCAGGACCCGTTGGTCGTTGGACCGGGGGAACCCAATCGGCAGGGACCTGATCGACGCCATATCCAGGGCCTGGACGATAACTGGGTGCACCGCCGGGTAACACCGTGGTCGACCCGGACGTCACCTGCGCCGAAGCAGGCGATGCGCCAATGACAACGCAAAGCATCACAACGCAAAGCTTGTGGCGCGACGCGCTCAAGAAAGCCCCCCATTATTAATCAAATCCTGCCACCAAT
>CBFIIM010000110.1:0-3840 GCA_965662395.1 Spiribacter sp. | reverse complement strand
ATCAATTTCTGGTAGTGACGACTCCCTAATTGAGAGTATTTGAGAGGATTTGTGACTGGCATGTGAGGCGACTCAGCTGATGTACTGCAAACAGGGTAAGGCAGCTCATCAGGAAGTTCTATTGGCTCTGCGCAATCGGCCGGAAAAACAGCCCACCATCGGTTGCTTGGCAACGCTGAGACGATGGGTTTTTGTCGGCTTACTGATGCTGCCGATGGCGGTCTCAGCCTCACTGAACGTGGTGGCGCGAGAGGAGTCCGGTCAGCCGAGTCTTAGCTTTACGCTGGACATCCCGGTTGGCGAGCTGCTGCAAACCTACCTCTCACCGGATGGTCGACAGCTGGCCGTTGTTCTGGATAGCGAAGCGGATATTCAGGAATGGCGCGCGCTGGCCGCGATGCTGGTCGACGCTGACCCTTTGATTACCGGATTCAGTACTGAAGGCCTGCGGGGCGGCCCCGGCATTGTGTTAGAGCTTTCCCGCCCGGTCACCATTGCCGACGAGCGCATCGCAGTATTGGATGCCATGACCGCGCAGTGGTCGGTCAAGTTGGCTGTTGTCAGCGCATCAGCGGTGCCGGGTCAAATAGCTGATGCGCCAGCAGACCTGACACCGACGGCAGGGCGCGAGGATGCCCTAGCAGGTATCGAGGCGCGCCAACGCGGTGGGGTAACGGAGCTGACCCTGCTGGGTCGGCGCAATTTAATTGCCGAAGTGGTGTTTGAGCAGTCACCGGACCAACTGGTGATCCTGTTTCCGTCGGGACAGCAACTGGGTCTGGCCGATGCGCTGCCCTTTGTCTGGCCAGAGCGTCTGGGTGAGCCGGTGTTGCGCCGCCGCCCGAATGGTGCCGAGGCACTCATTTTTGACACGGATGGGCCGCTGGATCTGGTGGGTGCAACCAGTGAGCTAGACAGCGGACAGCTGCTGAGCCGAACTCGGTTGTTGTTTGGCGCTGACTTGGCGCCACGCGATGGGCAGTTTGCACCGCCAACCGCTATTTCGATCGTCCCGGGTGAAGGCTTGGGCCTGCGGGTAGAAGGCGATGCGGCGATGCCGGTGCAGTCGTTTTTGTTAGCGGATCCCCCGCGGCTGGTGGTTGATTTGCTGGGTGTCTCACCCACAGCGGCGCAGGCAGCGGTTGCCGAGTTGGAGTCACAAATTGACTTAGGCTATGTGGCGGGGCTTTCCCTGTCGCAGACTCGATTGGGCTCAGCGCGCGTGCGCATTGATCTAGCCGGTGATTACGCCCGCGGGCTGGCACTGGATACCGTGCCATTTATTCAGCGCCTCTCGCCCGGGCAGATTGATATTGCCCTGCCGGAATCATCACGGTTATTCGAAGGCTTTGCCGGGCGCTCCGAACCGGTCACGCTAGAGGCTCAGGGCTTGCGCCTAACTCTGCCCGACGGGTTCGCCGATGAATCAGCGCCGACGCTGGGCTTAGGCTCGACGCAGCTGCTAGATGAATTCTACGGTGACTTGGATCAGCCGGATCCCATTGGCGAAGGCGAGCGGTTCTCGCTGCGCCGAGCACTCACTGATGCGCTAGCGCGCGATCCGATCTATCAGGCCGCTTTGGCCGCAGCGCGTGCTGAGCGTGAAGCCCTACCGCAGGCGTTGGCAGGCTACCGACCGCAGGTCTCGCTGGTGGGTCGAGGGTCCGTATCTGAGCAGAATGTGCAGGAATCGGGCACGATCAACACCGGCAAGACCGAAGTCCAGGCCTACTCCTATTCGTTAGAAGTGGCCCAGCCCATTATCCGCGCCCCGGCACTGCGCGAAATTGAGCAGGCACGGATTGCCCTTGAACAGGCTGAAGAGGCTGAGCAGGCCGCGCGTCAGGCGCTGATCCTGCGACTGGCCCAGTCCTATCTGCAGGTGCTAAAGGCATTGGATGAGACCGAGCTGGCCCGTGCCGAGCTCGAGGCTATCG
Source organism: Spiribacter sp. (assembly GCA_965662395.1). Classification (GTDB taxonomy): domain Bacteria; phylum Pseudomonadota; class Gammaproteobacteria; order Nitrococcales; family Nitrococcaceae; genus Spiribacter. The sequence continues at coordinate 1,903 of CBFIIM010000110.1, read as the reverse complement.
AGGCACAGTTTGCACTGGCTGAGCAGCGCTTTGAGCGCGGGCTAGGCACGCGTAATGAGCTCAATGATGCGCGCAGTGGATTAGCCATTGCCCGGGCGCGCCAGATTCAGCGTCAGAACGAATTGGATGATGCCCGGCTTGCGCTGAAAGAGATCGTCGGCGTGGAAGTGGCCGCACTGGAGGGTTTCCGCGGTGATTTCACTCCAAGTCTGCCATTTCCTGACAACGCCGGGCCCTGGATTCGTGCCGCCGAGCAGCAAAACCCCGAGCTTCGCAGCCGCCTACTGGCTAACCGCATTGCCCAACTTGAGGTGGAGCGGCAACAGGCAGGCCGCTTGCCAACGCTGGATCTCAGCCTGTCCGCTGGCCGTCAGGCCGATGACCAAACCCTGTTCTCTGATGACCGGCAGGAAATCGATACCCTCCAGGTGGCCCTTGAGATGCGGATGCCGCTCTACAGCGGGGGGCGGACGACTTCATTGATTACCCAGGCCCAAGAGCGTCTTACCGAGACGCTGCAGCGCGCCGAGGGCGAGCGGCGCCGGATTGAACGGGCGGTGCGTTCGTCATTTTTGGGGGTAGTCTCCACTGCAGAGCTGATGGAGGCGCTGCAGGAGAGTTTGGCGGCTGAGGAGACTCGGTTGCAGACCCGCATCGAGGGGCTGGAATCCGGTGTCGAGTCGCAAATTGAAGTATTGGATGCCTATCAGCAGTACTTTGCCGTGCGCCGGGATTACTCCGAAGTGCGGTTGGATTATCTGATTAACCGCCTAAGCCTGCAGCAGGCCGTCGGTGCTTTGGATGAGCGCGATCTGGATGAGCTGGATCGACTGCTCGATGTCTACTAGCGGGGTGCATCAATGAGTGCAGCAGCCGATGATCCCAGGATAACCAGAGCCCGACTGGCAAGGCAGGCGACCCCTAATCCACTCAAGACATGGATTAACCGCTCGCGCGATTATCGCCGCATCATCCCCGAGCATCGGCCCACCACCGTGGTCGAGCAGCTTGAGCCACGTTATCTGCTCTCCGCCGATGTGCTGGCCCTGCCGCCGCAGGATCAGCAGGTCTCAGTGCTGCGCGTGGATTTGGCCGCTGATGGCGGTGTGGAGACCAGCGATTCAGGTGCTCTTTCCGGCAGCTTGGCAGACCCGGCGAGCACCCCTTTGCGCACCCCCAACGAAGTGGTCTTCGTGGACCCCAATGTTGAGGATGCCGGGTCACTGATTGATCAAATTATTGCCGGGGCCGGTGAGGATCGCCGGCTGGAGATTGTTCAGCTGGATGGCGCGGATGATGGCATCAGCCAGATCAGCGACTGGCTTAATCACCGCCAGGATTTGGCCGCGGTACATATCATCGCCCACGGCGACAGCGCCAGGGTGGATTTAGGTACCGCAACACTGGATACCACCGCGCTTGCCGAACGTGCCTCGGATATCGCGGGTTGGTCGGCAGCCCTGACCGATACTGCAGATCTTTTCATTGTCGGTTGTGATGTGGCCGAAGATGCCGAAGGCCGAGCGTTTGTTGATCAGCTTGCTCAGCTGACGAGCGCCGATGTCGCGGCCTCCGAAACGCCGCTGGGCAATGAGCTGCTCGGCGGTAACTGGGCGCTGGAGTACCAGACCGGCAGTCTTGAGGTGGCCAGCTTTACCGCCCTTGATCTGAACTATTCCGGGTTGCTGAGTACCGCTGGCGATCACTTGGTCAATACCCAAGCACGAATGGATGCCCTGGTCGCAGCGCTTGCCAAAGCCGATACTGCGATCGACTCGGCACTGACCCAAAAACAGCTCAACCAATCTATTGAGGGCCTCGCTGCCTCCGGCGATACCATTAATGAGCTATTGGGCCTTGAAGAATATGCCGTGGGCGATAACCCCTCGGATTTGGCTGAGAC
>CBFIIM010000109.1:0-3850 GCA_965662395.1 Spiribacter sp. | reverse complement strand
ACGCCGATGACCGGTTGCTGGTCCTCGATGAGCGCGATGTTGACCGTGAACTCGCCATTGCGTTTGACAAACTCCCGCGTGCCATCCAATGGATCGACCAGCCAATAGCGTGACCACTGCGCGCGCTCGGCATACTCCGGAATACCGCCTTCTTCTGAGAGCACTGGGATATCCGGGGTCAGCTCACGCAGGCGCTGGTCAATCAACCGATGGGCGGCGCTATCGGCCGTGGTGAGCGGCGAGGCATCGGCCTTCATCTGAACATCAAAGCCTGCGGCATAGATCGAGAGAATCTCCCGGCCGGCGGCCTCGGCGATGGCCACAACATGTTCGGTCAGTGCGCTAATATCTAAATTTTGCATGCCTCCATCATACCCGGGTGGTGTGACAAGTTGACATGCCCTGACTGGGGCGATAATCTCCACCCATCGCGCATATCTGGCGCATCCCCCTGATATTTCATGGACTTCGAACATCGATCGATTCCGGTCGTGCCACACTGATCAAGACAGAACTTCCCTGGAGGACTATTTCGTGAGCGACGCTATCGTCCACGTCTCCGACGCCAACTTTGAATCCGAAGTCATTAACGCCGACCAGCCTGTCCTTGTGGACTATTGGGCTGAGTGGTGCGGCCCGTGCAAAATGATTGCACCTATCCTCGATGAGGTGGCGGCCAACTACGCCGGCAAGCTGAAAATCGCCAAGCTGAATATCGATGAAAACCCCGAGACACCGCCAAAGTATGGTATTCGGGGCATCCCAACGCTAATGCTGTTTAAAAACGGCGGCGTTGAGGCTACCAAGGTTGGGGCGCTGTCTAAGGCGCAGCTCTCAGCCTTTATCGACAGCAACCTCTGAACACATTACCCATCCCGGGGCAGCGCCCCATTCCTACCAGAGTCGTGGCCGTCCATAGGGCGGCCCCAGAGCAGCAATGAACCTCACCGAACTCAAGCAGAAACCCGCCGCCGAACTCGTCGAACTTGCCCAAGAATTTGGCATTGAAAACATGGCCCGTGCTCGCAAGCAGGATGTGATCTTTGCCCTGCTTAAGGCGCATGCCAAAAAGGGCGAGGATATCTGGGGCGATGGCGTCCTCGAGATCCTCCAGGATGGCTTCGGCTTCCTGCGCTCGACCAACAGCTCGTATATGGCAGGCCCGGATGACATCTACGTCTCGCCCAGCCAGATTCGGCGTTTCTCGCTCAGAACCGGCGACACCATCTCCGGCAAAATACGCCCGCCCAAAGAAGGCGAGCGCTACTTTGCCCTGCTCAAGGTCGACGAGATCAACTTTGAAAAGCCCGAAGCGGCCAAGCACAAGGTGCTCTTTGAGAACCTGACCCCGCTCTTCCCCAAAGAGCGATTGATGCTTGAGCGTGGCAACGGCTCGACCGAGGATCTAACGGCCCGGGTGATTGATCTGTCCGCACCGATCGGCAAGGGCCAGCGCGCGCTGATCGTCTCACCGCCCAAGGCCGGTAAGACCATGTTGCTGCAGAACATCGCTCAGTCCATTACGGCCAATAATCCCGAGGCCTATGTCATCGTGCTGCTGATCGATGAGCGGCCGGAAGAGGTCACCGAGATGGAGCGCACGGTCCGCGGCGAAGTGGTCTCCTCCACCTTTGATGAGCCCGCCAACCGCCATGTGCAGGTGGCCGAAATGGTCATCGAAAAGGCCAAGCGCCTGGTCGAGCACAAGCGTGATGTCGTGATTATGCTTGACTCCATTACCCGTCTGGCGCGCGCCTACAACACCGTGGTGCCCAGCTCAGGCAAGGTGCTCACCGGTGGTGTCGATGCCAATGCCCTGCATCGTCCCAAGCGCTTTTTTGGCGCTGCGCGCAATATCGAAGAAGGCGGCAGCCTGACCATTATTGCCACGGCCTTGGTGGAGACCGGGTCGCGCATGGATGACGTGATCTATGAGGAGTTCAAGGGCACCGGCAACATGGAAGTCCACCTAGACCGCCGGATTGCCGAGAAGCGCATTTATCCTGCCATTAACATCAACCGCTCCGGCACCCGCCGCGAAGAGCTGTTAATGACGCCCGAGGAGCTGCAAAAGGTCTGGATTCTGCGCAAGCTCCTGCATCCGATGGATGAGCTCGCCGCCATCGAGTTCCTGCTGGATAAGCTGAAAGACACCAAAACCAATAATGAATTCTTCCAGGCGATGAAGCGCTAAACCCGCTCCCAGGTCTCAAAGTCCATGGCATGGGCGTGCTCGGCATCGGCCGGGTGGTGCGTGGATTGCGCTAGTCGCCAGTCCGGGCCTTCGAAGGCGGGGAACAACGTATCGCCGTCAATCTCAGCCCGGACGCGGGTTAGCTCAATGCGGTGGGCTAAGGGCAAAAAGGCCGCATAAATCTCCGCCCCGCCAATAATCGCAATTTCTGGCGCGTCACCGGCGGCTGCCAGAGCAGCCTCGACATCATGAACTACCGTACAGCCCTCGTGCTGCCAGTCCTGATCGCGCGTCATAACGATATTCTGCCGGTTGGGCAGGGGCCGGCCGATGGATTCAAAGTTCTTGCGCCCCATCACGATCGGCTTGCCGCGCGTCAGCGCCACAAAATGCCGCATATCATCGGGCAGCCGCCAGGGCAGATCGTTATCACGGCCAATGACCCGGTTCTCGGCCATGGCCACGACCAGCATGATCAGCGGGCCTTGGCCCTGCGTCTGAGCTTCAGTCATCATCGGGTCTCCGTGTTGGCCTAGACCGCAACGGGCGCGGCGATATGCGGATGCGCCTCGTAGCCAACCAGCTCGATATCCTCAAAGCGGAAATCAAACAGATTATCGATATCGGGATTGAGCCGTAGCTGCGGCAGAGGCAGCGGATCGCGGCTTAATTGCAGATCCGCCTGCTCTAGGTGATTCAAATACAGATGCGCATCGCCAAAGGTGTGGATAAATTCACCCGGCTCAAGGCCTGTCACCTGCGCGACCATATGCGTGAGCAGCGAATACGAGGCGATATTAAACGGCACGCCTAAAAAGATATCCGCACTGCGCTGATAGAGCTGGCAGGACAACCGCCCATCAGCCACATAAAACTGAAACAGCACATGACAGGGCGGCAGGCCCATGCGATCGACTTCAGCGGGGTTCCAAGCCGTGACAATATGCCGGCGCGAGTCGGGATTGTTTCGAATCTGCTCGACCACCTGGCTGATCTGATCAATTGAGCCACCGTCAGGCTTCGGCCAAGAGCGCCACTGCACCCCGTAAATGGGGCCCAGATCGCCGTTCTCATCCGCCCATTCATCCCAAATCCGCACACCGTTTTCTTTTAAGTAGCGGATATTGCTCTCACCGGCCAAAAACCACAGCAGCTCATGGATAATCGAGCGCAAATGCAGCTTTTTGGTGGTCACCACGGGAAAGCCATCGGCCAGATTAAAGCGCATCTGCCAGCCAAAGACCGACCGTGTGCCGGTGCCGGTGCGATCGGATTTTTCCACACCGTGATCGCGCACATGACGAAGTAAATCCAAATACTGCTGCATGCCGTTTACTATCCCCTATCGGCGCGTTGCCGTGCCCAGAACATCAAACCCACCCCAATAATAATCATAGGCGCAGACAGTAGCTGCCCCATGGTCAGCCAACCGGCCAGATAACCAATATGCGCATCGGGCAGGCGCACAAATTCCACGACAAATCGCGCCACCCCATAACCGGCCAAAAACAACCCAGTTACCATTCCCGCGGGCCGAGGGCTGCGCGAAAACCACCACAGCACCACAAATAGCAGAATGCCTTCAAGCGCCATTTGATACAGCTGCGAGGGATGCCGGGGATCAGGCCCTAGCGGTGGGTAGACCATCCCCCAGGG
>CBFIIM010000108.1:0-3904 GCA_965662395.1 Spiribacter sp. | reverse complement strand
GTGCCGATCCTTCTCACCCCAAAGTCGCAGAGTTAAGAGAACTGGCCACCTGGTGTGATGGCTTTGTTTGGTGCTCACCCGAGCGCCACGGTGCGATGACCGGGATCATGAAAGCGCAAATCGATTGGATACCGCTGAACCTGGGTGGTGTTCGGCCTACTCAGGGCAAGACGCTCGCGGTCATGCAGGTCTGCGGTGGGTCACAGAGCTTTAATGCGGTCAATCAGCTGCGCATTCTGGGCCGTTGGATGCGGCTAATCACCATCCCCAATCAGTCATCCGTGCCCAAAGCGTATTTGGAATTTGATGACAATGACCGCATGAAACCCTCGCCTTACTACAACCGTATCGTCGATGTGATGGAGGAGCTAATGAAATTCACGCTCCTCACGCGAGGGACTCGAGACTATCTGGTCGATCGCTACTCCGAGCGAATCGAAAGCCCCGAGGAGGTCTCGGCGCGAGTCAATCAACGCTCCATTTAGATTTGAGTGCAGATTACAACGGGTTGGGAGACAATAGGGCCGTCAAACAAGGAGGAGAGATCTCATGACGACACCAGCCCGTCGCCTGCGCGAACTGCTTGCCAACAACGCCCCGGTAGTGGCCCCCGGTGCCTATGATGGAATATCCGCCCGGTTAGTTGAGCAGGCCGGATTCTCGGCCGTGTATGCCACCGGAGGCGGCATTGCCCGCGGCAATGGCATTCCCGACCTTGGGCTGATGAGCCTGGATGAAATCGTCAAACGCCTGGAAACCATGGTGGAGGTCACCACCATCCCGCTAATCGGGGATGCCGATACCGGTCATGGCAATGCGTTAAATGCGCAAAAAACCGCGCGGGCGTTTGAGCGCGCAGGTGTTGCGGGTTTTCATCTTGAAGATCAGGTCTTTCCTAAAAAATGCGGCCATTACGATGACAAGTCCATCGTCCCGGCCCTGGAGATGACCCAAAAGATTCGCGCGGTCAAAGATGCCCTACAAAACCCCGATACCCTGCTGATTGCACGCACGGACGGTCTGGCTGTTGAGGGCTATGGCCCCACCATGGAGCGGGCCAATGCCTACATGGAAGCCGGCGCCGATATGATTTTTGTCGAGGCCCCCACTTCAGAAGAGCAGATCGAGCAGATCGCCCGCGACCTGCCCCATCCAAAGCTGATCAATATGTTCCATGGCGGCAAGACACCGCTCATGCCGGCGGACCGGCTGGGTGAACTGGGCTACAGCCTGATCATTATCCCCAGCGATACTCAGCGTGCCGCCATTAAGGCCATGCAGGACACACTGGCGGCCATCAAAAAAGACGGGCACAGCGCTGCCATGCAGGAGCGCATGGTGACATTTAAGGGCCGCGAAGAGGTGATCGGCACCGATCACTACACCGCGCTCGATAAAAAATATAGCGCCTAAAAAAAGGGGGGCCGAAGCCCCCTAAAAGACAGTGGGTGGCAATCAACCCACTCAGGCAGTTTTGAACTGCTCCTCTTCGGTGGATCCGCTCATCGCGGTCACCGAGGAGGCCCCTCCTTGTATCGTCTGGGTCACTTGATCGAAGTACCCGGCACCCACTTCGCGCTGATGGCGCGTCGCGGTGTAGCCATCCTTCTCGGCCCCAAACTCAGCCTCCTGCAGCTCGGAGTAGGCCGCCATCTGCCGACTCTTGTAGCCGCGCGCCAGCTCAAACATCGAATAGTTCAGGCTGTGGAAGCCGGCCAAGGTGATGAACTGGAAGGTATAGCCCATGGCGCCCAGCTCATTCTGGAACTTGGCAATGGTTGCCTCATCCAGCTTGCCGCGCCAGTTGAACGACGGTGAGCAGTTATAGGCCAGCATAATGTCGGGATGCTCTTTTTTGAGCGCTTCAGCATAGCGACGGGCAAAATCCAGGTCTGGCGTACCCGTCTCACACCAAATCATGTCGGCATAGGGCGCGTAAGCCAGACCGCGACTGATGGCCTGCTCCTCGCCAGCTTTAGTGCGGAAGAAACCCTCAACAGTACGCTCCCCGGTAATGTACGGGGCATCATAGGCATCCACATCCGAGGTGATCAGGTCAGCTGCCAGGGCATCAGTGCGGGCCACCAAGACGGTCGGCACGTCCATGGTGTCTGCCGCCAGACGGGCTGCGGCCAGTTTTTGCACCGCCTCTTGTGTCGGCACCAGCACCTTGCCGCCCATATGCCCGCATTTTTTGACTGAGGCCAGCTGGTCCTCAAAGTGGACGCCGGCAGCACCTGCCCGAATCATGCCTTTCATCAGCTCGAAGGCATTTAACACGCCACCAAAACCCGCTTCGGCATCGGCAACGATGGGCTGCATCCAATCAATGCTGTCATTGCCCTCGGCATGATGGATTTCGTCGGCGCGCAGCAATGCGTTATTAATGCGCTCGACCACGGCCGGGACGGAATCAGCCGGATACAGCGACTGGTCGGGGTACATGGTCGACCCCAGGTTGGCATCCGCCGCTACCTGCCAGCCCGAGAGATAGATCGACTTCAGTCCAGCCTTAACCTGCTGCATGGCCTGATTGCCGGTCAGCGCACCTAGCGCGTTGACATAAGGCATGTCATTGCCGGTCAGATAACCCCAGAGTTTTTCAGCGCCCTGCGTGGCAAGCGAGTACTCGATGGGCACGGTGCCTCTTAAGCGAACGACTTCGCTGGCCGGATAGGCGCGCTTCACACTGGCCCAGCGGGGGTTGCTGGCCCAGTCCTTTTCGATCTCTGCTGCGGTTTTCAATGTTTTCATGTCTTTACGCCTCCTCAAGGCCTCGTCGGTTCCATCGACGCGATTGCGCTCGATGGAACCAACTTATGTGGCGTTGCACCATTGCACAAGATAATGTAGACAATACATAACATTAATTTTACTTATACTTTGGTGCCGCTATGCCGACCGCCCTGGAGCCAAATCCCGCTTACCGTCACGACCGATTACGCCAGCTGCGGGCCTTTTGCTTTACCGCAGAGGCCGGCAGCATCTCACGCGCCGCCGAGCGACTGGGTGTTACGCAGCCCTCTGTTTCGTTACAGGTCCAAGCGCTTGAGCGCGATCTTGGCATCACGCTTTTTGAACGCCGGGGACCCCGCATCAGTCTGACCCCCGATGGCGAAGAGCTCTACGCCGAGGCGCATCAACTGGTCGAAGGCATCGACGGGCTATCGGGCCGGTTCGGTGAAGGCAATCGGCCCTTGGACAGTGGACGGATCGACATCGGGGCGGGCGAGTCCTCAACGCTTTATCTGCTGCCGCAGACATTAGATCGATTTATGGCCACTCATCCCAAGGTACAGGTGCGGCTGCACCATCTATCCGTCGGAGAACTGATGGAGGCACTGCGCCAGGACCACGTGGACTTTGCGGTCGGCGCGCTGCTTGATATGCCCGATGAACTTCGCTATCGGGCCATCTACTCCTATGGGCTATCGCTGATCACCCCGCCTGATCATCCATTGGCGCGGCGGGATGTGATTACCATGCGTGATCTGAATGGGCAGGACTACGTCATCCCGCCCCAGAATATGACGACTTGGCGCCTGATTAATCTAGTGTTCCAGCAGCATGCCGTTCGTTATCGGATCAGACTGGAGGTGGGCAGTTGGGAGGCGGTCAAGCGCTATGTCGCCCATGGGTTTGGCATTGGCATCGTCAGCAATGTTTGCCTGGCCGAAGATCATCCTGGCATTGTGGTGCGCTCGCTGCCGGAGGTGTTCCCCAAACGCACCTATGGCGCCATGTCGCGCCGTGGGCGTTTTTTATCGCCACAGGCCAGAGGCTTTCTTGAGATGATGCGGCCAGATTTCTTTGATCCCGAACCAAGCCCTGAGCACCCGGCGGGGATAGGTGGCACCAGCGGCACTACTGGCCGCATTATCGCCGCAGACGGTGCCGATGCGGT
>CBFIIM010000107.1:0-3950 GCA_965662395.1 Spiribacter sp. | reverse complement strand
ACCGACAAGGCCACCGAGCGTCCGGGTTTTGATACGAGCACCTATGGCCTGATGCTGGCAAGCGATCGTCGCACCGGAGCCCGCAGCTATTTGGGTGCCGCTCTTGGCTATGAGCAATCAAGCACCGACTTTGATCGAAATGGCGGTAGCAGCGACAGCCAAACCGTCAATACCGCCCTTCGCTATAGCTTTGAGCCTCGGGGCGACATCCGCTTCAGCGCAACAGCAACGGCCGGTTATGGTGAATTGGAGACAACACGCCCTATCCGCTTCGATAGCAGTCAAGCAAGCTCTAAGACGGATGCTTGGCAGACGGGCTTAAAGCTGCTCGGTGAACACACCTTTTATTCAAATGGCACCCGTCAGATAACAGCCAGAGCAGGCGCCGGTTACCTTTATGCAGAGCGTGCCGGGCACAGCGAAACGGGTGATGCCACGCTGTCTTACCAAAATATTCAAGACCGCAGCCTCGACAGTCTCACCGGCCAGCTTGGGGTCAATCTGATCGATGAAATCCAATGGAACGATACAACGCTCTCACCACAATTCAGTCTGACTTGGCTGCATGATTTCAGTGCCGATGAAAAGCCGCTGCAAGCCACCCTGTCGAGCGCAGATGGCAGCAGCACAGGAGCAGTCAGCCTAATAGACACTGATCGCGCAGCCAATCGCCTGCGGGTGGAGGCCGGCCTCGGGGCAGACACGGGCCAGGGCGGACATCTCGGATTACGCTATGTTGGGGTGTTAGACGAAAACACACAGTCCTATCAGGTTCAGGCCGAGTGGCTTGTGCGCTTCTAACCCCGCATACTTCCGCGGGGGATTGTCGATGGGGAGGGGTTGGTTGAAAACCACCCAGCTTTTAACTTGGGCTGTGCTGTGTTTGTTCTGTGCAAGCATGGCTACTCATGCCCAAGCGCAGTCTACTGCGCCAGCACAACCGGCCCTTGCGCTCTATCATTGCCCGAGCGATGCGCGGATTGACGATGCCAGCACCCTGTCACGTTGCACACTCTCAGAGCGCCCGCGTGATCAAAACCGTCAATTGGGTAACGATCAACAACTGCTGCGCCTTGCTATTAATCACCCCGGCAATGAGACGCTCACCACTCAACTTTTCGTTGGCCCTTACTATCTGGCACGTGTTGATCTGTATCAGCGCACCGACCCAGAACGGCTCCAAAAGATCAGCCGAGGCGGCGCCTTCCAGGGGGGTAATGCACCCAGCGCGTCGCTCGGGGGGCATCTCTTTCCGGTACAGCTTGCACCCGGTGGCAATGACTTCTTTCTGTACCTAGAGGCACCGGGGTTTGCGCACTTATCCATTCATCTTCATTCAATCGATGCACTGATCTCAGGCGCACAAACCCGAGCCACCGGGGTTGGCGTGCATTTGGGAATGCTGATCACCCTAGCTGCTCTAGCGCTGGTTGGGGTTGCGCTACGCCCCGGGCCAGTCAGCACCCGCCTTGCCCTACTGAACGCAGTCATTGTCTTGCAGGTGGGTCTGGGCAGCGGCTTTATCCCCATTACGATGCCGATACTGTCTGGGCCGATGGCGATGACGGTATTTATGTTACTGATCGCCGTGCGTATCGGTCTGTGGGGTTGGCTGTATCAGGCGCTGATCGCTCCCCACCACGCCGGACGCTGGTATCCGCTAGCCTGCTGGGTCAGCTATGGACTGGCCGGTATGACCGGCCTGCTCTACATCATGGATGCCCTGGTTGCTGCGCGGGCCCTGTCCTTTGTGCTGATCATCGGCATCCCGATTATTCACACGGTTGCGGCATTGCAGGCCAAAACACTTTCAGCACTGCTGAAAAACGCTTTAGTCGGCTCTCTGATTGCTTACAATCTTCTGCAAATCATCGCGCTAGTCATTCTGATCTTGTACACCGGGCAGACGGATTTACCGATTTTCATCTCCCGCGCGCTCGACCTAATCGTTCCGTTACTGGCGATGGGCACGGTCCTTTTACGCAATCGTGCGACCGATCAGCAACTGGCGGCCACTGAACAAGACCTTGCTCGCAAGGAGGCCCAACTGGCCGCCGAAACCGAAGCACGCGAGGATAAACGCACGCTGATTGACATGCTCACCCATGAAATTCGCAATCCATTGGCCAGCGTCCGGCTGGCCAGCAAAGGCGTCGAGCAGCAGATATCCGGGAATGACTTCGCAAAGCAGCGGCTAAACACCATCAACAGCGCGGTCAAGACCATTGAGTCAGTCATTGCCCGCTGCGAGCTGCACAACCGCATGGAGGGCGAAGGCATTACGCTGAACCCGCAGCCGGTTAACATCCCTCTGCTACTCGAAGAGCTGGCTGAGCAACACAACCTCAGTCAGCGGCTAACGGTGACCAATCAACTCAGCCAAAACTGGAGTATCGATGGGCAATTGTTGGAGATCCTTTTAAGTAACCTGCTGGATAATGCCCGCAAATACTCCATACCTGAGAGCCCAATCACCATCCAGCTACAGCAGCCCAACAATGCGGCATTAACCATTCGGGTTTGTAACCAAGTCAGCCCCGAAATGGCTCCTGACCCCGCACGGCTTTTTAAACGCTACTATCGCTCAACGCATGCACGAAAAATGGGCGGATCGGGCCTTGGGCTATCGCTTGCTAAAAGGATTGCTGAGCTGCTGGATGGCGAGCTTGTCTATGACAGAACAGGCGATACCGTGTGTTTTGAACTGCAGGTTAACAGCCCATCATGCTAGATACGCTTGCCATTGTTGAAGACGACACCCTGCTGCGTCAGGAGCTGGGCTACCTATTTACGCAAGCCGGCTATACCGTGCACGAGGCCAGCCACTACGAGGGGTTGCTGGATATCCTGCGCCTGCACCCGCTGCGCCTGATCTTGCTTGACCTCAACCTGCCTGGAATGAACGGCTATAAGATTGCGCAGCATCTGCGGGAATCCTACCCCAACATTGGCATCGTGATGCTGACCGCCCGGATCCGGACCGATGATCGGGTCAAGGGGTATCACGCCGGTGCCGATATCTATCTCACCAAACCCGCTGAGCCGGAAGAACTGCTGGCCGCGGTCAAAAGTCTTTACCGGCGGCTGGGCAGTGACCGCACCAACACCAGCCTGGCGCTGGATACTCAACGCGCCCTACTCAGCAATGACCAGGGCGCCAGCATAGCGCTGACCATGGCTGAAGTACTGGTGCTGCGCACAATGATCTTAGCGCCTCATGAGACCGTGGACACCGGAGAGTTTCTGGATCTGATGAACGAGCGCTTTCCCGATCGCAACCCAAGCCGACGCGCGCTTGAGAATTTAATCAGCCGCCTGCGGAGCAAATCGGCGGCCCTGCTTGAGCCCAACACCCAACTGATCCGCTCAGTCCGGGGTGTCGGCTATCAGCTGGGCGCGCCGATCAACCTGCTTGACTAGGCCAGCGCCTGATCAATATCCGCGATAATATCGTCAATATGCTCAATACCGATGGATAGCCGCACCATATCCCGGCTCACACCGGCACTGGCCAGCTCTTCATCGTTCAGCTGGCGATGCGTGGTGCTGGCCGGATGACAGGCCAGCGACTTAGCATCCCCGATATTCACCAGCCGGGTAATTAGCTGCAGGGCGTCGATGAACTTCGCACCCGCTTTCTCACCGCCCTTAATACCAAAGCTTAAGATCCCACCGGCATTGCCGCCCATGTATTTCTGCACCAGCGGGTAATAGGGGCTATCGGACAGGCCCGCGTATTTCACCCAGGTGACTCCCGGGTGATTCTGCAGATGCTCAGCCACCGCACGGGCATTCTCACCATGACGCTCCATGCGCAGTGGCACCGTCTCGATACCCTGCATCAGCATAAAGGCGTTCATGGGCGAGAGCGCCGCCCCCATATTACGAAGCGGCGCCACCCGGCAGCGGCCGATGTAAGCGGCTGGCCCCAGCGCTTCGGTGTAGACCAC
>CBFIIM010000106.1:0-4091 GCA_965662395.1 Spiribacter sp. | reverse complement strand
CCGCTGCACGCGCTCGGCCTGCAGCATGCGCACTTCAACATCCATGACCGGGACATCGGCAGGCGCATCGGCCGTCTGCGCTCCGGAATCATCCACCCCAAACTGCCCGCTCAGCATCCAAGCGCCAAGCACTAGGGCAAGCGATAAGGCGATTAAATAGGATTTGAGGTTCACGATGCCTCCTGCATCAGGGGTTCGGATCATCCAACTCATGCCCGAACTTAGCCGCCTTGGTGGCCAGATAGGCATCATTATGCGGGTTGCGCCCCGCCATAATGGGCAAGCGCTCCACCACCTCAATGCCCGCGGCCTGCAGCCCGGCGACCTTTTGCGGGTTGTTGGTCATTAGCCGCAAGCGCTTGATACCCAGCAGCTCCAACATGGCGACCGCAATGGCATAGTCGCGCGCATCTGGGGCAAAACCCAGCGCCTCATTGGCTTCGACCGTATCCGCACCTTCACTGTCCTGCACCGCATAGGCGCGGATTTTATTTAACAGCCCAATACCACGACCCTCTTGGCGCAAATAGACAATCACACCCTCGCCGGCCTTGCCAATACGCTGCATGGCGGCCTCCAGCTGCGGGCCACAGTCACAACGCTGACTAAATAGTGCATCACCGGTCAGGCATTCGGAGTGCACACGCACCAAAGGCGCTTCGGCCTGTTGCGGCTGGCCCATGACCAAGGCGATATGCTCTTCGCCGTTGGCGGCCTCAAAACCATGGATTTGAAATTCACCCCACTGGGTGGGCAGCCGGGCATGCCCGGTCTCTCGGGCCTTGGCGATCGCAGTGTTAGCAGTTGTTGTCATCGTATCCATCAGATTATCACGCGCTCCCTGCTGTGCGGCGCCTCAAAGTCAAGCAACGGCCCCTTTGGGATGACTCCGGTCGGATTAATCATGGGGTGGCTGGTGTAGTAATGCCGTTTAATGTGATCAAGGCTGACCGTCTCGGCAATTCCTGGCTGTTGATAAAGGTCGCGCAGATAACCGCAGAGATGCGGATAGTCATCAATACGGCGTAAGTTGCATTTAAAATGCCCCACATACACCGCATCAAAGCGAATGAGTGTGGTAAACAGCCGCCAGTCGGCCTCGGTAATCGCATCACCGGTCAAATAACGGTGCTCACCCAGCCGCACCTCCAGCCAGTCCAGCGCATCAAACAACGCAGTGACGGCCTCTTCATAGGCCGCCTGAGTGGTGGCAAAACCTGCCTTGTACACGCCGTTATTCACCTCATGGTAAATCCGCGCATTCAGATGATCGATCTGATCGGCCAGCGCCTTGGGGTAAAGATCGATATCGGTGTTCACGCCCGGCAGACCGTCAAAAGCGCAATTGAGGATGCGCACCAAGTCGCTGGATTCGTTATTCACAATGGTCTCGCGCTCACCATCCCAAAGCACGGGCACCGTGACCCGCCCGGTGTAGTGGGCGTCGGCCTTTTGGTAGAGGGCATGCAAAAATTCCAGGCCATAGAACGGCTCATCAGTAGCGCCCGGATAACTGCCGTCAAAATGCCAACCACCCTCTCCCATATACGGATGAACCACCGAAACGCCAATATGTGCTTCCAAACCCTTCAGGGCGCGCACGATCAGGGTGCGATGCGCCCACGGACAGGCCAGCGACACATACAAATGGTAGCGGCCTGAGCTCGGCGGAAAATCGCCGGCCGGGTCGATTGACTGCCGAAATACGGTCTCGGGGCGCTCAAACCGCCCACCGGTTGATTCCGTGTCGTACCAGCGATCCTGCCAGACACCGTCCACCAAAAGACCCATAACGATACTCCGTGGGAAAACCCTGCAGGATATGCCTCTCGGCGCCCCGCGGCAAAAAAATCAGGTCAGACCTGCTGGTGGATCGGACTCACCCACCAACGCCCGGCCCGCCGCGCGCGCCATGCCACTGAGCACGGACCACTCCCCCTGCACCCGTCGCAGGCTGCTTTGCCAATCAATTCGCGCCGTGTGGCGGGAGTGCTCGCGATCCCGCTCTGCGGCGATCAGTGAGCGGTAGTGATCCAAGGCGATGTCCACACAGCGATCTAGAGAGAACGCCTCCGCCGTCCGGGCAAGCGCCTGCGCCCGATCCGCTTGCTCAGCGCGGGAAGCGTTCAGCAGCTGAACAATGCCTTGCGCCAAGACATCAGCGGCCGCCTGAGCAGGCAACAGCAAACCATTATGCCCATCCACCACCTCTCGAACCCCAGGGGCATCCAGTGCCACCACCGGCACCCCCGCACTCATCGCCTCAACCAACACCATCCCCTGCGTCTCACTGTGAGAGGCAAAGGCAAACACATCCATGGCCGCATAGGCGTCCGCCAGCTCAGGCAGCGCCAGCCCACCGGGGCGATGAACCCGCTCTGCTACACCCGCGCTTGTCAGCACCTGATCCATGACCTGACCCTCGGGGCCATCCCCCACGATCAGGCCATGCGCGTGGGGCTCTGCAATCAGCGCCTCTGCCAGCGCCTGGGCTAGGTATTTAAGGTTTTTCTCCTCGGCTAGCCGACCGACATGACCAATCACCCGGGCGTCCGCGGGAATACCGTTCACCCTGCGAAACGCTGCCCCATCGCCCGTACCAAAAGCAGCCTGATCAATACCGGTGGGCACCACAGAAATCGGAGTCTCTACGCCCCGTTGCGTCAACAATTGGGCAACGCTTTGGCTCGGGGCAAACACCGCATCGCAGCTATTCGCAAAGTGGCTGGAGAGCTCAATGACAAAACGCCGCAACATGGGTGAGTCGCCCGGCACATAGTGGGTGTAGGCCTCGTATAAGGTGTGGTGGGTAAACACCAGCGGGCAATTGCGCTCTGCAGCCACCCGCAGGGCGGTGGAGCCAATCAAAAAAGGGTGATGGGCGTGAATAATATCCGGCGCAAAGGCATCCAGTGCCTCATCCAGCCGGCCTGGCACCGTCAAAACGACCGAGAAATCACTGCCATTAAAATTCTGAATGGCGGGAATGCGAACCGTATCCGGTTCATCGGCGGGCATATCCGGAAAAACGGGGGCGACCACCAGCACTCGATGACCGCGATCACGATAGCCTTCGGTAAAGCTGGCCACTGAATGTGCCACCCCGCCGACATGCGGAGTATAGGTGTTGGTCATCATGACAATATTCATAGATGCGATTTCCTGTCACATCGGTGTAAAATTGACGGTTCACTTCATCAAATGGAGATCGATGGATGAATCCCGATCTGGACCATCACTTCGAGCACATCATTCGCGGGCTTGGCGAAGACGTTGAGCGTGACGGACTGCGTAAGACACCCTATCGTGCCGCGCGCGCCATGGAATTTCTCACCAACGGCTATCATCAGTCGCTCGAGGAACTGGTCAACGATGCCATGTTCGAGTCTGACAATGACGAGATGGTCATTGTTCGGGACATCGAGTTCTACTCACTTTGCGAGCACCATGTGCTGCCGTTTTTTGGCCATGCCCAAGTCGGCTACATCCCCAACGGCAAGGTCATCGGGTTATCCAAAATCGCGCGTATTGTGGATATGTATGCCCGGCGCCTGCAAATTCAGGAAAACCTAGCCCGTGAGATTGCCGATGCCCTGCAGCGGGTCACCAACGCCAAAGGTGTGGCCGTGCAGATGGATGCCCGGCACATGTGCATGATGATGCGCGGTGTCAGCAAACAGAACGCCGAAATGAGCTCATCAGTCATGCTGGGGGCGTTCCGCAATTCGGAATCCACCCGCAATGAGTTTCTGCAGCTCATCCGCCGGCGGTCACTGTGAATCAGTCCCTCAACCGGCCGCTTTCGCGCATCCATATCAAGGATCTGCGGCTTCGCACCTTTATCGGCTTTAACGATGAGGAGCAAAAAAAGCGCCAGGATGTCGTCGTCAATATTCTCATTGATTACGACGCCCTGTCGGCGGCCCGTGGTGATGTCGTTGACCAGGCCCTCGATTACAAGGGCATCACCAAAGCGGTCATCGCCCATGTCGAGGAAAACCGGTTTCTGCTGCTTGAGAAACTGGTCAATGACTTAGTCGAGATCGTGATGACGCATCAGGCGGCGCAATCTGTTGAGGTGGAAGTCGACA
>CBFIIM010000105.1:0-4424 GCA_965662395.1 Spiribacter sp. | reverse complement strand
AACTGGGCGCTGGCTCGTGCGCATCGCTTCCAGACGCCATTGCTGCCCGATATCGAGGCCATTCAGCCACTGGTCAATCTGACCGGATCAGACTCATCCAGTCTGGATAACATGCTCGATGTGCTGATCACCGGCGGTATGGATATCTTCCGTGCGCTGCGGCTGTTGATTCCGCCGGCCTGGCAGAACGTCGAGACCATGGATCCCGACCTTCGGGCTTTCTATGAATATCACTCCCAGCACATCGAACCCTGGGACGGTCCTGCGGGCATTGTGTTGACCGACGGCCGCCATGCGGCCTGCGCACTGGATCGCAATGGCCTGCGCCCGGCCCGCTGGGTTATCACCAAAGACCGGCACATCACGCTGGCCTCTGAGGTGGGTGTCTGGGACTACGACCCAGCCGATGTGCTGCAAAAAGGCCGGCTGCGCCCCGGCGAAATGCTGGCAGCCGACACCGAAACCGGTGAACTGCTGCTGCCGCAAATGATTGATGAGCGGCTGAAAAACCGCGCCCCCTACAAGCGTTGGCTGGCCCAACACTCGCGGGATATCCCGATTGGACTGGCTCAGGGTGAAGAGCGCGAGGCTGTCGATCCCGAGCAGATCGCCATCTATCAAAAGCAGTTCGGAGTCACCTTCGAGGAGCGCGACATTGTTACCCGCACCTTGGCCCAGGGTGGTCAGGAAGCCGTCGGATCTATGGGGGATGACACCCCAATGCCGGTGCTCTCGCGCCAGGTCCGTCCTGTCTACGATTACTTCCGCCAGCAGTTTGCCCAGGTTACCAACCCGGCCATCGATCCGCTGCGTGAGCAGATCGTTATGTCGCTGGAGACTGTGTTCGGACCTGAGAAAAACCTGTTTGAAGAGGATGAGGATCACGCCAAGCGCTTGGTCACGGACTCCCCCATTCTCTCGGACGGCAAGTTTCTCGGGCTGGTCAATGAGTATGAGTCCAACGGCTCATTGCATCGGATCGACTTAAGTTATCCAGAGAGCGGCAACCTCGAACAGGCCATTCGGGCTATTCGGGATGAAGCCGCTCAGGCCGTGCGCGATGGCGCCAGTCTGCTGGTGCTCTCCGATCGCAACTTAGCTCGTGACCGTATCCCCGTTCATGCCTTGCTGGCTACCGGAGCGGTACATCACCACCTGGTGCGCATCGGCCTGCGCTGCGATACCAACCTGCTCATTGAAACCGGCACAGCGCGTAACAGCCATGACTGTGCGGTGTTAATCGGCTATGGGGCCACCGCGCTCTATCCTTATCTAGCCTACGATGTGGTGCAGGATCAGCTGCGCACTGGCGAGATCAAAGGCGCTGCCCTGCCTGATTTACTGCGCAACTACCGCAAGGGACTGAATAAAGGTCTCTACAAAATCCTCTCAAAGATGGGTATCTCGACGATTACTAGTTATCGCGGTGCGCAGCTCTTTGAGATCGTCGGCTTCCACAATGATGTGGTGGACTTGTGCTTCCATGGTACGACCTCACGTATTCAGGGTGCCGATTTCACGGATCTTGAGTCCGATCAGCGGACCCTGCATCAAAAGGCCTGGCACCGCAGTCAGGCACTCACCCAAGGCGGTCTGCTGAAGTATGTCCATGGCGGGGAATACCACGCGTACAACCCCGATGTGGTCGCCTCACTGCAGGAGGCTGCCTACACCGGCGACTACGAGCGCTATAAAGTGTTTGCTGAGACCGTCAACACCCGCCCGGTTGCCGCATTGCGGGACCTGCTACAGGTGCGCGAGAGCAAAGCTATTCCGCTTGAGGAAGTCGAGCCGCTTGAAGCTATTCTCAAGCGCTTTGACTCGGCCGGAATGTCACTGGGCGCCCTGTCGCCCGAGGCACATGAGGCCCTGGCCATTGCCATGAACCGCCTAGGCGCCCGCTCCAATTCGGGCGAAGGCGGCGAAGACGGTCATCGTTTTGGCAATGAGCGTATGTCCAAAATCAAACAGGTGGCCTCGGGCCGGTTTGGGGTCACCCCGCATTACCTGCGCAATGCTGAGGTCCTGCAGATTAAGGTCGCCCAGGGCGCCAAGCCGGGTGAAGGCGGACAGCTGCCGGGGCACAAGGTCAACGATATGATTGCCCGGCTGCGCTACTCCAAGCCGGGTGTGGCGTTAATCTCGCCGCCACCGCATCACGACATCTATTCCATTGAAGATCTGGCCCAGCTGATCTACGACCTAAAGCAGGTCAATCCCGATGCCCTGGTGTCAGTCAAACTGGTCGCCGAGCCGGGCGTGGGTACGGTCGCTGCGGGTGTCGCCAAAGCCTATGCCGACCTAATCACCATTTCCGGTTATGACGGTGGCACTGGGGCCAGCCCGCTGACCTCAGTCAAATACGCCGGCACCCCATGGGAGCTAGGCCTGACCGAAACGCATCAGACCCTGCGGGCCAATAATCTGCGCGATAAAATTCGACTGCAGACCGATGGTGGGCTAAAAACTGGCCTAGATGTGGTTAAAGCCGCCATTTTGGGTGCAGAGAGCTTTGGCTTTGGCACCGCGCCCATGGTCGCCATGGGCTGTAAATATCTGCGCGTTTGCCATCTCAACAACTGCCCAACGGGTGTCGCCACGCAGGAGAAAGTCCTGCGCATGAAGCATTTCATCGGCACGCCAGAGCGGGTGGCCAACTACTTCACTTTTGTCGCCATGGAAACCCGGGAGTGGCTGGCACGCCTGGGTGTGCGCTCGCTGGAGGAGCTGATCGGCCGGGTGGACTTGCTAGAGCCTCGTGAGCCGGAGACACCGCGGCAGGCTAAGCTGGATCTCTCGCCGATCCTCTCAGACGGTGGGCTCGACAGCACCTTGCCGACGCACTGCATGACCCCAAGCAACGTGCCATTCGACAAGGGCGAATTAGCCGAGCGCATGGTGGCCGAAACCCTGCCCGCCATCGAGGCAGCCAGCGGTGGTGATTTCCACTACAGCGTTCGCAATGACGACCGCTCAATCGGTGCACGGCTCTCCGGTGAGATCGCGCTGCGCCATGGCAATCTGGGCATGAGCAGCAACCCAATCCGATTGCACCTTACCGGCAGCGCCGGTCAGAGCTTTGGCGTCTGGAATGCGGGCGGCCTTGAGATGATGCTCGATGGCGATGCCAACGACTATGTCGGCAAGGGCATGGCTGGCGGCAAGCTCGTGATCCGTCCGCCTCAAGGCAGCCAGTTCAAGAGTCACGAGACCACCATCATTGGCAACACCTGCCTTTATGGGGCCACGGGCGGCAAACTCTTTGCCGCGGGGCTTGCCGGCGAACGATTTGCCGTTCGCAACTCAGGTGCCCACGCAGTCGTCGAGGGTGTTGGTGATCACGGCTGTGAGTACATGACCGATGGTGTCGTCTGTGTGCTCGGGCCAACAGGCCTGAACTTCGGCGCCGGCATGACCGGCGGTCTGGCCTTTGTGCTGGACATGGAAAATCGCTTTGTCGATCGCTACAACCATGAGCTGATCGATATCCGTCGCATCCAGACCGAGCCGATGACCCGGCATCGTGAATTCCTGCGCGCCACGATCGCTGAGTTTGTCGCTGAGACCGGCTCGACCTGGGGCCAGGAGATTCTGGATAACTTCCGTGATTACGTCGGCTGTTTTTGGCTGGTCAAGCCACGCGCTGCTGACATCAACGAGGTTCTGAACACGCTGCGCCAGGCAGCCTGAGCACGCTATGGGCAATTATTTTCAATTTATCGACGTTCCCCGTCAGGATACCGAAAAGGAATCCGCCGGGATCCGGGTTAAGAAGTTCACCGAGATTTACGGGGATTTCTCCAGCGATCATGCTGCCGCGCAGGCCGACCGTTGTGTGGAATGCGGCAATCCGTACTGCGAGTGGAAGTGCCCGGTTCACAACTACATCCCCAACTGGCTCAAGCTGATTGCCGAGGGCAATCTGTTTGAAGCAGCGGAGCTGTCGCACAAGACCAACAGCCTGCCTGAGGTCTGCGGCCGCGTCTGCCCACAGGATCGTTTGTGCGAAGGTGCCTGCACGCTGAATGACGGCTTTGGTGCAGTCACTATCGGCTCTGTCGAGAAGTACATCACCGACGAGGCCTTCAAACAGGGCTGGCGCCCGGACATGTCCGGCGTCGTGGCCACTGGTAAAAAGGTCGCCATCGTCGGTGCCGGCCCTGCCGGCCTTGGCGCGGCTGATATTCTGGTGCGTAACGGGGTTGAGGCGGTGGTCTTCGATCGCTACCCCGAAATCGGGGGTCTACTGACCTTCGGTATCCCGCCCTTTAAACTCGAAAAAGAAGTCATTGCCAAGCGTCGCGAGATCATGGAATACATGGGCGTGGAATTCCGTCTAGGCGTTGAAATCGGCCGTGACATCACCTACGCCGAGCTTGAGCGCGACTACGACGCGGTTTTCCTTGGCATGGGCACCTATACCT
>CBFIIM010000104.1:0-4456 GCA_965662395.1 Spiribacter sp. | reverse complement strand
TAAAGTGTAGAAACTCCCCCGAACCCTGTCAACGCGCCAGGCCCGCCGGCCTGCCAATACCCGTCAGGCTGGTCTCAAGCGCTGATCCCCCGCTAAACTAACGGTTGGATCTTCCATGCACGCACAACCACAAAGGCCACCATGACTGTCACCACCCGCTTTGCCCCCAGCCCCACGGGTTATTTGCACATTGGCGGTGCCCGCACCGCGCTTTTTTGCTGGCTGTATGCCCGACGTCATGGCGGGCGGTTTGTGCTGCGGATTGAGGACACTGACCTGGAGCGCTCAACGCCCGAGGCGATTAACGCCATTCTGGAGGGCATGAGTTGGCTGGGGCTGGACTACGACGACGGCCCGTTCTACCAAACGCATCGGTTTGATCGCTATCGCGAGGTGATCGACAGCATGCTGGCCGAGGGCACGGCCTACCGCTGTTATTGCAGCAAAGCACGGCTTGAGACACTGCGCGAGGAGCAGCAGGCGCGCAAAGAAAAGCCGCGCTACGACGGCCGCTGCCGCGACTTGACCGCACCCCCAGCGGATGCTGAGGGCGAGCCGGTGATCCGCTTCCGCCAGCCGCGCGAGGGCCACACGGTGGTCCAGGATCAGGTTAAAGGCCGTGTCGTGTTTAACAATGCCGAGCTGGATGACCTGATTATTGCCCGCGGTGATGGCACGCCCACCTATAACTTTGTGGTGGTGGTCGATGACATGGATATGCAGGTCAGTCATGTCATCCGGGGCGATGATCATCTTAATAACAGCGCCCGGCAGGTGAATATCCTCAAAGCCCTGGGCGTTGAGCCACCGGTCTATGCGCATGTGCCGATGATCCTTGATGAGCACGGCAAAAAACTCTCTAAGCGCACCGGTGCGGCCAGTGTCATGGAATACCGCGATGCCGGTTATCTGCCCGAGGCGGTGATTAACTATTTAGTGCGCCTGGGCTGGTCGCATGGGGATCAGGAAGTGTTCAGCCTGGATGAGATGATCGAGCTTTTTGATACTACCGATATCAACCACTCGGCATCCAGCATTAATCCCTCCAAGCTCGATTGGCTCAATCAGCACTACATGAAGACACTGCCGGCCGCTCACGTGGCCCGACATCTGGCCTGGCATCTGGGCGCGCTGGGGATTGACCCGGCGGCAGATAACGGCCCGGAGATTGAGGCGGTGATCGCCGCGCAGGCCGAGCGCAGTAAGACCCTGGTAGAGATGGCCGAGAACAGCCGGTTTTTCTATCGCGAGCCCGAGGGCTATGACGAGAAGGCGGCCAATAAAAACTTAAAGGGTGCCCAAGCGGTGCTGGATGCGTTGCACCAGGCTTTCTCGGCGCTTGAGCATTGGCAGGCCGAATCGATTCACGAGGCGCTGACGGGTGTGGCCGAGACCCATGATCTGAAAATGGGCAAAGTCGCGCAGCCCTTGCGGGTGGCCGTCTCGGGTGGGCCTATCTCGCCGCCGATTGATATCACCTGCGAGCTGCTGGGGCGGGAGACTACGCTGCATCGGCTGGACAAAGCCTCAGCCTGGGCGGCCGCGCAGACTTGACAGATACCCCGGTGGTTTCTAGACTTCGCGGTCTCCACTCGATGGGGCCATAGCTCAGCTGGGAGAGCGCCTGCATGGCATGCAGGAGGTCGGCGGTTCGATCCCGCCTGGCTCCACCACTTATACCTATCGTGAAAACTGTTAACACCCGATTCAGGCGACTCATTGTTGCCTGGGGTGGTTGACTACGCCTGTCCTGCCAGCGTAAACATTACACAAGCGATAAGAAAAATAACCCGATCGTGATCGGGAAACATGGAGTTGTCGACAGCAATGGCAGAGGAATTTGAGCGCCCTGGACTGACCAGCGCCGTGCGCACCGAGATCGAGCGCATGCTTGTTGATGGCGAGCTCAAGATGGGTGATCGCATTAACGAGGTGGATCTGGCGAATCGGCTGGGAGTCAGTCGCGGACCGATTCGCGAGGCCTGTCGCGGGTTAGCGGAGCGGGGTCTGCTGGATATGGTGCCTTACCGCGGCGCCTATGTCCGTGAAATCAGCTTAAAAGAGGCCCAGCAGCTCTACGAGTTAAGGGCGGGGCTGTTTGGTTATGCAGGCTTTATCGCTGTTCAGTATCCCAATCCGGCGTTAGTTGATGAGCTGCGCGAGCTGCATACGGCGATGGCCGATGAGGTTAACGCCGATCGCACGCGGGAATACTACGCGCTTAATCTAAAATTCCACTCCGCCATTCTGGAGCATGCCGGCAATGAAGAGCTGATCCGCAACTACGAGCACGTGGTGGCCAAGCTTCATCTGTATCGTGCCATGGGGCTGATCCAGCGCGGCAGCCTAAAGCAATCCAATCATGAGCACGGTGAGATTATCGAGGCGATTGCTATGGGGCAGCCGTTGCATGCGTTTACGGTGCTCCAAGAACATGTGCAGGCATCCATGCGGCGAATGCTGTTTGCCCAGCGCAGTGACAACGCCCCCAAAGCCAAAGCAAAAGTTAGGAAAAGTCAGGCCAGCGTCTAGGTAGCCATCACAAAGGCGATACCGCGGCCAAACACCGATCGAATGGGCAGCGGCAGGCCTTGTTTTTTGGCTTTGGTGCGGATGCGGTTGAGCACGACATCAATGCGGTGCAAATCCACCTCGTCCTCGTTGGGGAAAAGCGCCTGATGTAGATTTTCTTTATTGACGGTCTGGTTGGGCTCATCAAGCAGCCGCTCAATGAGCAGATATTCCGAGCTGGTCAGCTCGAGGGTCTCGCCTCCCGGGCCTTGCAGCAAATGCGCAGTTGGATCCAGGCGCCAAAGATCATTGCTGGTTTTTGTCGTCGGCTGAGGCGTTAAACGCTTCCAAAGCACTTCGATAATGGCGATCAGCTCGGTCGGGTCAACCGGTTTGACCAGATAATAATCGACGCCATGGCCAAAGCCGTTAATGCGATCATCCCGCGTACCGCGTGCGGTGATCGCAATGATGCCGCAGGAATAATGGCTGCGAATATAGCGAATTAGATCAAGCCCATCTTCGCCGGGTAGGCCCAGGTCAACCAACAGAATGTCAGCGCTATTGGCGTGCAATTGGCGATAAAAATCCTCGGCACTGCCTGCCGTCCACACCTGATACCCCATCGACTGCAGGAAACGTGCGGTTTCTTCGCACAGCTCGGGGTTGTCTTCAATCAGTGCCAGTGCTGGCGTCCGAGATGTTTGGTCGGTCACGGTTGGGCTCCTAGATCCGCTATCCCTGATGATACGGCAGCGTCATGGTAAAGACCGTCTGCTCGTCATCGCTGCGGCTTAAACGAATTCGCCCACCATGGGCCCGGGTGATCTGCAAGGCGGCAAACAGCCCCAATCCAGTGCCTTGTTTAACGTGTCTTGCGTTTGATCCACGGCGAAAGCGCTGGAATATCACAGCTTGCTCTTCGGGCGGAATCGCCGGCCCGCTATTGCTGATATTGATTTCAATAAATTCTGAATGCTGGATGATATCCATGCCAATTTCTGAGCCATCAGAGAATTTGCGCGCGTTGCTCAGTAGGTTAGAAAGTGCAATGCGCAGCAGTGCGGCATCGGCCTCGATCATCACCTTTGGATCGGGCGCTGCTTGATCGGCCAAACCCTGACCATTGAGGCGCAAAACAATGGGATCGGCATCTGGGCCGGCAAAGCCCTTAATGGTGTGCCGGGCCAGGGTAAGTAGATTGGTGCTTTCAACATCGGCCAGATCAAGGGTGGCGGCCATGCGGGCATCGGCCAGGCAACTCTCGACCAGCTGCTCAAGCCGCCGGGTGCTAGTGGTAATGCGTCCGACGCGCCGCTCCAAATCCTGTTGATCGGCGGCCGGTGCGGCCACCAGATTACGCGATGTCGTATCGATGACAGCCAGCGCGTTGCGGTATTCATGAGCAATCACACCCATGTACTCGCGCTGATTAAAGACATGTTGGCGCTCGCGATAAAGCCGTACCAAAGCGATGCTAATGATAAACGCCATGATCAGCACCAAAACATACTGCCAGAGCTCATAAACGATGGGGTCGGCCGGTAATATGCCAAGTACCACCAGCACACTGGCAAGCGTTGTTGCCGCGTGCAGCATATAGCCGGACAGAATCAGGCCGTAGGTGGCCTCGCGTTTGAAGGTAATTGGTATCACCGACAGGCAAACCAGCCACTTGCCGGCCTCAAGCGTCAACATGACGATCGGGGCTGTTTTGGCATAAAGACCAAGCGGAATACTGAGGGTGGCGATCAGGGATAACACCGTTAACCATTTGATCATACGGTCAAGCCGGGGGCGGTAAGTGGCCAGTTCCAGTGCGGTGCGCCCCAGCCACAAGATGCTGGCATATCCAACAAATAGCGACACACCAACCAATGAATCGCCAAGACCGATCAATCCCGCCGGCAGGCTGACGGCCAGATAGCCCTGGACCGCGGCCACC
>CBFIIM010000103.1:0-4467 GCA_965662395.1 Spiribacter sp. | reverse complement strand
CCCGGCCGGGTTGCCGGCACCTGGATGCACCACCAGGCCAGCGGGTTTGTTCACCACTACCATGGCGTCATCTTCATACACCACATCCAGCGGGATAGGTTCGGCCTCCACCGGCCCCTCTTCGACTAGCTCCGCGGCAATAACGATCTGCTCACCACCCTTAACCGAGACCTTTCCGCGCGGTGAAGCGCCATCGACGCGCAGCTCACCCTCTTTTAACCAGCGCTGCAGTCGCGAGCGCGAGAACTCGGGGAACAGCTCAGCCAGCACAGCATCCAGTCGCCGGCCGGCGGCTTCATCAGGCACTGTCGCGTTTCGTTCTATTTTTTGGGTCATCCCCGAATAATCCTTGTCATAACGCTGGGCGCTGCCCGCGCTTTTCACTAGACTGTGCGCATCAGATGTTGGCGGGATACGGATGCCATGAAGCGCTTTTTGATGATTCTACTGGCAATTGGCCTGGTTGCGGGCTGTGCCTCGACAAATGACGAGCCCAATGAGCTGCGCGATGCCGAGGCTGCAGCCATATATGAAGCCGCCCAACGGGCAATGGATCGCAATGACTGGCAGACGGCCACCGCCGAGCTCGAGTCCCTGCAGGCACAATATCCGTTTGGGATTTACGCCACCCAGGCGCAGCTCGACATCATTTACGTCTACTACCGCTCCGGTGATGTGGCATCCACCGTTGCCGCTGCTGAGCGCTTTCGCCGGATCAACCCGCGCCATCGCGCCGTGCCCTACACCTGGTATATGCAGGGACTGGCGCTGGAGGAGAAAAACGACGACGCACTCAAGCGCTGGGTAGGAGTCGATAACACTTTGCGTGACCCGGTCCCACGGCGCCAGGCGTATGAGGCCTACACCACGGTGATTAATCAGTTCCCGGACAGCCCCTATGCCGAGGATGCTCGCGGGCGGCTGGATGGGCTGTTTGCCGATGGTGCGCGTTATCAGCTAAGCGTTGCGCAGTTCTACGCGGATCGCCGCGCTTGGGTGGCTGCGGCACAGCGCGCCATTGTGATTATTGATGAATTCCCGGGCACGCCGGCTGTCGCGCCAGCACTCGATCTGCTGGAGCAAAGCTATCGGGAGTTGGGGCTGAATGACTTAGCTGAGGGCGTTGTAGCCGCCAGGGCCGAGGGTGTGGGCGAGGCCAAGCCAGTCAACACACCGGCCATGCCATCACTGTATGAGGGTGAAACGGATGTCGTGCCGCCATCACCCGAGGCCGGTGGCGCACCATCGCGTCCCACCGGCCCGTTGGGGATGTAGGGCAGGCTTAGAGCGCCTGTTCGCCCTCATCGCCGGTGCGAATGCGGATGGCCTGCTCGACGGGGCTGACAAAGACTTTGCCGTCACCGATCTTGCCAGTGTTGGCGGCTTTGACAATGGCCTCGACCACTCGCTCGACGATCTCGTCACCGACCACGACCTCGATGCGCATTTTTGGCAGAAAATCGACCACGTACTCCGCGCCACGATAAAGCTCGGTATGGCCTTTTTGCCGGCCAAATCCTTTGACCTCGGTGACCGTCATTCCGGTGATGCCGACCTCAGCGATGGCCTCGCGGACATCGTCGAGCTTGAAGGGTTTAATAATCGCTTCAATCTTTTTCATGGGTTCATCTCCGTTGTTATGGCTGCCGGCCAAATCCTGAAGTCATCGGATAGCGCCGGTCACGGCCAAAGGCTTTCGTTGTCACCTTAACGCCGGGTGCGGCCTGGCGACGTTTGTATTCATTGCGATGCAAAAGCCGCACGACTTGCTCGACGGTTGCGCGATCATGCCCGGCGGCCACGATTTCGTCGACCCCGGCATCATCCTCGACATAGGCGGCCAGTATGGCATCAAGCTCGGCATACTCGGGCAGGCTGTCGGTGTCTTTTTGATCCGGTGCCAACTCAGCGCTGGGGGGCCGAGTGATGACATTCTCAGGGATCACCTCACCCAGCGCGTTGCGATAAGCGCACAGTCGGTAGACCTCGGTCTTAAAGATATCTTTCAGCGGCGAGAATCCGCCCACCATATCGCCATAGAGCGTGGCATAGCCCACCGCCATCTCACTTTTGTTGCCGGTGGCCAGCACCAGCCCGCCAAGCTTATTCGAGATGGCCATTAGCAGCGTGCCGCGAATACGTGATTGGAGATTCTCCTCAGTCACGTCAGCGGCCCGGCCGGCAAAGATCGGCTCCAGCAATGTGCGGTATTCCGCAAACACCGACTCAATGGCAACGATGTCGTAGCGCACGCCCAGTGCCTCGGCAATGGCCTTGGCGTCGGTGTGGCTCATCTGGCTGGTATAGCGCGTGGGCATCATCACGCAATGCACCCGGTCAGCACCCAGGGCATCCACCGCGATGCAGGCGGTCAGTGCAGAATCAACACCACCGGATAATCCAATAATCACGCCCGGGAAGTGGTTTTTCTCGATGTAATCGCGCACACCCCAGACAAGCGCCTCATACACTTCGGCCTCGGCCGATAGCTCTGGCTCAATCGTGCCTTGAAGCGGCGTCCAGCGATCATGAATATACCCGCAATCCACCGGGAACAGCCCGGTATCAAAGCGCGGCGCCCGGACCATCAGTGCGCCTAGGGCATCAAAGGCACACGACCCGCCGTCATAGACCACTTCATCCTGCCCGCCTGCCATATTGCAGTAGAGAATGGGCAGACCGGACTCAGCAATGCGATCGCGCAGTACCGATTCGCGCGCACTGCCTTTGTTCTGATCAAACGGTGAAGCGTTCAGGTTAACGATCATCTCGGCACCCGCTGCGGCGGCCTCGGCCACCGGGCCCTTGTGCCAGGCATCTTCACAGATCGTAATGCCGACCTGACAACCCGCAATGTCTACGACGCAGGCCTCACGCCCGGGCACAAAATAGCGCAGGTCATCAAAGACCCCGTAGGTGGGCAACTCATGCTTAGCGTATCGGGCGGTGACCCGACCATCGGCAATCACCAGCGCGGCGTTGAAAAGCGCCCCGTCATCCAGCACCGGCGCGCCGACAATCACGGTAATGCCCCGGGCCTCAGCGGCGATCCGCTCCACACCGCGTTCTACGGCGGCGATAAAGTCAGAGCGCAGCAGCAGGTCATCCGGCGGATAACCGGTCAGGGTGAGTTCGGGAAAGCACACCGCCTGGGCACCGAGGCGATCACGCGCTTTAAGTGCTGCGCGAATGACCGCATCGGTATTGCCGGCAACATCACCGACCAGCAGATTGAGCTGCGCCATGACAAAGCGAACACGCTCGCTCATGTCAGGGCGCGGTCTCTGTGCTTCAGCCTGTGAAGCAGTCACTAACGCGCTGGCCGATTTCCGCAGGCGAGCGCACTGTGGCCACACCGGCCTTCTCTAGCGCGGCAAACTTATCCGCAGCCGTTCCTTTGCCACCGCTGATAATCGCACCGGCATGACCCATGCGCTTACCCGCAGGCGCCGTGACGCCAGCAATGTAGGCTACGACAGGCTTGCGGACATTGGCCTGAATAAACTCCGCGGCCTCTTCCTCGGCCGTACCACCGATCTCACCGACCATGACAATGCCCTTGGTCTGGCGATCGGCCTCGAACTGCTCGATGACATCGATGAAGTTCATGCCCTGAATCGGGTCACCGCCGATACCCACGCAGGTGCTCTGACCCATGCCGATATCCGTAGTCTGCTTGACCGCCTCGTAGGTCAGGGTGCCTGAGCGCGAGACAATACCAATAGAACCGGGCTTGTGGATGTGGCCCGGCATAATGCCGATCTTGCACTCACCCGGGGTGATGATGCCCGGGCAGTTCGGCCCAATCAGCGTGGCATCATAAAAGTCCAATGCCGCCTTAACCTTGAGCATATCCAGCACCGGGATGCCTTCGGTAATACAGGCAATCACCTTAATGCCGGCTTCAGCGGCCTCCAGGATGGCATCCGCGGCAAAGGCCCCCGGCACGTAAATCATCGAGGCATCAGCTGCCGTCTCATCAACCGCGTCACGCACGGTGTTAAACACCGGCCGGTCAAGATGGGTTTCGCCACCGCGGCCAGGAGTCGTGCCACCGACAACGTTGGTGCCATAGGCAATGCATTGCTCGGCGTGAAAGGTGCCCTGCTTCCCGGTGAAGCCCTGGACGATCACCTTGGTGTCTTTGTTGACCAGAATACTCATTGTCTTCCTCGTCTTTAGGTCCAGGTTGCCGGATCAGGCGCCAACAGCGCCGACCACCTTCTGTGCGCCGTCGGTCAGATCGTCGGCAGGAATGATGTCGAGCCCGCTATCGGCCAGGATCTGCTTGCCCTGCTCGACGTTGGTGCCCTCAAGCCGCACCACCACGGGGACGTTGATGCCCACCTCTTTCACCGCGGCAATCACGCCCTCAGCGATCATGTCGCAACGGACGATGCCGCCGAAGATATTGACCAAAATGCCTTTAACATCCGGGCTAGAGGAGATGATTTTGAACGCCTCGGT
>CBFIIM010000102.1:240-4579 GCA_965662395.1 Spiribacter sp. | reverse complement strand
CGCGGCGAAGTCATGCACTTTGGCGGTCAGGTGATGAAAAACGTCGCAGGCTATGACGTCTCGCGACTCAACGTGGGCGCGCTTGGCACACTGGGCGTGATTCTGGAGGTTTCTTTAAAAGTCCTCCCTGCACCGCGCCAAAGCGCAACGCTGTGTTTTCAGGCCAGTCCACAAGACTGTCATCGACTCAGTGAGGAGTGGCTGCGCAATGGCCGCCCCCTGACCGCCATGCTGCATGATGGTAAGGCCCTTTATGCCCGATTCTCAGGCGCCGCTTCAGCGGTTGCGGATGCCTGCGACACACTAGATGGCTCGGTGCTGCCCGAGGCCGATGCCAAGGCGCTCTGGCAGAGTGTTCGGGATCACAGTCACGAATTCTTTCATGCACATAACACTGCGCTATGGCGCCTGTCCCTCCCGCCGGCCACCAACCATGAGTCACTCATCGGTCAATCCCCCGCGCTGATCGAGTGGTCGGGTCAGCAGGTGTGGCTAGGCGGTGATCAGGATGCTGATGCGCTGCGCGAGCGCGTTACTGGCGTGGGGGGTAGCGCCACGCTGTTTCGAGCTGATGGCTCAACGATCCCCCGATTTCAGCCCCTGGACTCAGTCCAGCAGCGCATTCACCAGGCACTAAAAAAAGCCTTCGACCCGCAGGCGATCCTAAACCCCGGCCGCCTGTACCCATGGCTCGAGGAGCGCTAATCATGCAGACACATTTGGCTGATTTTATTAAGGATACTCAGGCCGGGCAGGATGCCGACGCTATCCTTCGTAAGTGCACCCATTGCGGATTTTGTCTGGCTAACTGCCCGACCTATCGCCTACTTGGCGATGAGCTCGACAGCCCTCGCGGGCGGATCTATCAGATTAAACAGGTTCTGGAGGGAGAGATCCCCGGTGAGAGTATTCAGCGCCACCTCGACCGCTGCCTGACTTGCCGCGCCTGCGAGACCACCTGCCCCTCCGGAGTGGAGTACGGACGGTTGGTAGACATTGGCCGCGATATCGTCGAGCAGCAGGTCCCACGCGCACCCATCCCCCACCTGTTGCGCGCGGCACTTCGCACTGTTTTGCCCAAGCCGCGGCTGTTTGCCGCACTGCTTGGCATGGGGCGCCTGGTGCGCCCGGTGATGCCCAGAGCGCTAAAAGCCAAGATCCGGGCGTATCGCCCTGCCCCCCAGTGGCCAGAAGCCAAGCAGCACCAGCGTTTTGTTCTGCTGCTGGAAGGCTGCGTCCAACCCGCATTAGAGCCTGCGATCAATCCACAGACCGCACGGATCCTGGACGGCCTGGGGATTGCCGTTCACCGCACTGGCCAAGTGAGCTGTTGTGGCGCGATCGACCAGCATCTAGGTGCCGCTGAGGCAGCAAAAGTAAGAATTCGGCAAAACATTGATGCCTGGTGGCCAGCCATCGAACGCGGGGCTGAGGCCATTATCGTTAACGCAAGCGGCTGCGGCGCACAGGTCAAAGATTATGCCCATCTGCTAGCCGATGACCCGGACTATGCCGAGCGGGCCGCGACAGTCAGTCAACTCACTCTTGACCCCATTGAGCTGCTGGAGCGGCATGCTGATCAATTACAGCCCGCTGACAATGCCCCCCGACGGATTGCCTTTCAAACCCCTTGCACCCTACAGCACGCCCAAAAGCTAGGCGGACGGGTCGAGCCGCTACTGCGTCGACTGGGCTTTGAGTTAACCGCGGTCCCCGATGGGCATATCTGTTGCGGCTCAGCAGGCACCTATTCAGTCCTGCAACCCGAACTCAGTCAGCAGCTGCGCGCGCAAAAGCTTGAAAACCTAGCAAGCGGGCAACCGGAGCTCATCGCCACGGCCAATATCGGTTGTTTGACGCACCTGGATGAGGCCTCAGACATCCCCGTGCGCCACTGGCTTGAGCTGATCCAACCGCGCGAGCAGGCCCTGCTATAATCCTCGGCTGACCTATCTAGCCAACGGGTGTGCACACAATGACGGATGACCGCTTGCCGCTGCTTATCGAGACCGGTGAACTGGCAGAGCGCCTAGCGCGCGGGGATAACCTGCATTTGGTTTATGTGGGTGATCGGGCCGCATTTGAGAATGCACATATCCCCGGTGCACGATTTATCGACTACGTGGATCTTAAAACTGAGCGCCCACCCGCCGGTGGCGTACTCCCACCGCTAGCGCAATTAGGACAAGTACTGGCGGCCGCCGGCATTCAACCGGACACCCCGGTGGTTGCCTATGATGACAGCGGCAATGCCCGGGCTGCTCGCCTGCTCTGGACACTGGATTGCCTGGGGCATTCCCATGCCGCACTACTCAATGGTGGGCTGCCGGCTTGGCTGACCGACGGGCGCGACGTTGAGCATGGGCCCGGGGTCATCGATGGCGATACTCCAGAGTACCCTGCCCAGCTGGTGCATCCCGAATATCGTGCTGAGAAAGCCGATCTGCTGGAGCGGCTTAACAACCCTAATGTTCGCGTACTGGATGCCCGCACGCCGGAGGAATATCACGGCCAGATGGTCCGCGCCGCTCAGTCCGGGCATATCCCCGGCGCGGTCAATTTGGAGTGGACGCAGAACATTGATCCAAGCAACGCCACCCGGTTGTGGCCTAAAGAAAAGCTGCAGGCCATGTATGCCGAATTGGGGCTGTCACCCGATCAGGAAGTCATCACCCACTGCCATACCCATCACCGCTCGGCGCTGACCTACTTTGTCCTGCGCTATTTGGGCTATGACAAGGCCCGTGGCTACGATGGTTCGTGGTCTGAATGGGGCAATTCCCCTGAATGCCCTGTGGAGAAGTGACCTGCTCGGGACCCTAATCCTAACCCTGCCCCTGGGCCGCCTGGCAGAGAAAAGTCTGGCGATAGTGACGCAGCTCATTAATCGAGTCGCGAATATCATCCAGGGCCAGGTGAGAGGATTGTTTTTGGATGCCCTCGGCCACCGACGGCATCCAACGGCGGGCCAGCTCTTTGAGCGTACTGACGTCGATATGCCGATAGTGGAAGTAGCGCATCAGCTGCGGCATCGAGCGATGCAAAAACCGCCGGTCCTGGCAAATACTGTTCCCGCACATCGGCGAGGCACCTTCCGGCACCCACTGCCGCAGAAACTCAAGGGTCTCACCCTCGGCTTGGGCTTCATCGATGGCACTGTCGCGCACGCGCTGCACCAGCCCCGAGCCGCCATGCTGAGCTTGATTCCAGGCATCCATACCCGCCAGTACAGAATCCGGTTGATGAATGGCCAGCACCGGGCCTTCCGCCAGAATATTCAGCTCGGCATCGGTCACTATGGTGGCAATCTCGATGATGCGGTCGTGATCAACATCCAGGCCGGTCATCTCAAGATCAATCCAGATCAGATTATCTGCCGAGTACGCCATCGCTGCTTACTGCCATTTGTTGCATCAATGGCGCCAGTGTATCAAAGCCATCGCAGTGCATCGGTGCCACTAGCATGAATTCACCAATCGGCCGTGTAGTGATGAGCACCGGGGATCACTGCCTGGTGGCGGATGACTCCAACACCATTTATCGCTGCCAGCTCCGCGGACGCCGACATGAGCGCCCGGTATGCGGCGATCAAGTCACGTTTAGCGATGATGTGATTGAGGCCGTACTCCCACGGGCCAATGTGATCGAACGGGGAGACTTCCGTGGCCATCCACGTCCGCTGGCGGCCAATATTGATCGTCTGATCCTTGTGATTGCCCCAGCACCAGAGCCCGACACGCTGCTGATCGATCGCTATCGCGTATTGGCCGCGGCCACGGGTATCCCGATGATGCTGTGGCTGAATAAAGTCGACCTAATGACAAAGGACAGCCAAGTCATTATCGAGCCTTTACTCAAGCGCTATGCCGCATTGGACGTTGAAATCGGGCAAGGCAGCGCACTAGATCAGGATTCCATTGCCGATCTGGGCTATCGGACCCAGGGCGAGACGGTGATCTTGGTCGGCCAATCCGGCGTTGGCAAATCATCGCTCACCCAAGCACTGATCCCGCATCTGGCACTGCGTATTGGCGCTATTTCCAAAGCGAGCGGTCAGGGGCGTCATACAACGACCGAGACCACATTGTTTGCGCGCGATGGGGGTGGGGCACTCATTGATTCGCCTGGAGTCCGCACGCTGCGACTGGATCATTTGGATCAGCGTCAAATTAACGTCGGCTTTCCTGATATTGCCGGGCCGGCCAGCGAATGTCGGTTTCGGGATTGTCGCCATCAGAGCGAGCCTGATTGCGCTGTCCTGGCGGCTCTAGGCGCCGGCATGATTGAGCCGGAGCGACTGGATAACTGGCGCAAACTCTGCGCCGAGGCCGGAAACAGC
>CBFIIM010000102.1:0-230 GCA_965662395.1 Spiribacter sp. | reverse complement strand
AGATCAAAAGTTGGAAGATCAGAAAAGTTGATCTATAGTTAAGGAACATTTACTGCAAGGAGGCCTTGGCATTCCTTCCCCGCTCAAGGTTACTGCTAAGCCCGGTCCCTCTACGGACCCAACATCTATCGAAAAGAACACCGTTACTACCTATCGGTGGGCAACTCCGCCATTCATCAACCTCGCTTAATGCGATCTAGAGAACGGAGCAAACCATGAAAAAGCAATCT
>CBFIIM010000101.1:0-4627 GCA_965662395.1 Spiribacter sp. | reverse complement strand
TCGCCGTCAGCCTGGCGGCCAGTAGCTTAAGCGGCACGGATGCCGGCAACTACTCATTGCTGGCCCCATCCGGGCTGTTCGGCAACATCACGCCCAAAGCGTTGAGCGTGGATAACCTGAGCGTTCAGGATAAAACCTACGATGGCACCACGGCTGCGACATTTACCGGCGGTGATAGCTTTAGCGGTTTGGTCACGGGTGATCAGGTAGAGCTTGGCAGTATCGCTGTTGGCTTTGTGGATCCAAATGCGGGGACGGACAAAGCGCTGGAATTTACCTCGCTGGAACTCTCCGGTAGCGATGCGGGCAATTACACGCTGGCAAGCCCGCAGATAACCGCTGATATCAACCCGGCGGCACTGACCATCACCGCGAACGATGATGCGTCAGTCTACGGTGATGAGGCGCCGGTATTCTCCGCACAATTCGATGGCTTTGTGAATGGTGAAGACCAATCGGTGCTGCAGGGCCTGACCATTTCGCGTCAGAGCAGCAACTTCAATGCCGGGCAATACATTGGCGATTTGGTGCCATCGGCCAGTGCCGATAACTACACCATTACCGCGGTGGCCGGCGATTACCAGATCTTCCCGGCCGGCACGCTGCTCATCAAAGCCGATAACATTTCGCGGATCTATGGCAACACCAACCCGACATTGACCTACACCGTGGGTGGTCTGCAGGGCGATGATGCCGCAGCCGATGTGGTCAGTAGCGTGAGCGTGACGGTGCCAAGCGCGGTCTCTGGTGCCTCGGGGGATGTTGGTAACTATGCCATTAGCCCCAGCAATGCGGTGCTAACCAGTGGCCTGGGTGCCAATTACGATGCCGACGCCATTGAATACTTCAACGGCGTGCTCACGATTACCCCGCGGATGCTGAACGTGACCCCGTCTAGCTCCATCACCAAGGTGTATGACGGCACCACGGCGCTGCCCGCCGGCAGCAATTACTCGGTGACCGGCACGGTGGGTGGCGATGATGTCGATGTCACCGCTAATGGTGCCTTTGCCAGTCAGAACGCGGGCACAGATATTGTCGTTAACCTGCGCGATCTACAGATTGCAGGGGTCGATGCGGGCAACTACGCACTTACCGATATCGCCGTCACCGGCAGTGGGGATATCACACCCAAAACGCTGACTTACACCGGGCTTGAGGCCACCGATCGGGTCTATGATGCCACTGCGACGGTCGCCATTGCCGCGGGCAGTGTCAGCGGAGTCATCACTGGGGATACCGTGGCACTGGATGTCTCAACCGGTGTCATGGCCGATCGTCATGTGGGTAATAACAAACCGGTCACACTCAGCTCGCCAGCATTAACGGGTGCCGACGCCGGTAATTACGCCTTGCCCGCCAGTGGCACGACCACGGTGAATATCTCGCCGGCCAACCTCACGCTCTCTGGTGTTCTCGCAGAAGACCGTATTTACGACGGCACGGATGTTGCCACGCTGGATGACAGCGCTGCTGCCTTGGTAGGCGTATTCTCAGGCGATACCGTCGACTTCACGCTGGGCTCAGCGCAGTTTGGTGATCGTCACGTCGGTCGGAATAAGCCGGTGACGATTAGCACGGTCACCTTAGGCGATAGCGAAGCCAGCAACTACACCATCACTATTCCCGCGGGGTTGACTGCCAATGTCTCGCCCAAGCCGCTGGCAGTGACGGGCTTGTCTGTCTTAGATAAAACCTATGACGGCAAAGCCGATGCCAGCTTGGCTGCCGTTGGTAGCTTTACCACCGGCAGTGGCGCCGAAGCGCTGGTGAGCGGTGATGACGTGAGCATTGACGGTGGCAGCGGTTATTTTGCCGAAGCCAGCGGTGGCGGTTATATCCCAAGCGCCGATGTGGCCTGGGCCAGCGGCGCGGTAACCACCAAGGACGTTGTCGTGACCGGCCTGACCTTGGGCGGCGCGGATAAGGATAACTATGAAATCATCATCCCGGCGGGGGTGCTCTCAGCGACGATTAACCGCC
The DNA here is from genome assembly GCA_965662395.1 of Spiribacter sp. Classification (GTDB taxonomy): domain Bacteria; phylum Pseudomonadota; class Gammaproteobacteria; order Nitrococcales; family Nitrococcaceae; genus Spiribacter. The sequence goes on along the minus strand of CBFIIM010000101.1, from coordinate 2,644 downwards.
GGGCCATCAGCATCGAGGGCCTGGATGGTGTCGATAAGACTTATGACGGCACCACGGATGCACAGCTGACCTGGACAGGGTTCTCCGGCGATATTAGCGGCGATGACCTGGCGCTCATCCATGGCGCTGCCACCTTTGCTAATAAAAATGTCAGCCTGTTAAACGATGTTGCCCAGGATATTGCGATCTCGGTCGCCAATTTGGGCTCGGGCAGCGCTTTTGGCTTATCAGGTGATGCGGCACAAAATTACCTGCTTACCCAGCCCACTGCCTCGCTGGCCGCTACCATTAATCAGGCTGCGCTGACGCTATCGGCAGTCAGTGATACCCGCACCTATGACGGCACCACTCAGTCCACAGGCTCAGTGGAGGTCTCCGGTGCCAAGGCGGCCAGCGATACCGTGACCGCGATGCAGGCTTTTGACAGCCAAAATGCCAGCAGCCTGAATGGGCGCACACTCTCGGTCGTTGATACCGGTGGCAGCGCCTACACCATTACCGATGGCGCCGGTGCGGATATGACCGGCAACTACACGGTGACGCTAGAGACAGCGACCGGCACCATTGAAAAGGCCCCCATCACCTTTACCGCCACCGATTTGACCCGTACCTACGATGGCACCACCGCAGCAACTGGGGCATCAGTCACGATCGCCAATGGGCAGCTTTTTGGCAGTGATGCGGCCTCGGGTGGCACGATTGCATTTGATAGTGCCAATGCCGGTGACCGCGCGCTTCAGGTGAGTGGCGTGACGATTACTGATGGCAACAGCGGCAATAACTACGCCATTCGCTATGCCGATAACCTTAAAGGCCGCATTACCCCGGCGGTGCTCAATTTAAGTGGGACCCGCAGCTACGATGGCACGCGCACGATTGCCTCGGCGGTACTTAGCAACGCCGGTAGCCTAGATAGCGGTGACGGGGTGATCGGCAGCCAGACATTGACCCTGCTGGGCAGCGGTTTGGCCTCCAACAAAAACGTGGCTGCGGCCAGCGCGATTAGCCTGGATAGTCTGCGCGTGGCCGACGGCACCAACGGTGGGCTGGCGGCCAACTACACATTGGTCGGCGGCACACACACGATCGAAATCACTCAGGCGGCATTGACGTTGGACGTTGCGGATATTACCCGCGTCTATGACGGCACGGTGGCTGTGGATAATGATATTGATTATCTGAGTGTGGCGGCCGGTTCAACGATTTTTGTCGGTGACAGCATTCAAGCGGCTAGGCTGGAATTTAATGATGCGAATGCCGGTAGTGGCAAGACGGTGGACGCGGTTGCCCAGTCAGTTGTGGTGGGCGATGGCACTGACAACGGCAATTATCTGATTACCATCACGCCTAGCACCGCCAGTACGATTGAAAAAAGGGCAGTGACCGCAAGTTTCGCGCGCCAATACGATGGCACGAACACCGTGGATAGTGCGGATTCGCTGTCCTTTAGCAATTTGGTCGCCGGTGAGGATCTGACCCTCTCAGGCACAGGCCTCATCGTCGATGGCAATGGCTCGGGCGACATCAATATCGGCACCGATAAAACCGTCGATGAGTCTAATTTGACGCTGGGGGATGGCACCAACGGGGCTGCCAGCAACTATCAGCTGGCCACCACGGGACACCAGGCAACGGTTAGTCAGCGGCCGCTGACCCTCAGTGTGGATACCATGAGCCGTGCCTATGATGGCAGCGTCGATGTGGCCGGCAGCGGTGCGAGCAGTGGAGATGCCGCTTATCTGAGCCCGGGTGCCAGCCTGGTCACCGGGGACAGCGTGACACTCGCCGAGCTGGTCTTTGTTGGTGCGGATGCCAGCAGTGGTGATCGTATTGTGACCATTGCCAGCGCCGTACTTGAAAATGGTAGCGGTGACGATGTCACGGCCAACTACAGCTTGAGTTTGGTGGCCAACACCACCAGCACCATCACCCAAAAGGATCTGACGCTGGTGGGCAGCCGCGCCTACGATGGCACCGACCAGGTGGTGGCCAGCGTGTTTACCCTTGATGGAGTGGTCAGCGGCGAAGATCTGGTGTTAACCGGCACGGCAACCGCCAGTAGCGCGGATGTGAATCGCGCTGGCGATGGGTCGGTGCTCAGCGTCGCGCTCACCGATAGCGGTGATTTAGCGCTGGGTGATGGTCTGGCTGGGTCGGCCAGTAACTACACGCTGGGTGATCTGACCGCTGAGGCCGTTACCATCAACCCGGCCGTGCTCAGCCTGACAGCCCGGCGGGAATATGATGGTAGTGACATTATTGATGATGATGCCAACACGCAGATTACGCTATCAGGACTGATCGGCAGCGAGACGCTGCAGGTATCCGGTGCCGGGTCTGTGAGTAGCGCCAATGTGCAGGGCAGTGCGGATAACCCGACCGCCCAATCCATTGGCCGATGATAGCGGTTCGGCCAGCAACTACACGCTCACAGGCGGCACGCATCAGGCCACTATTACCCCGTATGTCATCAGCCTGCACGCCACGCGGACCTATGATGGAACCGCGGATGTCGCCGCCAGTGTCTTTGGCAGTAGCGGGACGTTAAGCGTCGACCACAGTGCAACCGGATCGGGCACGGAGTCGGTCACCCTCACGGGTACCGGATCTTTGGCCAGCAAACATGTCGGTAGCGCAAAAGCGG
>CBFIIM010000100.1:290-4642 GCA_965662395.1 Spiribacter sp. | reverse complement strand
CGTCCATAAATTGCAGGACAATCGGAAAGGCAATGATCAGAAAAGTCAGTGGGAAGAGCAGTCCCACTAGGGGTAGTAGCATTTTGACGGGTGCCTCATTGGCCTTTTTCTCCGCAGCGGCAAAACGCGCTCGGCGTCTTTGCTCGGCTTGATCATTGAGGGTCTGGCTGATGGCTGCTCCGGTTTCATCTGCCTGAATGACAGCGGAGACAAAGGCGCTAACAGCGGGGAGGTCAAGGCGCGAGGCCATTCGCTCCAGAGATTCGGCACGGCTTGCTCCGGTTTGCACCTCGCGGGCGACACGACGGAATTCATCGCTTAATGGTCCGGCCTTTAATTCGCGCGTGCATTGCTCAAGCGCTGCACCGAAGCTCAGCCCCGCGCGAACGGATAAGGCCAGTAGTTCAAGCATTGCCGGAAACTCCCGCTCAATGCGCTGCAGGCGACGCCGTCCGTGGTCCTTAAGCCAAATCAGTGGATAGGTAAAACCCAGTGCCAGTGTGCCTGCCGCCGTGAGGGTTCGGTTGCCCCCGGTAAGATCCAACATCGCAATGACAGCGATGCCCAGCGCCAGTCCGACGCAGGCTGTGATCAGGCGAAGGGCGATAATCTCTGCAGGCAGGATGGCATAGCCCAAACCTGCGCGATGAAGAATACGTTGGATCGGTTCTTGCCAATGCTGAGGCAGTCTTGCCATCGGTTCTGCCAGCAATCGGGCGAGCGGCAACAATAGTCGAAACAGCATGGGCGCCGGGTCGCGCCAACGTTCCGCTGCCCGTCGAAGCCGGATGATTGCGCCGATGAAATTATGGGCGGCGAATGCCATTCCCATGGCCGCAATGCCAAAGAGGATCGGCGGAAAGGTGGCGGCGAGATCAGACATCGATGGCTACGATTCGACGGATCGAGACAACGGCGATAGTCATCATGACCGCGGCTAATGTCATCACGGCCCAGCCTAGCGGTTCATGGAAGAGGCGACCCATGATCTCGGGTTGTTGGACATACAGCATGGCGGCGATGGCAATAGGCAGAACGCACATCACCCGGCCTTGCATACGCCCCATGGCAGTAATGGCTGCTATGCGACCTTCCATTTGGGCCCGTTCCCGAAGTGTCATTCCCACCCGTTCTAGGGTGTCTGCAAGGTCTCCGCCAACGCGGTGAGAAATAATCACCGCGCTTTGAAACAATCGGCTCTCCTCACCAGGGACTCGAGTCACAAACTGGGTGATGGCCTCTTCCAGGCTCTCCCCCAGACGTTGTCGGCCAAGCAGCAGACTGAATTCCTGAGCGATTGGGCTAGGCTGACGCCTAGCCGCCATCTCGAATCCTTTGCTTAAGTTCGCACCGGCGCGCAATGCACCGGCAAGGCTTTGTAGGGCATCCGGCATCTGTTGGATGATTTTTTGCTGGCGCCGCTGCCGGATCAAGCGAACGGCGATACGCGGTGTTGCCAGCCCGGCGGTGGCTGATGCGATGACAAAAGGCCAGGGGAATAGGGCCAAGGTGACTGCGCCCAAACAAAGGGCAAGCCCAGCGGCGATCATCAGTAATTGATGCGGACCCAGGTCGATAAACTGCTCGTGCAGATCGACGCGCAGTTGATCGTCCACGTGTTGACGATAGCGGGCCGTGGCTAGGCCCAGTGCTTCACTGAGCCCGATAAAAGCCAGAGTGCCGCCGAGTGCACAAAAGAAAATAAGTCCAATTGATAATGCGTCCATGCCCGCCCAGTTGACCCTGGGGGACGGCTGACATCAACTACCGTTGGTCGGTTTCTGCGAAAAATACTCAGCCAGAAACGCTTCAAAAGCGGGCTCATTGGCGGCTTCAAGACCTGCTTGTTCGGCCAATGACTCGGTCGCAGCGCGCTCAAGTCGACTGCGCGCAGCCTCTGAGAGCCCATCCCCGCGAAGGGTGGTCGCATGCTGCGCCGATACCCGAAGCGCGAAGTTGACGAACTCTTCATGGCGCTCGCGCATCTCAGTCAGGATCCGTGCCGAGGGGGTCCGCTCGGCATCCTCAATCAACTGCCGGTAGTCCGCCAGCACTCGGGCATAGCGGCCATCTTCATGCACCTCATCCAGTAGCTCTGCCGGGCCCTGCATCGCGTCAAACAACTCCGCGGCCCACTGGCGGATACAGACTCTCTGGCCATCTCCGCGATGAAGGGTCAGCGCAGGGTTACGCCCATCCCGTGCCACCAGCCCCTGATTGGCGTTAATCCGATTCTGCTCTGCGCTATCAATGGGTGGGCTGTCCTCAAGTAGACAAAACAATAACAAGGTCTCAAGGAAAGTGACTTGGTCGGCGTTAATGCCAATGGGCGCGAAGGGGTTTAAGTCTAGAGCACGAATCTCCACATACTCCACACCAGCGCGCTTTAACGCACAGGTTGGCTGCTCTCCGGATCGGGCAATGGCTTTGGGCCGAACAAAGCTGTAGTACTCATTTTCGATCTGCAGGATGTTGGTGTTCAGCTGTCGCCATTCGCCGTCTACTCGGGTGCCGATGCGCTGATAGTCCGGATCCGGGGTGCTAATGGCGGCGCGCAGGCTGCTGACATACGATTCAAGGTCGCTGTAGCTAATATCCAGACCCGCCTGGGCGTTATTTTTATAGCCAATATCACTCATGCGAAGCGAAGTGGCATAAGGGGCATAAAGCGTGTGTTCAGAGAAGCGCTCGAAGTCTCGATCCTCGCCGCCGGTAAATGACCGGCAGATGGCTGGAGAGGCACCCATTAAATAGGGCACTAGCCAACCATAGCGCTGGAAATTGCGGATCAGGCGGAAGTAAAAGTCAGAGCGAAACGCAGCAAAGTCGCGGGTGTCGCCTTCGCGTGCCTGTACCGCTCGGAGAAACTCCTCACTAAATGAGTAATTGAAGTGAATCCCGGCGATGGCCTGCATGGCGCGACCGTAACGCCAGTCCAGTCCGCGTCGATAAACATGTTTCATCCAGCCGATGTTGGAGGTGCCGTAGTCAGCGATGGGAATGCTTTGGTCCCCCCCCACAATACAGGGCATTGAAGCGGCCCAGAGCAGCTCATCGCCAATCTGCTGATAGGTATAGCGGTGCAGCTCATCAAGCCGCGCTAGGGCATCAGCGGCATCCACAAACGCCGGTGTCACAAATTCAAGCAACGCCTCGGAATAGTCAGTGGTGATCTCCGGGTGGGTTAGGGCAGAACCTAGCCCTGCCGGGTGTCGGGTCTGGGCGATATGTCCATCGGGGGTGACCCGCAGGCTCTCTTTCTCAAGGCCATGGCGGCTACCGGTAAGCAGTCCTCGCTCTCCGGCCTGTTGCAAACCTCTTACCCGATGATCCGCGCTGCGGTTCATGATGCTCCCAGACAAATGGATGACAGGGGGGCGATTGTGCCCGCCTCTAAGTCTTTTTGGAATGGCTTTATGTTGCGCTGCGGCTCGCCATAGGGCGGTGTGGGTGGTTATGGTCGGGATGCGTTGCAGTAGATCGAGTACCGAGAAGGAGATCGAAATGACACGGACCGCATTGGTAACCGGAGGTACACGGGGGATTGGGGCGGCAATTGCCAGGGCGCTGGCAGATGCTGGCCATCAGGTAGTGGTCAGCTATCAGGGTAATGATGAGGCGGCCGCAGCCTTTACACGGGATACCGGTATCCCGGCCAGAAAATGGGATGTCACCGATTTTCAGGCCTGTCAGGCAGAAGTCTCGGCCATTGAGAGTGAATTCGGCGGCATTGATGTGCTGGTCAACAACGCGGGCATTACCCGCGATGGCATGCTGCATAAAATGAGCATCGATGATTGGGATGCCGTGATCCAAACTAATTTGACCTCAGCATTTAGCATGACCCGGGCAGTGATTAATGGCATGCGCGATCGTGGATTTGGCCGCATCATCCAAATTTCCTCAATTAACGGCCAAAAGGGCCAAATGGGGCAGGCAAACTATGCGGCCGCCAAGGCGGGTTTGATCGGATTTACCAAATCATTGGCCCAAGAAAACGCGCGCCGCGGTATTACCGCAAACATCATTGCCCCGGGGTATATTGGGACGGATATGGTTGCTGCTGTGCCTGAGAACGTACTGGAGAAGATCATCGGCCAGATCCCCGTCAACCGCCTGGGGCAGGTTGAGGAGATTGGTGCCGCCGTTGTTTATCTGGCCAGTGATGCCGCCGGGTTTGTGACCGGTTCGACGCTCAGCATTAATGGCGGCCAGTACATGAGCTAGCTGGGCCGTGGCAGCTTTAGCGCCAGCGGTAGAGCGGCCATTCCGTAGAGAATGATTGGCCCGATCGCAAGGGCTGGGGTGGCCGATATATCGGCAATCACGCCGCCGAGCAGTGGTACGCCAAA
>CBFIIM010000100.1:0-254 GCA_965662395.1 Spiribacter sp. | reverse complement strand
CTGCGGTCTCATTGCCGCTGGTGTACAACGGCGGCAGGGCCACCATTAAAATTAGCATCATGCCGGCGGCTAAACCCGCCGGTAGTAAGGCAGCTAATCCCCAAGCCCCCGGTATAAATACAAATAGGGTCAGGCCGAGCAGTCCGGTCAGCATCAGTGCCGAAAATGGCAGGGCGCGCCCAATCCAGTGGCGCCCAAGCCAAAACATCAATACCGAGGCTACAATTTGCGTGCCATTAAATAGCGCCAGGGCA
>CBFIIM010000099.1:0-4872 GCA_965662395.1 Spiribacter sp. | reverse complement strand
CTGGGGACTGGCCTTGGCGGCTGATTCACCGCAGTTCTCGGCACTCGCCTCATCCAACGCGCCCGCACATCGTGTCGGCGCCTCACTGGCCATTATGAACACCATTGGTTTTGGCCTGAGCATTCCAGCCATTTGGCTGACTAGTCACTTTTGGACCACTCAAGGTCCCTGGGTATTGTTGTGGCTGTTGCCCGGACCAGCCCTTGGGCTTTGGGCGCTTTATCGCCCGCGGTAATCCCCTATACTGCCAACATGGACATCACCACCCAATCAAGTGAACTAGCCAAGGTGCGCGACTTCCTGGCGGAACAGCCTGACATCGCTCTTGCCGTAGTGTTCGGCTCGATGGCCTGCGGCAAAGCCAGCTCGGACAGTGACTTGGATCTTGCCGTTTACACCGATCCCGCCCCTCTATCCGCTGCCCGTAAGTTCGCGTTAATCAGCGAATTAGGCAAGATCACGGGCCGACCGGTTGACTTGGTCGATTTGCGCACGGCTGATGTTCTGATCCGCCGCGAGGCCCTGACGAGTGGCAGACGTTTGTTTGCTCGTAACGCACATATTCATGGTGACGAACTCAGCCGCATGGTCATGGATGCCGAAGACTTCCTGCCGTATTTTAAGCGCTCGATGCAACAGAGGCGTGAGCGATGGATCGGCTGACAATCGATGCCCGGCTAGAGGCGCTGCAGCGTTGTATTCATCATCGCTACAGCGATATTGATTGGGCGATTGTCCATCACATCACCCACGAAGGTCTTGAGGATTTTCGGGCCTTCGTCAGTGCTGTCATCCAAGTTTTAGATCAATAAAAACACCGTTCATATCCGATACAATAACGGATTGAATCATTCGGCCACCGGAGGCACCCATGCCCTATCGTCTTGGGGTTGTGATGGACCCCATCGAGGGAATCACCCCTTACAAAGACACAACCCTCGCCATGCTGCTCGAAGCGCAGCGCCGGGGCTGGGAGATTCGTTACTTAACGCTAGCTGATCTGTCCCTGCGTGATGGGACGGCCTATGGCGATGGCGCGCTGCTTGAAGTGCGTGATGACAACCATGACTGGTTTACGCTAGGTGAGCGTGACGAGGAGCCACTTGAGAACCTCGATGCCATCCTGATGCGCAAAGATCCACCCGTCGACAGTGCCTACGTGTACGCCACACAGATTCTGGAAATAGCCGAACGGGCTGGCGTGTTGGTGGTCAATCGCCCGCGCGGGCTGCGTGATGTGCAGGAGAAGCTAGCCATTGCCCAGTTTCCGCAGTGCTGCACCCCCACCGTCGTCGAGATGAAGGCCGAGCCACTAAAGGCATTTATTAATGCCCAGGGGCGCGCGGTCTTAAAGCCACTGCATGGCATGGGTGGTGAGGCTATTTTTGTGGTGCATGCAGGCGACCCAAACACCAGCGTGATCATCGAGCAGCTCTCCCAGCGCGGGACGCGCTATGTCATGGCGCAGCGCTATCTGCCGGAGATTAGCGAAGGGGATCGACGCATCCTAGTGATTGACGGCCAACCTGCCCCGTATGCGCTGGCGCGTTTGCCCGCGGCCGGCGAGAGCCGAGGCAATCTGGCTGCGGGGGGCCGGGGAGTCGCCTCACCACTGACCGAGCGCGAACAAAACATCGTGGCCGAGGTTCGACCATTCCTGGCCGAGCATGGCATTCTCTTTGCCGGCCTCGATGTCATCGGTGGTTATTTGACCGAAATTAACGTCACCAGTCCCACTTGTGTGCGTGAAATCGACGTCCAAAAAGGCACCAACCTAGCCGGCGATCTGTTTGACGCCATCGAGCTACGCATCAAGGCATGAACGACCCGGTAATCGCCCGTGATCGGCTGTTCATGGCGATTTTCCTCTCGCTGATTGCGCATGTCATTGTGATTTTTGGCCCGCTTGGAGGCATCCCTCGGGCGCCGGTGACCACCGAAGAGCCACTCACTCTCGAGCTGCAACTCGAGCCGGCGGCTGCTGAAGAATTACAGCTTTTTGCTGAGGCAACGGATCAGTCAGCTGACACCCAGGCGGCCATCACACGGCCCAATCAGCGACATATCGATGGCACCACCGACGATGCGCCGGCCGCACGCTATCTCAGAGACTGGATTGTGCAGGCTGAGACCATCGGTAATCGGAATTACCCAGAGGCGCTGCGGCGCGAGGGGCTAAGCGGTCGCGTGGTCATGGCCGTTACCCTGAGTGCCGCTGGAGAAGTCCTTGAGACCCGCATCCTCGCGGGCAGCGAAAGTTCAACCCTGCGCTCGGCGGCAGATGCGCTCGTGCGCGCGGCAAGTCCCTACGCTGCAGTGCCGGAGGCCGTGCTGCAGGGTCGCGATGAACTAGTGATCACCCGCGCCTGGTCATTCGGAGAAAGACGATGAGCAACAGCGGTCTTTATCTGGGGTTTGATGCGGGCGAAAAACGCCTAGGAGTGGCCGTTGGCGAGCGTATCACCGGCAGCGCACGGGCGCTGGATGTTATTCGTTGCAAAGCAGGCGTCCCGGACTGGGCAATGGTCAATGCCCACTTAAGCGAATGGCAGCCGGATGCAGTCATTGTTGGTATCCCGCGGCAGGCCGACGGCAGTGCCTCACACAGCACACGCATTGCCGAGCGATTCGCCGGCGAACTGGGTCGCCGCACGGGTTTAAGCGTCTACCGCATTGATGAACACCTCTCTAGTCGAGCAGCGTCCGAGTCACTGCGTGAGCGCGGCGCGCGCACCGACGTGCTAGATGCCGAGGCAGCGCGTATCATTCTGGAAACCTGGTTAAGTGAGCAGCCATCGTGAGCATCAACCTGCCCGACATCGAATCACTGCTGGAACCATTCACCGCTGAGGTGAGCGCGCTAATCGAGCGCGAGGGCCGGGAGCGCTGCGTATTGGTGGGCATCCACCAGGGCGGCAGCTGGCTGGCCGAGGCGCTACAGGCACGCATTGGGTTAGCCGATGAGCCAGGTGCTGTTGATATTGCCTTCTATCGTGACGATCTGGCTCAGGGCGGGCTTCAGACCACGGTCAGACCCACGCGCATGCCGGTGGATATTGAGGGCCGGGTGATCATTTTAATCGATGACATCCTCTATACCGGGCGGACTATTCGTGCGGCCATGAACGAAATCTTTGATTGGGGTCGGCCTGCAGCCATTCGCCTGGCGGTATTGATGGCACGTCCCGGCCGGGAGCTGCCCATCAGCCCCGATGTGGTCGCGCAACAAATTGATCTACCGCCTCGGCAGCGCGTCAAACTGCGTGGACCTGATCCTTTGCATCTGGTCATCGAGGAGGCGCATGAATGACTGTGCAGCTTGATGATAAGGGGCAGCTGCGCCATTTCCTGACCACTGAAGGCCTCGATCCCGCACTCCTTACCCGTATTCTCGATACCGCTGAATCGTTTGCAGGCGTCATCGGCAAATCGGTTAAAAAAGTCCCGTTGCTGCGCGGCCGCACCGTGATTAATCTGTTTTTTGAATCCAGCACCCGCACCAGAACGACCTTTGAGCTGGCCGCCAAGCGCCTTTCAGCTGATGTGCTGAATGTCAGCGTGGATACAACCACAACCAAAGGTGAGAGCCTGCTCGATATGTTGCGCAATCTGCAGGCCATGCAGGCGGATATGTTTGTCATCCGTCACAGCCAAAGTGGTGCCGCAGAGTACTTCGCCCGCCATGTTGACCCGGGTGTTGCCGTGCTCAATGCAGGCGATGGGTGGCATGCACACCCCACCCAAGCCATGCTCGATGCCTACACGATTCGCCAACATAAGGGTGATTTCGAGCCCCTGCGAATCGCCATTGTTGGCGACATCCGGCACTCGCGGGTCGCCCGCTCACAGATCCATGCCTTTAATGGCCTCGGCGCCGGGGAAGTCCGCGTCATCGCACCCAACACCCTGCTGCCCTCAGATATTGAAAGCCTGGGCGTACAGGTCTACAACGACCTCAGCGCGGGGTTGCGTGATGTAGATGTGGTCATCGCGCTGCGCCTTCAGCGCGAGCGTATGCAGGGGGCGCTATTGCCCGGCGAAGCCGAATTCTTTCGGCACTACGGGCTGACTGAATCGCGCCTTCGCACCGCGCATCCAGATGCCATCGTGATGCATCCCGGACCCATTAATCGCGGCGTGGAGATTGACTCGGCGCTGGCCGATGGCCCCCGCTCTGTCATTCTTGAACAGGTCACCAATGGGATTGCTGTTCGCATGGCGGTCATGACCCTTGTATTGGGACTACAGCCCGAGACGGCGCGGGAGGCATCATGAGTCGCATTCTGATTCGTAATGCCCGCCTGATCGACCCGGAAAGCGGTCTGGATGAAGTGGGCGATATCGCCATTGCCGATGGACGAATTGTGGCCCTGGGCACGGTTAGTGATTTCACCCCAAGCCAAACCATAGAGGCCGCCGGACAATGGGCACTGCCGGGGCTGATTGATATCGCCGCCCGCACCCGTGAGCCGGGCGCCACGCGCAAGGCAGACATTGCCAGCGAGGCCCGCGCGGCCGCTGCCGCCGGCGTCACCACGATTGTCACACCCCCCGATACCCAACCGGTGATTGACACCCCGTCGGTGGTCGAGCTTATCCACCATCGCGCTGAGGTGGCAGGTGCGGCCCGGGTGGTTGCCCTCGGCGCATTGACGCTGGGGCTAAAAGGCGAGCAACTACCTGGGATGGCAGGCCTTGCGGCGGCCGGATGCCCAGGGCTGTCAGATGGTGGTCATCCGATCGTTGATTCATTGGTCCTGCGTCGTGCCTTGGAATATGCCAGCACCTTTTCGCTGCCCTGCCTGCTGACACCGATAGACCCAGCCCTGTCCACCGGATGTCTCGCCGAGGGCCCAACGGCAACGAGACTGG
>CBFIIM010000098.1:0-5124 GCA_965662395.1 Spiribacter sp. | reverse complement strand
ATCAGGGCATCAACGGTCTGTTCCATATCGGCATCCGGCATCACCACGGCGTGGTTTTTGGCGCCGCCCAGGGCCTGGACGCGTTTGCCGTGAGCCGCCCCGGTCTCGTAGATGTACTGGGCAATCGGGGTGGACCCCACAAAGCTGATCGCCCCGACGCGCGGGTCGGTCAGCAAGGTGTCGACGGCTTCTTTATCGCCGTTGACCACATTGAAGACTCCATCGGGAAGGCCGGCCTCGGTCAGCAGTTCGGCCAGCAGCAGCCCGGCGGAGGGGTCTTTCTCAGACGGTTTTAGGATGAAACTGTTGCCGCAGGCCAGGGCCACCGGCGCCATCCACAATGGCACCATGACAGGGAAGTTAAACGGGGTGATCCCAGCGCACACGCCCACGGGCTGGAACATCGAGTGGCTGTCGACGCCGGTGCCCACGCTTGGCGAATACTCGCCTTTGATTAAATGCGGGATGCCGCAGGCAAATTCGACCACTTCAAGTCCGCGGATGACCTCGCCTTTGGCATCGGAGAAGGTCTTGCCGTGTTCACGCGTAATGCACTCAGCCAGGCGGTCGTGGTTTTTTTCAATCAGATCTTTAAATCGGAACATCACCCGCGCGCGCCGCAGCGGTGGGGTGGCGCCCCAGGCCTTTTGGGCCTCGGTGGCGTTGGCGATGACGGCGCGTACTTCATCGGCCGATGCCAGTGCAACGGCGCCGGTTTGCTCGCCGGTGGCAGGGTTGTAGACCGGTGCTGTTCGGCCGCCTGCGGCGCCCTCAATGGCAGCTCCGCCGACAAAATGCCCAATGCTTTGAATCGCCATGATGCCTCCTCCTTTGGTCAGACCAAAGACTATAACGTTTTTTTTGGCGAAACCGTTAACCTGACTATCGGGTCATTTGAGAATGCGGTATTTGCCCGACCGGTAGGGTCTCTGGTACAACAGCACCACAACATATAGTGGAGGTCCCGTGGCAGATTCAACCATTTCTTCGCCTTGCGTGAGCATTTGTGAGGTCGAACACGGCCGCTGCATTGGCTGTGGCCGCAGTGAAACTGAGATATCGGAGTGGCGCAGCTACACCGAAGAAAAACGCCTGGTGATTATGGATCGGCTGGAACAAGAAGCCGCTAATGGTGGTTGGTTTGCGGCTGACGCCTTTGATGCCGCCCCCGCCGCAGCCAGCGCAAGCCCCGCCGCGCCGGCCGCAAGCGCCACTGCCGGCGCAGCCCCCACCGTAGCCAGCGCAACCCCCACCCCAGAGACCAAGCCCGGTGCCTGAACACGAGCCTAAATCCTGCCCGCGCTGCGGTGGAGGATTTGAGTGTCGGCAGGGCAGCATTCATCGCTGCCAGTGTGTGGATGTGATTTTGACCGATGAGTTGCGCGAGTTGATTGCGCGGCGCTATGACGACTGTTTGTGCCGGGATTGTTTATTAGCACTCAGTCGGGCGAGCAACTCGAGCCCCGACACCCGCTTTCGCTTAGGCGCGGCCGGCGTCAAAATCGGTGGGTGAGTGGAAGTATTCGCTGGCGCGAGCGAATTCCTCGAGCGTGCGGCGCAGCGCATCGAGTCTGAGCTCGGCGGTACACAGTAACTGACAGTCTTCGCAGTGGGGGTCGTCGCAGGGTTGGTGGGCGTAGAGCCAATACTGCACGGCACCGGCCAGTAAGCCGTCGGCAATTTCGGACAGGCTGGCCTCGCTGTGGTTGTCAGCGATGCGATTGCCCAGCTCGACGGCTTCGCGGGCGGTTTGTTCGTAGGCGTTGTCCTGCTGTTCCATAATCGTATTCTATCAGTCGTCGCCGCTGTGTGGATTTTATGGCTATCATGCGGGGCTTCATGAGGAGGCATTGCGTGGAACCACTGTTTGAACCCATCGAGCCGCCGGTTGACCGGCGCCTGTCTGATGTCATCGCTGAGCACATTGAGCGGCTGATCGTTGAGGGTCGGCTGCATGCGGGGGACACGCTGCCTGCCGAGCGGGAGTTGGCCAAGGTGATGGCGGTGTCGCGGGCCTCGTTGCGCGAGGCGCTGCTGATTTTGGTCTCGCGTGAGCTGTTGCTGGTGCGACGCAATGCCGGCTATACCGTGGCCGAGGTTAAAGCCCCCAGTCTGACCGACCCGTTGTTGCGGTTAATGGAAAAGCAGCCTAAGGCCGTGGCGGATGTGTTGGAGCTGCGTCAGGGCATTGAGACGCTCAGTGCTGAGCTGGCCGCCCGGCGGGCGACGCCGGAGGATTTGCTGGATATTGAGGAGGCGCTCAAGCGCATGGAGGCCGCACAGGATGCCGGCCAAGCCGAGGAGGCGGCGGAGTGGGATGCGCGCCTGCATCTGGCAATGGCTGAGGCCTCTCACAACGTGGCCCTGGTGACCATGATGCGCGGGCTTTTCTCGGTGCTGCGTGAGCATGTTCGGCGGGCACGGGCGGCGCTGTTGGTCAGTGAGCGCGGTGAAGAGGATTTACGGGTGCAACACCGTGCCCTGGTCTCAGCGATCCAAAGTCATGACCCGACCGCGGCCATTGCTGCCGCACAGACCCATTTGCGTTATCTGCGTGATGGACTGGGTGATGGCCGCGGTGATCACGCATAATAGCCATTGAGTTTTTCAAGCAGGAGATATCGCATCAATGAGCATGGTCATTGAGGATAAAGCCGCCGCGCTTGCCACGGTAAAAGGCCTAATTCGGGATATTCCCGATTTTCCCAAACCCGGGATTTTGTTTAAGGACATCACGCCGATGCTGGGCGATGCCAAGGGGTTTGGGCTGGCGATTGATCTGTTGGCCGACTCTATCAACGGCCCGGTGCCGGAGTACATTGTGGGCACGGAATCGCGCGGGTTTATTTTTGGTGCGGCGCTGGCGTATCGACTGGGGGCGGGTTTTATTCCGGTGCGCAAGCCGGGCAAGCTGCCCTCCGATGTGCACTCCTGTGAGTATGAGCTTGAGTACGGCACGGATGCTTTGGAGGTTCATCGCGATGCCCTGCATCACGGCGCCACCACACTGATTGTGGATGATTTGTTGGCAACTGGCGGGACGGCCAAGGCGACCGGTGATCTGCTGCGCCGATTGGGCGCGGAGATGCTGGGTTATCGGTTTGTGATTGAGCTGACCTTTTTAAACGCCCGTGAGCATATGACTGATGCACCGGTCGAATCCCTGATCCAGTATTAGCTGATATCCGCTATCGAATCAGCCGTCGGCGCGCGAGTGCAGCGGCAATCCAATAGCTGGCGGCGGCATAGCCTGCGATGACTGCCAGATGCAGCATGGGCATTTCAATCACACCGCCGGTCATGAGTGGGCGGACCAGCATGACGACATGGGCCAGTGGTAGAAACTGTGCCCCGATCGCGACCGCTTCGGGCAACCCGGATAGCGGAAAGAATACCCCGGATAATAGCAACATCGGCGTCATCACCAGGGTGAAGTAGTACAAAAAGAAGTCATAGCTGGGCGAGATGGCGGTGATGATCATGGCAAGGCCGGCAAAGGCCAGCCCGGCCAGCAGAATCACCGGCAGTACCAGTAGAGCCGCCGGCCCGGCGACCAGCCCCAGCAGCGAGGCCACCAGCACAATGGCGCTGGCATTGATCAGGGCTTTGGTGGCGGCCCAGACAATTTCACCTAAGACCACATCATCGACATTCATCGGGGCGGCCAGCATCGCTGCCCAGGTCTGTTGGGTGGTCAATCGGGTAAAGGCTGAGTAGAGCGCTTCAAAAGTGGCACCGGTCATGGCAGCCGAGCAGACGATGCCGCTGGCCAAAAACACCATATAGCGCATGCCATCGATTTCACCGACAAACTGCCCAAGCCCATAGCCAAGAGCCAGCAGATACAGCACCGGCTCGCCGAAATTACCTAACAGTGAGGGCAGCATCAGCTTGCGCCAGACTTTAAGGTTGCGCAGCCACACGGCGATAAACCGCAGGCTCAACGCCGGTGGGTGGCGCAGGTCTGTGAGCAGACCCGGTTTGGGTTGCGGGGTGTTGAGCGCCATCAGTCTCTGAGCTCCCGACCGGTCAGGCGCAAAAAGACATCCTCAAGGCTCGCCGGGCGGTAGAGCGTGCCCGGACCGATGAGGGCATCCACCTGGCGCAGCAGCGCATCCCGATCGTGGCCATAGATCAGCACGGTTTCACCCACTGGCTCGACGCGAAAGCCGGCCTGGGTCAGCGGCTGCAGCGGGTCGCTCTCCTCTGGGCTTGCCTTTGTGCCAGTCAGCCACTGCATGGCCAGATCCCCTCTTAGCTCAATGACATGCGGCTCGATATGCGCATCAATCAGGGCCCGGGGGCTGTCGCAGGCCACAATCCGGCCATGATCAATAATGGCGGCACGATCACAGAGCCGCTCGGCCTCTTCCATGTAATGGGTGGTCAGCAGCAGGGTTTTGCCCTGCCGGCGCAGGGCATGCAGACGCTGCCAGATGTGTTGGCGGGCCTGCGGGTCCAAGCCGGTGCTGGGTTCATCCAGTGCTAGCAGTTCTGGGTTGTTGACCAGTGCGCGGGCCAGTGTCAGGCGACGTTTCATGCCCCCGGATAGGCCCTGGATGGGATCATCGGCGCGCTCGGTCAGCTCGGCAAAGGCCAGCAGATCGGCCATCCGCGCCTCAACCTCACGGCGTCGGGCGCCATAGTAGGCCCCGTAGGTGATCAGGTTTTCCCGCACGCTAAAGTCAGGGTCTAGGTTGTCAAACTGCGGGACGATGCCCGCGCGTTTGCGCATGGCCCGTGCCCGTTGTGGGATGGGCTCGCCCAGAACGGTGATTTCCCCGGCACTGGGTGGGGTTAATCCCAGCAGCATGCGCAGCGTGGTGGTCTTGCCCGCGCCATTGGGCCCTAGTAGGGCAAAGCATTCGCCGGCTTTGACCTCCAGATCGATCCCATCTACCACATTGACACCGCCGTACTCGCGGGTCAGGCCATGGGCAATGACTGCTGGCTCGGATCCGTTTGGCTCCAAGGGCTCGGCGCTCATCACCATCAGGCGGCGGCTGGCTTGGCTTTACCCGCATTGTGGTCGCGGGCTAACAGCAGGTAGAACGCCGGCAGGATAAACAGTGTAAACACCGTGCCAATGCCAAGGCCTGTGGCAATGACCAGTCCGATGTGAAA
>CBFIIM010000097.1:0-5315 GCA_965662395.1 Spiribacter sp. | reverse complement strand
TCGACCTTGCCGGTTAGCAGGGGGATTTCGATGGATGTGGTGTGCAAACTGGCACGGATATCTTTAATTTTCATAAACAGAGCTCCTCCTCTTTATCGATTGAATATCGCAGATTGTTGACATGAGAACCAGCATGAGCGGGCTTTACAGCGCCTAAAGTTTTGCGGGGGTATCGATACAATGGATAGGAATGGATGATCCAACTGTTGACAATCGAATGCGTTCTGTTCTTTTATCAGTGTGTCTGCTGGCTTCGGTGTCTTGCTGACGGCTAAAACGCTTGAGTTTTGTGGGCTGATCAAAGGTGGTTGCAGAAGCAACTACCTCGGGTTAAGTTACAGACACAACGGAAGTAGCAAGAAGGTCGGAGGGAGCCGACAGCCAACAGACGAAAAATTTAATGTCCCAAGGCATGATAATGGAGGAGAGCAATCATGACCTTTTTCCAGTATGGATCCATTCCAACTGAGACCCGCCGTGTCGCGTTGGGCGTAGCCGCTGCTGCCGCCTTTGCGATTCCTTTCACTGCATCCGCCCAGGAGTGCTCCGTCGAGGACTGGCCGTGTGAGACGATCGAAGTGGTCTCCCATGCCTCAGCCGGCGGTGGTACCGACACCACGATTCGTATGTGGCTGGACGGCGCTGCTGCAACTGTCGATGAGAATCTGCGTGTGGTCTACAAGCAGGGTGGTGGCTCGCGTGCCGCGCATGAGTACCTGCTAAGCCGTGCCGGTGATCAGACTGATCTGAACCACACCATCATGGCGCTGACCCAGACCCACCTGTACACCATTGCCCGCGGCAACTCACCGCTCGAGGTCGATGACATTCAAGGCCTGGTTCGTGCCATGGATGATCCTTCGGTGATCGTGGTCAACCCGGATAGCCCCTATGACACCTACGAGGAGTTCATGGAGGCATCGACTGACGGCACGCTGACCTGGGGTGTTGCACAGGTGGGTGGTACTGAGCATATCGGTATTTCTCGCTGGGCCTCTGAAGCTGGCGCCAACGCCCGTGTGGTGCCGTTTGGTAGTGGTGGTGAGATGATCACCTCGCTGCGCTCCGGTGCAGTGGATGCGACGCTGGCCAACGTCTCTGAGGCGCTGGGTCAGATCCAGGATGGTGCGCTCAAGCCCATCGCCATGCTCTACCATGACCGTGTGGGTGATCTGCCTGATGTGCCGTCTACCTATGAGTACGGCCATGAAGTCAGCGTGACCACCACCCGTGGCTACTACACCCATGCCGACATCGACCCTGAGGTCCTTGAGAAGATGGAAGCCATGGTGCTGGCCGGTATGGAGACTGAGCGTTTCCGCGACTACCTGCGTGGCAGTGGCCTGAATCCTGACACCAACGTCGCTGGCGCTGATGTTTGGGATCCTCAGCTCAAAGAAGAGTATCAGGTGTCTCTCGAGGCCCTGCGTGCTCTGGATATGACTGAGCGATAGGCCGATAAACGTCAAGCCCTAAGGTGAGTTGAAGTTATGACTAACCAGCCCCTTGGGCGTGGCGGTGAGGGTGAGGAGCCAAAAGGCTCCTCACCATCCTCCCTCCATCGTCCAGATATCATCGTTGCCGGTATCGTTCTGGCCGTGTGTGTGCTGCTTTTTGCGCGGACATTTTGGTTTGACTTAGTGCCGGCTTCACTTGCGCAGAACGTGCAACCCCCGGATTTCCCCAGGCTTGTACTGATTTCTGTGGCGATCATTGCCCTGCTGATTCCGTTTGAGTATCAGCGAAAGCTGCGTCGTGGCATCGATCTTGATAGCGACCGCAGCGAGCCGATTCCTATGGCGGTGTACATCACGGCGATCGCATTGGTGGTCTTTGTGGGTATTACCCCGTTTCTTGGCACCTTCGCCAGTCTGTTGCTGATTGCGGCAGGGCTCCCGCTGATGTGGGGTGAGCGGCGTTGGAAATACTTGGTGCCCTATGTCGTGATCTTCCCCACGGTGGTGATGTGGCTGTTCTCTGTGGTCTTACAGGTGAACTTTTTGCCAGGCATCGTTGGGCATGTGTTCCGGTAAAAACCGCTCTGATTGAATAATTTGCTGTCCATTCGACTTGAGTGGGCAGCTCCAGGAGGAGAATCCCTTGAACGTTGATGCGATCCTTACAGGCATAGATCTCATCTTCACACCAACCAGTCTGATGCTGATTTTTATATCGGTGTTGATTGGGGTTGTGATCGGTGCGCTGCCGGGTCTGAGCTCCACGATGGCCGTAGCATTGCTGCTGCCATTCACTCTGGGCCTGGAGCCGATTGTCGCCATCGCGATGATGGCAGCGCTCTACTGCGCAGGCACCTTCGGCGGCTCTATCACCGCTATATTGATTAACGCACCGGGTGCACCTCCAGCGGTGGCCACGGCCTTAGATGGCTATCCGATGGCCCAGCGGGGTGAGGCTGGCCGGGCGCTGGGTGTCGCGGCAGTCTCGAGTGTCTCTGGCGGCATTATGAGCTTGATCATCTTTATGATCGCCGCTCCGCTGTTGGCCGCGGTGGCGCTCCAGTTCCGTCCGCAGGAATACTTCGCGCTCACGCTGTTTGGCCTATCCATGCTGGCAGCCATTAGTGGCAAATCGGCACCGCGTAACCTGATTTCCGGGCTGCTGGGTGTGATGGTCAGCACTGTGGGTATTCATTTGGTGACGGGCATCGAGCGCTATACCTGGGGTACCACTTGGTTGTATGACGGCATTGACTTCGTGCCGGTGTTGATTGGTGTGTTCGCGATCTCTGAGCTGCTGAAGCAGGCCGTCAAGCCTGAGACGACCATGGAGCGGATTAAAAACGTCGCCATTAAGTTGCCGAGCCTGAAAGATCTTAACCAGATTAAAGGCACCATTCTGCGCTCAACGGGTATCGGCACCTTTATCGGCATTCTGCCTGCTGAGGGCACCACGGTTGCGGCCATCATGGGTTACAACGAGGCCAAGCGCTGGTCCAAAACGCCTGAGCTATTCGGCACCGGTTGTATCGAGGGTGTGGCTGGGCCTGAGGCCGCCAATAATTCCGGCGCCAGTGGCGCGATGGTGCCGACGCTGGCATTGGGTATCCCGGGTAGTGGTACCACCGCTGTCCTGTTGGCTGCACTGATCATGCATGGCTTCCGTCCGGGGCCGTTCCTGATGCGTGAGACGCCTGAGATCCTCTACGCCATCTTCTTTGCCATGCTGCTGGCCAATGTCGGCTTTTTGGTGATTGGCTTGGCGGGAGCCCGCGTGTTTTCTTTGATCACGCTGATTCCGCGGACATTCCTTTGGCCGTCGGTGTTCTGCTTTGCGGTAGTAGGTGCCTATGCCTATAACCAGCAGATGTTCGACGTCTGGGTGATGCTGATTGCCGGGCTGGTGGGCTTTTTAGCCATGCGTCATGGCTTTGGTCCGGCCCCGTTCGTTATGGGCTTGGTGCTGGGTGATCTGCTTGAGAAGAATTGGTCACAGGCAATGATTATTTTCGACAGCCAGTGGATTCTGTTCTTCCACAGCCCGATTGCCAATCTGTTCTTTGTGCTGACGGCAGTGAGTCTGGCCAGTCCGTTTATCGGGCCGTGGGTACGCTCTAAGCTCAGCAAGTCTTTGAACAGTGCACCGCAGCGTATGGGTGACTAATACCTGAGCGATGAATGCTCGGTACTGCAAAAGCCCGGCGTCTGCCGGGTTTTTTTATGGCTAGTCGTTAGTGTGGGAGTATCCGATGACGTAGCCGTTCCGCCAGCTCTGTGGCGTCTGCTGCCAGGCCTAGCCCCTCGTTCTGAAGAAATGCCTGCGACCAGTCATCCCGGCCTTCCAGCAGATCCTGAAAGCGCCCCCACCAAACCACTTGGTAGGTGTTTTCAGTCAATGAATTGTGATGTCTGCGCAGTGCCGTTTGCAGGCCGTAGACATCCACCTGAGTCAGGGCCGGTTCCAGTGCCGCTTTAATGCGAATCAGTTCAGCACCCTGATAACCCCAACGCTGCGGCTCCATTCGCCGCAGCCACTGGCTGAGTTCCGGGATGTTATAGAACCATTGGATTACCGCGGCGCCATCTGCCTGAGTGGCACAGCCAATCGTAAAGCGCTGTGGATCGCGCCGCTGGGGTAGCAGGCTAACCTCTGCAAACGCTTTTCCTTCCCAAACGTGCATCGCAATGTTTCCTCTCATGATAGAATACGCCGCTATGGCATCAGCAGACCGAATCTATCGTGTCATCTTTCACAGCCAGGGCAAGATCTATGAGATCTTCGCACGGGGTGTATCAGATGGCGGCATGCTCGGTTTCGTGGAAATCGAGGAGCTTAGCTTTGGCGAACGGACCCAGGTCGTCGTCGATCCCGCTGAGGAGAAGCTCAAGAGCGAGTTTGCCGGTGTCAAGCGCACGTATGTGCCTATGCATGCGATTGTGCGAATTGATGAAGTGGAGAAGGAAGGTCAGGTCAAGATCTCCGACTCCGATGGCAGCAAAGTGACGCCCTTTCCGATGCCGGTCTACGGCCCTGGGAAGGGGGGCGATTGAACCCGCCCTACGCGTGAATTAAGCTGCCGCCATCGCGGAGAGGTGTCCGAGCGGTCGAAGGAGCACGCCTGGAAAGCGTGTGTACGGTAACCCCGTACCGAGGGTTCGAATCCCTCTCTCTCCGCCAATTTATTCCACTTCCCCTTTGGGGAGGCGTAAAGGCCCCGGGTGGGGCCTTTTTTGTTGGCATACCAATAATCACAGATACCAATAACAACAGAGGGGATCAATAGAATGAATGATGCAGAGAAGGGCATTCGCGAAATGTATGGCGATGAGCTGGGCGAGGCTTTTGAGCGTGGCCTGGAGACCCGTCGCAAGGTGTTGGGTGATAAACACGTTGACCAATCGCTGGCTTCCGCCACTGATTTCAATCTGCCGATCCAGCGGTATACGACTGAAGTGTGCTGGGATCGCACCTGGAATCGGCCGGGTCTCAGCCATCGGGATCGTTCGCTACTGAACCTCGGTATGCTGTGTGCGCTTAATCGGCCCCGCGAACTGGGTACCCATGTCCGTGGCGCGCTCAACAACGGTGTTAAGCCTGAAGAAATGACAGAGATCTTTCTGCAAGTGGCTGTCTACTGCGGTCTGCCAGCAGCCATGGATGCTTTTAAAATTGCCAAGTCGGTGATTGAAGAAGAAAGCGCCAATTCATAGCTTTTGTCTACCGGATTAGTTCTCACCATAGCCTTGGGTTATCGAACCCATCGGCAAGGACAAATTCCAATCCGGTTAGGCTTTCGAGACAATAATGGGCACTGGGGTGAAATCCCCTGGGACTCATCCAACGTTTATGGAGATTCT
>CBFIIM010000096.1:0-5443 GCA_965662395.1 Spiribacter sp. | reverse complement strand
CATTCGCCGGCGCATTATCGGCGTGAGGGGTAGCGCCATCGGATAAAGCAATCAGAACAGGTGGGCTTAATTAGCGCTAGTTTAGTATTTTTTCCTACTTAATTCTTACAAAGAATTACAAAAACGCATGCTTTCCGTGTATTGTTTCCTCATCACATGGGCGCCGTAGGCACTGGAAACAGGGATCGAAAATGGATGTTGATCAGTCCAAAGCGGCTGACATGGACGCCGGCGAATACACCCTTACCCAACTCATCGAGAAGCTCTGGCAGGTGCGCGTGGCGATAATCGCAGGTGCTGCCGCGGCGATGACACTGGCTGCGATGTTTGTTGCCCTCACCCACTTCGACAAACTTCGCCGCGATACGCTGGTAGGCCATATCGAGCTGACTGCGATCACCAATGGCAGCTACCCCAGCGGTGCGAGTTTCTCCCCCTCGGACCTCATCAGTGGCGAAGTCCTCACCCATTTACGTGAGCGCTTGGACCTGCCCCCCGAGCTGCCCCTGGCCGAAACGCTTACTGTGGAATATGGCCATCCGGCACTCAGTACCCTGCGCCAAGAGCGCAATGCCGCCTTGGCCCGTGCCCAAGACTCTGAAATGCCTATCGAAGATATGCAATCGCTCCGCGGCAGTTATCAAGAGCGGATCAACTCGCTGTCTCGTGGTGGGTTGCAGATTCGGCTCAATCTAGATCAATTAAACATCAGCGAAGAGACCGGGCGCCTCATGATTGAGGCATTGCCGGACAGCTGGCAGCGTATTTATGGCCAACGCTATCGAATACTCCTGCCCCCAGCCGTGACGCGGCTGAGTCGAATCTCTGTGTCTGATGATTTCAATAGCGCTGATGCCCCACTGGCTGCTGACCGCTATTTGCGACAGGCCAGACAAACACTCAATGCCATCGGCAATGACTCGCGTATCTCATCAGTGACTGCACCCAATGGTGCAAGCGCCAGTGAATTGATTTACCAGCTTGATCAATTCAGACAGATCTTCTTCGACCCCTGTTTGGCCTCTCAGGTGGCTGATGAAACCAACGCTCTTGGGCAGCTGTTCATTCGTGACCTTCGTGCTGAGCGCCGGCAGCTCGGTGCGCTGCTTGATGAGACCACCCGAACAATCGAGACCGTGTCGCGAATGCGCGGCAATGGCACCGTAGCGCCTGAAAACGCCACCGGCTCAGGCAGGGTTGAGGGACAACCGGTGCTTAGCCTCAGCGATGATGGCATCCGGTCCATTATTGATCTTGCCGAGCAGTCGAGTATGCAGGACTACCTGACCCGGCTGTTTGACCGTCGCTATAACCTGACCCAGCAGATTGCCGCCATCGAAACGCGTATCGAGAAATTTACAGATTCCGAGAGCCTGAGCGACCTTGCCCAAGCCGGAATGGCCGATGCGATCGGGGTACGCTTTCAGGCATTTGAAACTGAGGTCTCAGCGCTGGTGGATGCCGCACACCAGCGGGTGACCCGCAGCACCGCTAGTCTGTATGAATTCATCGGCGAGCCAAGCGCACCCAGCCTGCTACCAGAACCTCGCCGTGCCGGGATGATTATCGGGCTTAGCGCCGCTTTAGGTGGTCTTTTTGGACTGCTGGCCGGGTTAATTCGACGAGCAATCAAGCAACCGGCAGGTGCATGATTTTTCTGAAGGATAATGCTATGTTACGCGCTGAATTTTTCGGCGTCAGACAACCTTCGGAGCAACTCGCTTGGCCATCTCAGACAGGGAACTTCCCCCGTATCCAGACGATGAAATCAGCCTAAGCGAGCTGGCAGCCAGCATTTGGCGTATTCGCGGAATAATCGTAGCCACCACGCTGGCTGCCATCGCTATTGCCATCACCTACATCGCCATTCAGCATTTGGGTGATCTGCGCCAGGACAACATGAGCGGTCATATCGAGCTGACCGCGATCAACAGTGGCGCCTACCCGAGTGGCGCAGCATTCTCTCCCTCTGATCTGACCAGCGGCGAGGTCATTAGCGAGCTGCGGAACCGATTGAATTTACCCGCGGAATTGCCGCTGGCCTCGGCGCTTTCAGTGGAATACGGGCACCCGGCGGTCAATGCACTGCGTCGGGAGCGTGACATCGCCGTGGCCCGGGCGGCCGACAATGATATGGCCGCTGCCGATGTGGCCGATCTGCGGGCAAGCTATCAGGACCGAATTGATGCCATGAGCCGAAGCGCCCTGCGCATTCGACTGAATTTGCCTGAGCTGAACATCAGCAATGCCACCGCAAGCATGATAATCGAGGCACTGCCTGCAGCCTGGCAACAGGTCTATGGCGATCGCTATCGCATTCTCCTACCCACCGCGATCACCCGTTTGGGTCTGCTGTCAGTCACCGATGATTTCAATGGTAATGATGCGCCATTGGCTGCGGAGCAATATCTGCGCCAGGCACGCAGCACCTTGGTGGCCATTAACGAGGACCCGCGGTTTTCGATGATCACCGCACCAAACGGTGCCACAGCTAGCGAGCTTCTCTATCAACTGGATCAATTCCGTCAGCTATTTTTCGATCCATTCCTGGCCACCCAAATCTCCGATGAGAACAATGCACTGGGACAGCTTTTTGTGCGCGACCTCTCAGCCCAGCAGCGAGAGCTTGAACTGCTGCTTGCCGAGACCAGCCGGACTATTGAGACAGTGGCCACCATGCGCGGTCGCAGTGGCTCACTCACCGACTCGGCCACCGCCGAGAGCCTTGGTAACAACCCGGTACTCAGTCTTAGCGACAACGGACTCGATTCCATTATCGATCTGGCGCAGCAATCCGGCATGCAGGACTATCTCACCCGGCTTTTTGAGCGCCGGTACGAGCTAACCGAGCAAATTGCCGCCATCGAGACACAGATCGAAAAATTCACTAACGACGAAAACCTGCGAGCGCTTGAGCGTGGCGGTGTTGATGATGTCATTGCCACCCGCTTCCAGAATTTTGAGACCCAAGTTTCTGCATTAGTCGACGCGGCGCAGGCCCGTGCGCAGGAGCGTAGTGGCAAACTCTATCAAGTGCTTGCCGAGCCCCGCCTACCCAGCCCACTACCAGAGCCAAGCCGCAGCGGCATGATCATCGCACTGGCTGCGATTTTGGGTGGCATGGCCGGAGTGTTCGGTGGACTGCTGATGAACGCGGTACGCCAGAGAAACTAGGGCGTAATTCCAGCTTCAGAGCTTGTCGATTTCCCTATTGAGTGTCTGACAATCCACGCCAAAAGTAATCGCCGCCATTGCCAATTGCTGGTCGGCGGTCAAAAGGCAGCATTCCTGTCGGGCTGCGCTTGCCAGGTGCAGGGCATCCAGGGTTCTCAAGCTTGTATCACGCGATGACAACCAACGGCGGGCTTGATCAAAAACACCCGCAGGCAGTGGCAGTAATCGGTAGCGACCCGCCGCAATATCACTCTGCAGCGCAGCTTCGATCCGTCGGGCCTGTGGCTCGGTGATCTCACGCATGCGAGACCAACGAGCGACCGCCGAGGCAATCTCTACACGCACTAAAGGGCTCAACCCAATCTCCCCGGCTTGGCGAAGAAAGATCGCCTCCACAGCGGCACTGTTCACCTCCGAGCGATAAAAAGGCAAAACCGCACTGGTATCGGCGTAAAGCATCAGCCGCGCTCGTCTTCCTCTCTTAAGGCGCGAATGGTCTCTGCCGCTGTTTCCTGCATGGGTGGTAGGTCATCACGCAGCGACGCTCTCGAGACAAAAGGCACCGCATCTTGCACCTCAACCCGCGTCATGCGCGCGACTGGCTTACCATGCCGCAAAATCGTGACCTCTTCGCCCTCCTGCTCGACCTGCGTGAGCAGCTTGGCGAAGTTCTCTCGGGCGTCTCGCACGTTGATTTCTTTCATTCGTCGCGCTCAGGCTTTTCTGTGTACATTTAAAGAGTACACAATATCGTCGCTATTGAGTCAACCCAGCGCGATCACCAACCCCACCAAGATCATTAAAACACCGGCTACCTGATTGGCTCGACGCAGCGCTTGCGGGGATTGCAACAAGCGCCGCAGCCGGTCGATGCCAAGGGCAAAGACCATATTCCCGAGAAATGGAATCACCATCGAAACGGCTACGATAACGACTATATCGACAGTGCCAATCACCGCAATATCGAAAAACCCCGGCAACACCCCCAAATAAAACAAAATGGCCTTGGGGTTACCCAAAATGGCGGCAAGCCCCGCGGCGAAGCCTGGCCAGACACCCGGCCGCGTCAATCGGCCATCGGCGGTAATCGCGCGATCGGCATGACGGATCAGCTGCACCCCCATGATTAAGAAGATGCCCGCGCCCACCCAGCGCAGTACCAGCATGAACTCGCCGTAAACAGAAACAATCCACGCCAGCCCAAAGATCGCCGCCAGCGGCCAGAGCAGATCCCCAACCACCACCCCCAGCGCCAGCGGCCAGGCGCTCGCAAACCCACCGGAGATAGTGCGTGCCAGCAGCGCCAGCCAAACCGGCCCGGGAGTGAGAAAAAGAATGAACAGCGCCCCGGCGTAGAGCGCCAAATCCAGCAGGCTAATACTCATGGGGTAACGTCGTCATCCCCAGCAACTTAGCCGCTTTGTTTAGCCGCCGATCAAAACAGGCAAAAAGCACCTCTTCATCCACTGCCTGCTTCAAACGATCGGCACTTGCGAGTTGCACGGCGTCATAAGCGCGCAATGCAAATGCGTCCGCGAAATCACCCGCGCTAGCAACCACCGTTTGGGTCGTCTCGACAACCGCGAAGTGCGGCCAATCCTCACTAAACTGCTGTTTGATCGCCTCAACGCCAGGTTGGCTTTCCGGCATTTCCCGCGCCCGGCGCGCAAGGGCGGCATGCAGCTCAACCCAGGCCAGCTTTGATACACCAATCATCTCTGCATTGGCCGCTACCTCACGAACCGCTGCGGCATGGACCTCATCAACGTAGAGCTTCACCAAGGCCGAGGTGTCGCAAAACAGGATCAACCGCGATCCTCCATAATCATCTCAGACAATGGCTTTGCATCACCCGGCAGTGTTATTGCCAGACCTTTTGGCTTGCCGCCGCTCCAGTGTAAATCGCCGCCGGCGATGAGATCCGAAAGACCAACCGAGGTCTCCGCAGGCAAACCAATCAGCCGCGCCACAGGCCGTCGGTGGTAGGTGATATCCACCGCGTAACCCGCGCGCGACTCGGCGATGTAGTGCGACAAACGGGCTTTGAACTCACGGATTGAGGGCATAAGTAGTCATTTTTAAAAATATGTACCCATATATGTAGTCACAAAATAGATGGATTAGTCGTTGACGTCAATCAAATCCTGCCCGCTGAGAGACGCTGAGAGGGACCAGGCAGCCGCTGGTGAATAATCACACCACCAATAGTCAACCTGGCCGCAACTCAGTGAATAAGTGCCCTCGAATTCGGTGGTCCCACCCCTATGCG
>CBFIIM010000095.1:0-5528 GCA_965662395.1 Spiribacter sp. | reverse complement strand
AGACCCCAAGCCGACATCCCATAGATCAGGCCAAAGTTAATCGCCTTGGCCGCTCGGCGTTGATCGGCGGTGACATCCGCCGGCTTGCCGCCAAAGACCTCGGCGGCGGTCGCGGCATGAATATCCTCGCCCGCGGCAAAGGCCTTTTTCAGTCCCTCGTCACCCGAGAGATGGGCCATGATGCGAAGCTCCACCTGCGAGTAGTCGGCGGCCAGCAGGACATGGCCATCGGCGGGGATAAAGGCGCGCCGAATGCGGCGCCCCTCCGGACTTCTGACCGGAATATTCTGCAGATTGGGGTCAGATGAGGACAGCCGCCCGGTGGCCGCCACGGCCTGATGGTAGGAGGTATGCACCCGGCCGGTTTCGGGGTGAATCAACCCGGGCAGCTTTTCGGTGTAAGTCGAGCGCAGCTTGGAAACCCCGCGATAGTCCAGGATCAGCTGTGGCAGTTCATGGCCTTGGGCGGCCAGCTCCTCGAGCACCGACTCGGCCGTGGATGGCGCGCCCTTGGGCGTTTTTGAGAGCACCGGCAGACCCTGGCGCTCATACAGGATTTCCTGAATCTGCTTCGGCGACCCTAAGTTGAAGGCCCCACCGGCACTCTCATGCGCTTTGGCCTCCAGCTGCTGCATGGTCTCCGCCAGCTCTTTGCTTTGTTGTTTGAGCAGCTGGGCGTCCACCCGCACACCCGTGCGCTCGATGCGCGAGAGCACAGGGATCAGCGGGATTTCAATCGTTTCATAGATTGATTGCGGGCCTTTGCGGTCTGTCAGCTGCGGCCATATCGCCTGATGCAGGCGCAACGTCACATCCGCATCTTCAGCGGCATAGTCCACTGCCTGATCCAGCGCGACTTGGTCAAAGGTGATTTGCTTAGCCCCCTTGCCGGCGACCGCTTCATAGGGAATAGGCTGGTAGTGGAGGTATTTGCCCGCCAGCGAATCCATATCGTGACGCGAGGCGGTGGCATCCAAACAGTACGACTCGAGCATGGTGTCATGGACCACGCCACGCAGGGTGATGCCATGGTTGGCCAGCACGCTCATATCGTATTTCAGGTTTTGGCCAACTTTGTGCTGGTTGGGGTCTTCCAGCAGCGACCGCAGGCGCTCGAGGGTGGCGTCGCGGTCGAGCTGCTCAGGCTGATCCGGGCCGGTATGCGCTAACGGCACATAGGCCGCTTCACCGGATTGGACCGCAAACGACACGCCGACGATGCGGGCTTTCATGTAATCCAGGCTGTCGGTTTCCAGATCAAAGGCAAAGAGCTCGGCGTTTTCCAGCCGCTTAATCCAGTCATCCAGCGTGGCCTGATCCTGAATACAGACATAATCGGCATCCGGGCAGTCGGCGTTGTGCCGGCCGAGCGCCGGGTCATTCCCCGGATTA
Organism: Spiribacter sp.; assembly: GCA_965662395.1. Lineage (GTDB taxonomy): Bacteria > Pseudomonadota > Gammaproteobacteria > Nitrococcales > Nitrococcaceae > Spiribacter. The sequence goes on along the minus strand of CBFIIM010000095.1, from coordinate 4,136 downwards.
CTGCCAGCCGGGCTGGATGATTGGCTGGTGGCCTGGCCATCCAGCTCACGCAGCCAGGTGTTAAAGCCCAGCGTTTTAAAATGCTCAATTAACTGCGCGCGATCGGGCTCAGCCAGGCGGATATCCAGCGGCTCTAACGGCAGCTCGACATCGCAGTGAATAGTGGCCAACTGTTGTGACAGAGCCAGCTCATTGAGATGCCCGCGCAGGTTCTCCCCGACCTTGCCGCCAATCTCATCGGCATGCTCGCGAATACCATCCAGTGAGCCGTATTGCGTCAGCCATTTAACGGCAGTCTTTGGCCCGACCTTGGGCACTCCGGGGATGTTGTCCACGCTATCCCCCACCAACGCCAGATAATCAATGATGCACTCCGGCGGGATACCGAATTTATCAATGACGCCCTCACGATCTAGCACGGTGTTGGACATGGTATTGAGCAGCGTCACGTGGCCGTTGACCAGCTGCGCCATGTCCTTGTCACCCGTGGAGATCAACAGCGTCATGCCGGCCTTGCGCCCACGCACCGCCAGCGTACCGATGACATCGTCAGCCTCGACCCCGCCGATTTCGATCAGCGGCAAACCCATGGCCTCAACGACCTGTTTCAGCGGTTTAATCTGCGCGCGGAGGTCTTCCGGCATGGAAGGGCGATTGGCCTTGTACTCGGCAAACAGCTCATCGCGAAAGGTCTTGCCGGGGGCATCAAAAACCACACCCATATGCACCGGGCGGTAATCCTGCATCAGCCGCCGCAGCATGCTGATGACGCCGTAAATGGCGCCGGTGGGTTCCCCCGTGGGGCTAGTGAGCGGTGGCAGTGCGTGATAGGCGCGATACAGATAGGACGAGCCGTCCACCAGCAACAGGCGCTTGTCAGGGTCGGTCATGGCGTCTTCCTTTGTGCAAGGCCCCCGATGATACCCGGGTGGGACGATGCGGTGACAGTCGCTCGTGTCAGAATGGCGCTAACGATGGATACAGGAATACCTGCGATGAGCAAACAATCCACCACACGACCCGGTGAGGATGCGGTGCTGATGACCCGTGAGTCCTGGCGCATCTTTCAAATTATGGCCGAGTTTGTCGAAGGCTTTGAGCGCCTGTCACCGATCGGGCCATCAGTGACGGTTTTTGGCTCCTCCCGCATCGGGGCCGATGACCCGTGGTATGAGCGCGCCGAGCAGACGGCCCGATTGCTCTCCGATGCCGGTTTTTCTGTCATCAGTGGGGGCGGGCCGGGCATTATGGCCGCGGCCAATAAAGGCGCACGCGAAGGCCAATCCGCCAGCGTCGGGCTGAATATCGAGCTGCCGCGTGAACAGATCCCCAACCCCTATCAGGAGGTCTCACTGCAGTTCCGGCATTTCTTTGCCCGCAAGGTGATGTTTGTGAAATACGCCTCGGCCTATGTGGTCTTTCCAGGCGGGCTAGGGACATTGGATGAGCTGGCCGAAATCCTCACCTTGGTGCAGACCGGCAAAACCCGCCGCATCCCGGTCATCCTTATGGACAGCGACTACTGGAGCGGACTGGGCGACTGGCTGGAGCGACAGATGGTGGCGCGGGGTTACGCCGACCCCGAGGATTTGGCCCTGTTCTGCATCCTAGATGAGCCCAAAGACGCGGTGGCCGCTATTTTTGAGCATTATCGTGACCGGGACTTCGAACCCTCCAGCGAGGAGCGGGAGATTATGCTAGATCTTTAACGATTGCCCTTTGGCTATTGCCGCTCGAGATTAGCGTAGGCGGCTACCAGCCATTTGGCGCCGACATCGTTAAAGTTGACCTGGATCCGGGCATTGGGGCCTGCGCCTTCGCAGTCAAGCACGACCCCCTCGCCAAAGCGGCTGTGGCGCACCCGATCGCCCAGGCTAAATCCGCTCTCAGGTGGCATCGAATGACTTGCGGCCGCGGCCGCACCCGGGCCTGTCACCGAGAAGCGCGCGCGCACCTCATCAATTAACGTCGCTGGCAGCTCACGAATAAAGCGCGAGGCAATACCAAATTCATCGCGGCCATGCAGCCGACGACGCTCGGCGTAGGTAATGATCAGCCGCTGGCGTGCACGGGTGATGCCCACATAGGCCAGCCGGCGCTCTTCTTCCAGCCGGCCCGGTTCTTCGACCGACATCCGGTGCGGGAAAAGCCCTTCCTCAAGCCCCACCAAAAATACCACCGGAAACTCCAAGCCCTTGGCCGAGTGCAGGGTCATCAGCTGGACGCAGTCCTCCCAGGCGCCGGCCTGACCCTCGCCGGCCTCGAGTGCGGCGTGCGAAAGGAAGGCGGTTAAGGTGTCCATGCCCTCGTCAATCTCACCATCCAACTCAAAGCTGCGCGCCGCAGTAATCAGTTCATCTAAGTTCTCCAGCTTGTCCTGAGCCCGTTCCGAGCGGTCTTTGGCCACATGGGCACGCAGCCCGCTGCGCTCAAGCACCGTCTCCATCTGATCGGGCAGACTGGCCTCGGCAGTTTCTGCAGCGATGGCGTCGATTAACGTCAAAAAGGCGGCCAGCGCATTGGCTGCCCTTGCGGGTAGCGCACCTGAGTGATCAACCAGCCCGCGGGCGGCGCGCCACAGGCTGACATCCTGCTCGCGCGCGGCCAGGCGAATGGCCTCGAGGGTGCGGTTGCCGATGCCGCGGGTGGGGGTGTTAATCACCCGCTCAAAGGCGGCGCTGTCATCGCGATTGGCGATCAGGCGCAGATAGGCCAGAGCATCTTTAATCTCCGCGCGCTCAAAAAAGCGCAACCCGCCATAGACCCGGTAGGGGATGCGGCGGGCCAGCAGGGCCTCTTCAAACGTCCGCGACTGGGCATTGGAGCGATAGAGAATGGCGACCTCGCTGCGGGCCAGTCCCTCATCCTCTACCAGGCGCTGCAACCGCTCGATGACAAAGCGCGCCTCATCCTGCTCGTTAAACGCGGCATACAGAGCGATCGGTTCGCCCTGTTCACCCTCGGTCCACAGGTTTTTGCCTAAACGATCGCTATTTTGCGCAATCAGGGTGTTGGCGGCCTCCAGAATGGTCGCCGTCGAGCGATAATTTTGTTCAAGCCGCAGCACGCGCGTATCGCTGTAGTCCTTGCGAAAGCGCTCCAGGTTTTCCACCCGCGCACCGCGCCAGCCATAAATCGACTGATCATCATCGCCAACGATAAAGACATCGGCCTCGGGGCCAGCCAGCAGCTTGAGCCATTCGTACTGAATGCCGTTGGTGTCCTGGAACTCGTCCACCAATACATGGCGAAAACGCCGTCGGTAATGTGACAGAAGCTCAAGATGGTTTTGCAGCATCTCAACCGTGCGCAGCATGAGTTCAGCAAAATCCACCACACCCGCGCTGCGACAGGCTGCCTCATAGGCTGAGTAGATTTGCGCCATCGGCCCGGTGTAAGGATCACTGATATCCAAGTCTTCGGGGCGCTCGCCAGCGTCTTTGCGGGCGTTAATAAAGCCCTGCATTTGCCGGACTGGCCAGCGGTTTTCATCCACCTCCAAATCGCGCATGACCCGCTTGACCATACGGCGCTGGTCTTCGCTATCGAGAATCTGAAAGCCCTGCGGCAGGCCGGCCTCCTGGTAGTGCATGCGCAACAGCCGATGGCTTAAACCATGAAAGGTGCCCACCCACATGCCCGAGCCTGAAATACCCAGCAGCTTTTCGATACGCCCGCGCATCTCAGCGGCGGCCTTATTGGTAAAAGTGACCGCCAGCAAGTGAAAGGGCGTGGCATTTTCCACCCGCACCAACCAGGCGGCGCGATGGGTCAGTACACGGGTTTTGCCACTGCCAGCGCCGGCCAGCACCAGGGCGTGACCCAGCGGTGCCGCAACGGCCTCGCGCTGGGCCGGGTTGAGGGGGTCGATAAGATCCGAGACGTCCATGCCCGCGGAGTATACCAGCGGGTCGGCCGGCTAACTGCTGGCCAGTGCCTGAACGGGGGGTAATTGCCGGATGAGCTCGGCTACGGCGGTGACCACCGGCTCACGGGCACAGCCGCGGCGGCGGTAGATGGCTAGCTCGCGCACCGGCGGCTTGCCGGCAAAAGGCCGCACGACCATGCCTTCGGTGTTGGAACAGGCCGGCTCTGTCGCCAACAGCGGCAACAGTGTAATGCCCGCTCCGCTGGCC
>CBFIIM010000094.1:0-5543 GCA_965662395.1 Spiribacter sp. | reverse complement strand
AGCAGCAGATCATCCATCTGCGCCGGCTGAATGGGGGTATGGGGATCGCGGGCCCGCAGCCGACCCAGCCACCAGGCCAGGCCAAAACCAATGGCATACATCACCCCATACCAGTGGATCGCAAGCGGTCCGAGTGTGATGGCGACCGGATCGATGTCAGGGTAGCTCAGCATGTCGCTTATTGTGACGGCGAAGCCGGCAGGCGGCCAGCTATTCAGCATTTGGAAGTTGAGATAGACTGGAGGCTTATCTCGGAAGTCATTGTCATTGCAGGAGTTGTCGGGTGACCGAAAGAACCCCGATCCGGTGGGTGTTTGCCGTCATGTTGTCTCTGGTGCTCATGGCGCCGGCCGAGCCCGTGCGCGCTCAGACCACCGCCTATGTCACCGACACGCTCGAAATTACGCTGAGAAGTGGCCAAGGCAATGACTATCGCATTCTGCGTCTGCTGACCTCAGGCACCCAGCTGGAAGTGCTGGAGCGCGGCGAGACTTGGACGCGGGTGCGCGTAGCTGGGCAAGAGGGCTGGGTGCGTAGCCTTTATTTGCAGGATGAACCAGGTGCCGGTGCGCGGCTTGAACAGGTCAGCCAGCAGCTGCAGCGCCTGCGCCAGGAAAACCGTGACCTGAGCGCACAACTCGAGCAGCTTGAAGAAGGCCAGGGTGAGCTGGCCGCGCGCAACGAAGAACTGGTTGAGGATAACCAGCGCATGACCCAGCGCCTGCAGGAGGCCGGCGAAGGCTTGGCCCTTTCCGATGAAAACAAAGCCCTGCGCAAGGATGTCATTGATTTAGAGCGCCAGGTTCAGGACCTCTCGCGTGAGGCCGAACGCATGGCCGAGCGTGAGCGTCAGGATTGGTTTATCGCAGGTGCCGCCGTCATTGTCTTTGGGATGTTGATTGGCATCCTGGTCACCCGCATTCGCTGGCGTCGTCGCAGCAGCTGGGGCGATCTTTAGGAGCCGGCCATGGACGAGCAACTCTCTCGGCTGGTACGCGGGTTTCGCCACAGCTCGCCGTTTATTCACGCCCACCGCGGCCGGACCTTTGTGGTGAGTTTTGGTGGTGAGGCGCTGACCGACACCGCCGGTGCCGGTTTGGTGCACGACCTGGCACTGCTCAGTGGGTTAGGGATTCGGCTGGTCCTAGTGCCGGGTGCCCGGCCGCAGATTGAGCAGCGCCTAGCCGCCCGCGGTACCGCCATTGAATATGTCAACGGATTGCGGGTCACGACGCCCGAGGCCCTGGAGGCGGTACGTGATGCCATTGGCAGCGTGCGCCTTGAGCTTGAGGCCCGTTTTTCAATGGGTCTCGCCAACTCGCCCATGGCCGGCGTGCGCCTGCCGGTGGCCAGCGGCAACTTTGTTACCGCCCGCCCACTGGGTGTGCGCGACGGGGTAGATCATCAGCTGACTGGCGAGGTGCGCCGCATTGACGCCGCCGCCATTCGCGCCCGGCTGGATGAGGGCGCGGTGGTGATCGTCAGCCCCCTGGGCGTCTCCCCAACCGGCGAGCAGTTCAACCTGTATGCCGAAGATGTGGCCGTGTCTGTAGCCCGGGTGTTGCAGGCCGACAAACTGATTTTCCTGCATGAGGGTGAGGGGATGGCCGATGCCTCTGGCAGTGCCGTGGGTGAGCTGACCATTGAGCAGGCCGAGGCCCTACTGGCTAATCAGTCCCCACCGGATCAACCGTCCACAACGCCTGCTACGGGGTCTGCTATGGCCCCGGCCAATGCCAATGCGCTTACCGGTGAGTTAACTCGAGGCATTGAGGCCTGTCGCAGCGGTGTCTCCCGGGTACATTTACTGCCGCGTGCCGAGGACGGCGTTCTGTTAGCGGAGCTCTTTACCCGCGATGGGGTGGGGACACTGATTACCGCCCGGGCCTTTGAGCGCCTGCGGGCTGCACGCATCGATGATATTAGCGGCATTCTGTCGTTGATTGAGCCGCTGGAGCGCGATGGCACACTGGTGGCCCGCACCCGCGAGCGGCTGGAAACGGATATTGAAGACTTCACCGTCATGGAGCGCGAGGGCACAGTCGTTGCCTGTGCCGCCCTGCATGTTCTGCCCGAGAGTGATGTCGGCGAATTGGCCTGTCTGGTGGTCCACCCGGATTATCGCGGCGGTCATCGTGGTGCGCGGTTGCTGCAGCAGATTGAGCGCTTAGCGCGGGATGCCGGTTGCCGGCGCTTGGTCGTGCTGACCACCCGCACGGCACATTGGTTTCAAGAGAAGGGTTTTGAGCCCGATCGCGTCGAGACGCTGCCCGCCAGCCGCCAAGCGTTTTACAACTTAGCGCGCGGCTCAAAGGTATTTAGTAAAGCGATCGCCGGTTAGCGGAATGCCAGCCGGGATGTCGGCCGCTCCAACGTGGCCCCGTCGACAATCTGATGCAGCTGGTTGCTGACAATCATCTCGCGGACTTCTTCCACATATGCCCAGCCACGCTCTGAGTAGCGGTTAAGCCCTGCGGTCATTTCGCGCGGCGTCATTTCGCGTCCGGCACCGCGGGCCCGATGGCGCAGGGTGCGAAAACGCTCATAGGCGAAATGCGTGTTGAGATTGTTAAGGTAGCTGCGCACCGAGGCACGCAGACTGTCAAACGCCTGAACGTAATGGGTGGCACCCTCGGGCCGGTCTTTGGGCTTGATCCCGGCACTGGGCTCCCAAGTCCACTCACCAAATAGGTTATTCCCCTCGCGGGCAAAACGTGAGGTGCCCCAACCGCTTTCTTTGGCCGCTTGGGCCAGTGCCAGCGGCACCGGGACGGTATTCACCCGCAGGGCCAGTGCCTGCCAGGTCTCCGGGGCCAGTGGATCGCCGTCAACACCGTACTCAGCCGCTAGATCCGTGATGATGTTAATGCGGCGCTGCTCCGGCAGGCTGTCGCCTAAGGCCTGATGCAGGCGATGACGCTGATCGGCAATGCGCTGATTCTCTGCCAGTACCAGTGGCAGCAGAGTGCGGAAGAACAGCGACTTGCGCGCATCAGCCGGTGTTTCGCTTAAATCATCGGGAAAGCGCTCGACGGTCAGCGGTGGCACACGGGTGGCGGGCCAAAAATACCCGGCCTGCGAGAACACCCCCTCCAGCTGATCGGCGCTGGTCACCCGAACCGGCTCCAGCGGCGGGATCTGACCATCGCTATTGGCAATGCCCGGAAAACCCAGCCACCACATCGCCAGCGCCAGTATCAGTGCACTGAGCGGCAGTGCATCCAGCAGGGCGTTGCTGCGGGGCTCTGACGATGTGGAGTGATCGGTGGGTTATCCATGGGGGGGTTATCCATTGGAGGTTTATCCGTGATCGGGCGTCTCGCGCTGTTCCATTTCCAAAATGTGCTGCCATTCGGCCTCGGTGACCGGCATCACCGACAAACGATTACCGCGTTGGACTAAACGCATCTGTGAGAGGGCAGGCTCGGCTTTAAGTTCCTGCAGCGAGACATTCCGCTTGAAATGACGGATATAGCGCATATCCACCATTAACCAACGCGGATTGTCCGGGTCACTTTTTGGATCAAAGTATTTAGAATCTGGATCGAATTGGGTGTGATCCGGATAGGCGTCACTCACCACTTCCATAACGCCCACAATACCGGGGATTTTGGTGTTGGAGTGATAGAAAAACGCCTGATCGCCAATGCGAAATTCATCCCGAAATAGATTGCGCACCTGATAATTGCGAATGCCGTCCCAATGCTCAACGCCATTGGGCTCGGCCGCCAAATGATCGATGCCATAGACATCGGGTTCAGATTTCATGAGCCAATACGCCATTGAGACTCACCCAATCATTTGAATTAGCGATGCATTTTACCAGAAAACTATTTCGCGATTTGTGACACAGGCATCCATTGCAATATCCCAGGGGTCAACCGGTAATTCATCTACTTTTTGCACGTCATAACCCATGCCGATGCGCACCGGCCGGCGGGTGGCCGATCGATTGGCCAATGTGCGGTCATAAAATCCCCCGCCCATCCCCAGGCGATAACCGCTGGCATCAAACCCCACCAGCGGCATGATCAGCAGATCCAGCTGTGCCAGTGCAATAACAGGGCTGATGCCGCGCAATGGCTCGGGGATACCCAGTAGGCCTGGGCGTAGCGGCTCACCGGCGCAGTAGCGACGAAAGATCAGATGCCCAGCGGTGCGGGCAGCGCCCCCGCCTCCAAGGCCGCTCGCGGGCGGCCGAATCACCGGTAGATACACGGTTTTGCGCTGCTGCCAGGCGGCCAGCATGATGGGTAGGGTGTCGATTTCGCCATCGGCGGGCAGATAGAGCGCAATCCGGCGGGCTCTTTGCCAGGCGCGGGTGGTCATGAGTCGGGCCGTGGCCTCAAGGGATGCTTGTTCAGCGGCCTTGCCGGTAATACCCCGGCGGCGCGCGCGCAGATCCCGGCGTAGGGCCTTTTTATCGATCATGGCGTGAGATGAAACATGAGTGGGCTCCCACAGCGCCGTTCGGGCAACGCCCTTGAACCCTATGGTTCAGGTCGGGGAAAGCGAATGACCCCTTAGGCTTTCCGCCATGGGCGGACATGCACACCAAAGTCACTAAACAACCTTCCCCTGAGGCGCATGATTGTAGGCTCAAGAATGCTGATAGCCCGGTATCGAACGCCGCAGGAAACCCAACTACAGTCTGCATAGTACAGACCGATGCGTCCACCCTATTTTGGCGTATCCGGGGTATCGAGGAATTCATCGATGCGATGGTTCAGTGCCTGCAGCCGGTCATTCAGCGCCTCGGCACCCGCGGCACTGTTCTGGGCCTTGAGCATTTCATGCGTGATATTGAGGGCGGCCATAATGGCAATGCGGTCAATGCCCACGATCTTGCCGCCATCGCGAATCTCGCGCATGCGGGCATCCAGCTGGCGGGCGGATTCCAGCAGCCCGTCGCGCTCCTCGGCCGGGGCGGCAAACATAAATTCACGATCCAGGATGTGGACTTTAACTGGATCACTCATCAACTCTGCTCCAGGGCCTTCAGCCGGCCGATCATCGCCTCGATGCGGGCACGGGCGGTTTCGTTTTTATCCAGCAACGCCGCGCGCTCGGCATTCAGTTGCTCCTGCGACTGCAGCAGCACCCGGTTTTCATCCCGCAGCTGCTGGCAGCGACGCATCAGCTGCTCTACGCGCTGTTCCAGCTGAATGACTTGTTCGGTAACGGAATCAACCACTTGAAATGCCCTCATCGACCGCGATCGAGACTAGCACGAATGCTAGAATGTTGCCCATGAAAGATAACGAACGCTACGTCACCGTCACCGCCGCCCTGGATGGGGTGGAGGCCACCGTCTCCGCCACCGAGGCTCAGGGCATGCTCTGCGGGCTTTTTTGCAGCCCTGAAACGCCGGATCCTGCGCGCTGGATGGCCCAAGTGTTGGATGGCCTGGCGCCAAAGGGCGAGGCGGCCCGCGAGGTGCTCGAAGCCCTGACTGAGCTCTACCACGACACGCGCGATCGGCTAGAGAATGACAGCCTGGAATTTGACCTGCTGCTGCCCGATGACGAGGCCGAACTCAGCAC
>CBFIIM010000093.1:0-5713 GCA_965662395.1 Spiribacter sp. | reverse complement strand
TGGACATCCTCCATCAGCACGATACCAAGTCAGACCCGATGGGCCGCGACTTCGACTACCGTGAGGCGGTCAAGAAACTCGATTATGACGCTCTGTGGAATGACATGCGCGCGCTGATGACCGAGAGCCAGTCCTGGTGGCCGGCAGATTGGGGTCATTACGGCGGTTTGATGATCCGCATGGCTTGGCATGCCGCAGGCTCCTACCGGACTGCTGATGGTCGTGGTGGTGGTGGCACCGGCAACCAGCGTTTTGCACCGCTGAACCCCTGGCCCGATAACACCAACCTGGACAAGGCCCGGCGCCTGCTTTGGCCATTGAAGAAAAAATACGGCAACCAGGTCAGCTGGGCGGATCTGATTATCCTTGCGGGTACCGTGGCTTATGAGTCGATGGGCCTTAAGGTCTTTGGCTTTGGTTATGGCCGTGCCGATATTTGGCATCCTGAAAAAGACGTCTACTGGGGCTCTGAGAAAGAATGGCTCGCGCCTAGTGAAGAGCGCTACGAGGACGTGGAGCGCCCCGACACGATGGAAAACCCGCTGGCCGCAGTGCAGATGGGCCTTATTTACGTCAACCCCGAGGGTGTTAACGGTAACCCTGATCCGCTCAAGACAGCAGAGCAGGTTCGTGTGACCTTTGCGCGCATGGCCATGAACGATGAGGAGACCGTTGCGCTGACGGCCGGTGGCCATACCGTGGGTAAGTGTCATGGCAATGGCGATGCCTCTCTGCTGGGGCCAGAGCCTGAGGCTGCGGATATCGCTGAGCAGGGTCTTGGTTGGAACAACCACACCAAGCGTGGTGTGGGCCGGGATACGGTCACCAGTGGCATCGAAGGTGCCTGGACGACTTACCCGACGCAGTGGGATAACGGCTATTTCCACCTGCTGCTCAACTACGACTGGGAGCTGAAAAAGAGCCCAGCCGGTGCATGGCAGTGGGAGCCGGTCGACATTAAAGAAGAGGATCGCCCGGTTGATGTCGAGGACCCCTCCATTCGGCATAACCCGATCATGACCGATGCCGATATGGCCATGAAGATGGACCCGGCTTACCGCAAGATCTCAGAGCGGTTCTACAATGATCCTGCCTACTTTGACGAGGTCTTCGCCCGTGCGTGGTTCAAACTGACCCATCGTGACATGGGCCCGAAAGCCCGCTATGTCGGTCCGCATGTCCCGTCTGAAGATCTGATTTGGATGGATCCGGTGCCGGCCGGCAACGCCGACTACGATGTCGATGCACTCAAGGCAAAGATTGCTGACAGTGGCCTGAGCGTCAGTGAGATGGTAGCAACCGCCTGGGATAGCGCGCGCACCTATCGGGGCTCTGATATGCGCGGTGGCGCCAACGGTGCCCGTATTCGCCTGGCGCCGCAGAAGGACTGGGAGGGCAACGAGCCTGCCCGCCTGCAGAAGGTGCTGGGTGTGCTGGAGCCGCTGGCTAAAGCCGCCGGTGCAAGCCTTGCTGATACGATCGTGCTGGCCGGCAATGTCGGTGTTGAGCAGGCTGCCAAGGCAGCGGGCTACAACATCACGGTACCGTTTGCTCCGGGTCGTGGTGATGCCACCCAGGAGCAGACCGACGCAGAGTCTTTTGAGGTGATGGAGCCGGTGGCTGATGGCTTCCGTAACTGGATGAAGAAAGACTATGTGGTCAGTGCCGAAGAGCTGATGCTTGATCGCGCGCAGCTGCTGGGTTTGACGGGGCCGGAGATGACCGTGTTGGTCGGTGGTATGCGTGCAATGGGCACCAACCATGCGGGTACCAAGCATGGTGTGTTTACCGATCGTGAAGGGGCGTTGACGACGGACTTCTTCGTCAATCTCTGCGATATGGCCAACACTTGGAAGCCCACGGGTAGCAATAGCTACGAGGTGTGTGACCGTGAGACCGCTGCAGTGAAGTGGACGGCCACTCGCGCTGATCTGGTCTTTGGTTCCAACTCGATCCTGCGGGCGTACTCAGAGCTGTACGCTCAGGATGATGGCGCGGAGAAGTTTGTCCATGACTTCGTCGATGCTTGGACCAAGGTGATGAACGCGGATCGCTTCGACCTCGAAGCCTAATCGCCATCTAGTGCGTTAAAACCCAAAAACCCCTTCGGGCGACCTCAGCCTGAAGGGGTTTTTTTAATGTCATCCGAGGATGGTAGCTTCGGCAATCAGGTGGCAATCTGCCGGCTTGCTGGTACGTGAATCGTTGAAGAAATCGCAATGGAGGGAATTTTGTATGTATAAGGATTGGCCGAAAACCGCCGAGGCGTTAAGCGGCATCATGCAGGAGGTGCGAGAAGGGCACCCCAATGTCGCCCAGGCGTTTGGTCAATTGGCCAAGGCGGCCGAGAAAGACGGCGCACTTACGCCGAAGGCCAAAGAGCTGATGGCGCTTGCCATTGGTATCGCCATTCGTTGTGATGGGTGTATTGCTTTTCATGCCAAGGCGGCAGCGGAGCTTGGCGCCACCCGAGAAGAAGTGCTCGAGACAGTAGGGGTCTGCCTGTATATGGGCGGTGGCCCATCATTTGTCTATGGCGCCCAGGCCGTTGAGGCGTTTGATAGTTTTTCGACTAACGTCTAAGGAAAATGGTACTGGGCGCTGGGTAAACAGAGCGCTGGGCAAACAGGGCGCGTGGGATTAATACTTCCCGCGCACCCCGTCCTCGGCGGCACTGGTGGGGACCAAGGCCCTGACCAGTTCTTTCATGTCTAACATCCCCACCTGCTTGCCATCACTAACTACCCGATAGGTTAACGAGGTATCCCCTGCAGATTCGGCAATGACCGATTCCAGGTTGCTGTTGGCATCAATATCACCAGCAAAATCTCCGGTGGGGGATTCCGTGGTGGGGCGCATCACCGAGCGTACTCGCAGGACACGAGCACGATTAATATCACTGATGAAATCAACAATATAGGGATCATTGGGGTGCAGCAGGATCTCTTGAGGCTCACCCTGCTGGACGATATAGCCGTCTTTTAAGATGACCAGATGATCGGCCAGTTTAAGCGCTTCATCCAAATCATGGGTGATAAAGACGATGGTTTTATGCAGCTCCTGCTGCAACTCAAGCAAGAGATCCTGCATATCCGTGCGGATCAGCGGATCCAGAGCGGAGAAGGCCTCGTCCATCAGCATAATATCGGAGTTGGACGTCAACGCCCGGGCAATACCAACACGCTGCTGCATGCCGCCTGAGAGCTGATGTGGGTGCTGATTATCATTGCCTTTCAGGCCTACCCGATCCAGCCATTTTGACCCCTCGGCCAGTGACGCAGCTTTGTCTTCGCCACGTACCAGTAGCGGCATTGCCGCATTCTCCACCACGGTCTTATGCGGCAGGAGGGCAAATTTTTGGAAGACCATCGACATTTTCTCGCGGCGCAGGCGGCGCAGGCCCACCTCGTCGTGAGCCAATACATCATCACCATCCACTAAGACAGAACCCGAGGTGGGTTCGATCAGACGGTTCAAATGCCGAATTAAAGTGGATTTGCCCGAGCCAGATAGGCCCATAATCACCGTGATCTGGCCGGCCACCATGTCGACATTAATGTCTTGGAGGCCCAGTACATGGCCATGCTCTTCAAGCAGCTCGGCCTTGCCCATGCCGCCTTTCACCTGCTCCAGCGCCGTCTCCGGATTATCCCCAAAGATTTTGTAGAGATGCTGGATTGAGATCTTAATTTGTTCACTCATGGTATTGGATCCCATCCGGTTACTGTTGGCTGGTGTTCACGCGGGCTAAGGCGGCCTTGGTGACCCGGTCAAGGATGATGGCCAGCAGCACAATGCCAAGTCCGGCAACCAGCCCGACGCCGAGCTCTAGGTTGCGAATGCCTCGCAACACCAGCACACCCAGCCCCGGTGCCGAGACGAGTGAAGCGATTACCACCATCGCCAAGCTCATCATGATCGTCTGATTGACGCCGGCCATAATGTTTGGCAACGCCAGCGGTATCTGCACCCGGTAGAGCTTTTGCCGACGGGTCATGCCATAGGCATCAGCCGCTTCGATCACGTCTTTGTCCACTAGCCGAATACCCAAATCGGTCAGGCGTATCACCGGGACGATGGCGTAGAGGATGATGGCAATACCGTAGAGTTTGGGTTCAGTAACTGAGAACAAAAAGATTAGCGGGATCAAATACACAAACGGCGGCAGTGTTTGCAGCATATCCAGTACGGGGATGACGCCTCTTTGCAGTCCATCGCTGCGCGACATCGCAATGCCAATCGGCACTCCCAGTAACACGCAGATAAACGAGCAGACAAAAATGATTGCCAAGGTCTGCATCGCGAAATTGTAGTGATCGATAAAGGCCAAGAATAGAATCATCGAGGCGACCATCCCAACCAAACGTAGGGATTTGGATGCCAAGAAAACAATGGCCAGTAGCACCGGGATCATGATGAACCATGGGACGGTTTGAAACAGCTCAAGTGCGCCGTCCAAAAACCAGCTCAGAGGTTGGGTGATTGGATCAATCACCACCTTGAGTGAGTCTTTGACGCCCAGAAAGCCATTCTCCAGACCGGTGGTCAAACGCCGCGTCTGGGCAATAGCCGGGCAGGCATCATGTAGGTTGTCCAATGATGGGAACGGCAGTTCCCAGATCGAGGGTTCGGCGTTGGAGCGTCTGGCCAGTAACTCGGCCATGCTCATGGTTCCGCCTTCTTTTTCACCGCACCAGTTGCGCAGTCCTAGACCATCAAAAATGAAATCGTAGGTTGCCATGACCCGACCCTTTGGTAATTCGTGAAAAAGGCGCCGATGCGTTGGGCACCGGCGCCTGTGTCATGCCAATCGTTGTTGCGGCTTAGAAAAGGCCTTCGAGGTTGCCCTTGGCATCCTCACTCAGCCAGCTCATCCACTGATCCTGATTATTCTGCAGGAAGTAAACGACAGCCTCTTCAACACTTGCCTGATTCTCTGAATGCCAGGCCAGCAGGGCGCTCATCTGATCATTCGGGAAGCTGATGTTCTCGATCAGGCCAAAGGCCTCAGGCTCACGCTCGGCAAAATCGGTGGTCACTACGTTAAACACCGATGCAGCTGGAAAGGCGGATACACCAACTTGGTTACACTCGACATCCTGATTGCAGTCATGGATGTCCTTGTTGTAAGGACCCAGGTCTACGTTGACGAAGTTGTACTTGCCAAGCGGTGCGGTGGGGCCCCAGTAGTAACCGAAGTAGGGCTCACGGTTCTCATAGGCTGAGGCCATGGCGCCGGCCAGCGTTTCGCCAGATCCGTGGTGGAAGACCTCAATGCCATTACCCTCGAGATCAAGCGCCTCTGCCAGTGAGTCACTGACAATGCGGCAGCCCCAGCCATCCGGGCAGCTGTGGAACATGCCACCGACAGCCTCAGGGTTAGCCAATATGCCCTCGATCGTGGCCAGCTCTGGATTCTCTTCAACGATGTAGTCGGGGACTAGCCAGTGTTCAGTGCCACCGTCGGAGAAGGAATTAGAGGCCTTAACCACTTTGCCTTCTTCTTCCAGCCGGAAGTAGACCGGAGCGGAGTTCACCCAAAGCTCGGGGACCACGTCGGGTTCGTTGTTTTCAGCAAGCGAAGTAATGGCTGTAGTGGTTGCCGACGGCACGACCGTCACATTACACCCATAACCCTGCTCAAGCAGGAATGCGGTCACGCCGGTGATAATGCCTCCGGACGTCCAGTTCATCTCGGCCACCGAGACGTCGC
>CBFIIM010000092.1:0-5714 GCA_965662395.1 Spiribacter sp. | reverse complement strand
GCCGCTGAGCTTGAAGTGCTGGCTTTCACACCCAGCTTAGAGGGTGAAGACCTGCAGTTCCTGCAGCAGCTCTGGCGTGAGGTAGAGTCGCGCTAGGCACGATGTCAGGCGAGGTACACGAATGGGCCCGCTCGTTGGAGACGATCCGCGAGCAGGGATGGAAGCGACTGCTGCGCGGGGTTAACGACCGCCGCGCGGCGGGTCGTCATCCGACATTGGTGACGGTAGATGCCGAGGGTATGCCGCAGGCACGGACGGTGGTGTTGCGTGCCGCTGATCCAGAGACAGCGGTGCTGAAAGTCTACAGTGATTGCAATGCCGCCAAGGTGGCGGAGGTCAGGCAGTCACAGTCGGCAGGTATTCATATCTGGGATCGCGAGGCGCATCTGCAGATACGTATCCTAGCCCGGGCAAGCGTGGTCATGGGAGAGCCCGTTGCGGCACTTTGGGACCGCATTCCTGAGCATGCACGCTGTAATTACGGTACCCAGCCTGCTCCCGGTAAGCCCATCGACCAGGGCCTTGCCTACGAGCGCTTGCCGAATTTTGATGACTTTGCCGTTATTGAATTAGCGGTCATGCAACTTGATCTGTTGCATTTGGGTCACGAACACCGACGTGCACGTTTTGAGCGGGATGATGGGTGGGCCGGGCGTTGGTTGGCCCCGTAAACAGATTGGCTCCCCGGGACGGATTCGAACCGCCGACCCAGTGATTAACAGTCACTCGCTCTACCGCTGAGCTACCGGGGAATGGCCTTGATGTGAAGCGCGTAGTGTATCGGATCGGGCCGTGCCGTCAACCGGCACGACCAAAAACACCCTCCAGACGGTCCATCGCCTTTTCCAGATTCTCCATGCTAGTGGCATAAGAGATTCGGGCATGACCGGGCAGGCCAAAGGCGGTGCCGGGCACCAGCGCAACTCCGGCTTTTTCAATCAGATACTCGGCGAGCGCAAGATCATCGGCAACACCATCGATGTTGGCAATGGCCTGGCTGAGGTCCGGGAAGGCATAGAAGGTGCCGTCGCCCTCAATGCAACTGACGCCCTGCATGGCATTGAGCCGCCCTACCACATAGTCATGCCGCTCACGGAACGCTTTCACCATGGGGGCAATGACGCTTTGGTCACCGTTGAGTGCTTCGGTAGAAGCGGCTTGAGAGATGGTGCAGGCATTAGAGGTGCTCTGCGACTGAATCTTTTTCATGGCGCCGATAATATTGGCCGGCCCTGCCGCATAACCAATACGCCATCCGGTCATCGCATAAGCTTTGGAAACGCCGTTGATGACAATGGTCCGGTCATTAAGATCCGGGCAGGCCATGACAATATTGCTGAATGGCTCCTCGCTCCAGAGGATATGTTCATAGATGTCATCGCTGACCACCAACACCTTGGGGTGGTTGCGAAGCACCTCGCCCAGCGCTTGCAGCTCGGCTTTGGAATAAGCGCTGCCGGTGGGGTTGGAAGGGCTGTTCATCACCACAATGCGCGTGCGCTCGGTGATGGCCGCCTCGAGCTGTTGCGGAGTGATTTTAAATCGCTGCGTTTGATCGGCTTTGATAAAGACCGGCTCGGCATCGGCTAGTAGCGCCATATCCGGGTAGGACACCCAATAGGGCGCGGGGATGACGACCTCATCACCACTGTTGAGTACGGCGCAGAAAAGGTTATACAGGCTCTGCTTGGCACCGGATGACACCAAGATCTGATTGGACTCATAGTGCAAACCATTTTCGCGCTCGAACTTGCTCTGAATAGCCTGCTTGAATGCCGGGCTGCCATCCACCGCGGTGTAACGGGTCTGGCCATCGCGAATCGCCTGAATGCCCGCCTCGCTGATATGCTTAGGGGTATCAAAGTCAGGCTCACCTGCACCCAGGCCGATAATGTCGTGGCCGGCTGCCCGCATTTCGGCAGCCCGCGCGGTGACTGCCATGGTCGGTGAGGGTTTGACGCGCTTAACCCGCTCGGCAAGTTGAATGTCCAAGGAATGCCTCCATTGCCTGTTCGTTTTCGCTTGAATCATACGCTAAACCGGCCGGAGACTGCACCGTTATGACGGATGTGCCGATTCATTTTGAACTGGTCAGTGACTATTCACCGGCCGGAGATCAGCCTACTGCCATTGCCGCGCTGGCGGAGAGTTTGCGTGCGGGTAATGCCCATCAAACCTTGCTGGGAGTCACCGGCTCCGGCAAGACCTTCACGATGGCAAGCTTAATTGCCCAAGAGCAGCGGCCGGCCGTTATTTTGGCGCCAAACAAAACTTTAGCCGCCCAGCTGTATGGCGAGATGAAGGCATTCTTCCCCAATAACTCGGTGGAGTATTTCGTCTCCTACTACGATTATTACCAGCCCGAGGCGTATGTCCCGTCCTCGGATACTTTTATCGAAAAGGACGCCTCGGTGAATGCGCATATCGAGCAGATGCGTCTGTCGGCAACCAAAGCCATCGTCGAGCGTCGGGACACCATTATTGTCGCATCCGTGTCTTCCATTTACGGTCTGGGAGACCCTAGTGCCTATCTAAAAATGGTGCTGAATCTGGCGCAGGGGGAGAAGGTGGATCAGCGGCAAATCCTGCGTCGCTTGGCGCAATTGCAGTATGCCCGCAATGATCACGACTTCTCCCGAGGCACTTATCGGGCCCGGGGCGATGTCATCGATATTTTCCCCGCCGAATCTGAAGATCAGGCAGTGCGGGTTGAACTCTTCGATGATGAAATCGAGCGGCTTGCGTGGTTTGACCCACTGACCGGTGAGGTGTTGCGCCGCGTGCCGCAACTGACCATCTATCCCAAATCGCACTACGTCACCCCGCGCGAGACCATTTTGGGTGCGATTGAAAAGATTCGAGTTGAACTGGCTGAGCGGCTTGAAGAGCTGCGCAATGCTGGGCGCTTGCTGGAGGCGCAACGGCTCGAGCAGCGCACCCGCTTTGATCTGGAGATGATGCAGGAGCTTGGCTACTGCAATGGGATAGAGAACTACTCGCGCTATCTCTCTGGTCGCGGTCCGGGCGAGCCACCACCCTGTTTGTTTGACTATGTCCCTGATGACGCCATTCTCTTTATCGATGAGTCGCACGTCACCGTCAGTCAGATCGGTGGAATGTACCGTGGTGACCGGGCGCGCAAGGAGACTTTGGTTGAATATGGCTTTCGCTTGCCCTCAGCACTGGATAACCGCCCGCTGAAGTTTGAGGAATTCGATGCGATGGCGCCGCAGCGAATCTATGTCTCCGCCACACCGGGTGACTATGAGAAGCAGCACTCGGTGATGGTAGCCGAGCAGGTCGTGCGTCCCACCGGGTTGGTCGATCCGGCCATTGAGGTGCGTCCAGCTACCACGCAAGTGGATGACGTTCTCGGTGAGATCCGTGACCGCAGCGAGGCCGGAGAGCGGGTGCTTGTGACAACGCTGACTAAGCGTATGTCGGAGGATCTGACTGAGTATCTTGCAGAGAACGGCGTGCGCGTGCGTTATTTGCACTCGGATATCGACACGGTCGAGCGCACCGAAATTATCCGTGATTTACGCCTTGGTGAGTTCGATGTGTTAGTCGGTATTAATTTATTGCGAGAAGGGCTTGATATCCCTGAGGTTTCTTTAGTCGCAATTCTTGATGCAGACAAAGAGGGTTTCTTGCGTGCCGAGCGCTCTCTGATTCAGACGATTGGCCGGGCCGCGCGTAATGTGAACGGCCGAGCCATCCTCTACGCCGATAGGATTACCCAGTCTATGCGGCGGGCAATGGACGAAACCGAGCGGCGCCGGGCCAAACAGATCGCTCATAACACTGAGCACGGGATTACCCCACAAGGTATTCGTAAGGCCATTGCCGATGTCATGGAGCGGGGCGATACGGGCGCGCCGGATACGGCAGCACATTATGCAGAGGTGGCAGAAAAGACGCTTGCCTATGCGGACTTGACCACAGCGCAGGCGGTGCAGCGCATCAAAACACTGGAGCAACAGATGCATCAGCACGCCCGCAACCTCGAATTTGAGGAAGCGGGCAAGCTGCGTGATGAAATCAAGCGCCTACAGCGGCATGCGCTAGGTGAACCTGATCGCCAGACGGCTTAGTCCCGGTCAATGGCAAAGGGCGACCATGCCTGGCGGGTGGCCATAATCTCCATTCGGTTGATGTTGATGTGATCAGGCAGGGTGGCGACGTGGTAGATCTGCTCGGCGACGTCTTCTGGCTGCAGCGGCTCGGTGCCGGCATAAAGTCGGTCTGAGGCCGCTTGATCACCCTTGGTTCGTACCAGTGTGAATTCTGTCTCGGCAAGTCCTGGTGCCACATCGGTCACGCGAACGCCGGTGCCCAACAAATCACAACGCAGGTTATAACCAAACTGCTCAACAAAGGCTTTTGTCGCGCCATAGACATGACCACCCGGATAAGGCCACTGCCCGGCAACTGATCCAAGATTGACAATGCTCGCGCCACGACCTGTCTCGATCAGGCTTGAGAGCAGGGCGTGTGTCACGTTGACCAGGCCGGTGACATTGGTATCGATCATCGTATGCCAGTCGGCCAGATCAACGGCCTGCGCCGGCTCGGGTGCTAGCGCTAAGCCTGCGTTATTGACCAAACACTTAATGGGGGTGAATTCCGCGGGCAGGCTTTCCACCACACGCTTGACCGCTTCACTGTCACGAACGTCCAATGTGGCGATGTGAATTTTGCACCCATCGGCGCGCAGTTCCTGAGCAAGGGTCTCAAGACGCTCACTACGCCGGCCACTGGCGACAACCTGCCAGCCAGCTCTGGCAAAGCGTTTGGCGGTGGCATGACCAAATCCTGAGGTGGCCCCAGTAATAAAGACTGTTTGGGTTGGTTGGCTCAAGGGGAAACTCCTCCGTGTTGTGTTATCCCCCTACTGTAGCGCGTCCTCAGCTTTCTGTCCGGCAACCGCGGGTGAGATAGCCATGCGCGCTAATGCCACCCTGGGGCCGCGGGCAAACTCCACCATAACGGGCAGGCCATGCACCGCCATCGCCTCGGGGACAGGTTCCAGGAGATCAATCTTGACCATCAGCGCCGCGCTTGAATCCTGGAGCAGTGATTGCATAGAGGCAGGAATCCGTCCTGTCAGTCGCGGTCGTCCGGCAACTTGACCAGTTATCCGGCTGCCATCCGGAAGGCGCACCGAGACAGTCTCGCTATCTCGGGCAAATTGCCCATCCCCCGGGCGTAGATAGGCCAGTAGCTGCGGCTCTGAGGCTCGGGCCATCGTCAACAGTGTAGTCCCAGGGCCGACGGTATCGCCGGGTTCAACCTGAAGCTCGACCACATCGCCATCGGAAGGTGCATTAATGCTGAGATAACGAAGATTGTTCCGGGCAATATCAATGGCCAATCGTAGTTCTTCTTCGCGGGTTCGAAGTGCCAGATCGCCCCGGGTTTGTGTGCGCTCAAGCTCACTGCGTTGATTAATGGCATCGGCAAGGCGCCGACGGGTTTGCTGGGCTTGAGCACGGGCCTCGTATTCCTCGCGCTGAGTCATTATGCCCATGGCCGTTAGATTGGATAACCGCTCAAGCCAGCTTGCCTCCACCTGCATCAATGCCTCAAGCATGTCGATTTCGTCATTCACCAGAGCCAGTTCTTCGGTGGCACGTTCGCGTGCAGCTGCCTGTTCACTGGCCAGGCGATTTAATTCCTCCTCCAAATGGTCCAGGCGGCCATTAATTTCTGGA
>CBFIIM010000091.1:0-5725 GCA_965662395.1 Spiribacter sp. | reverse complement strand
GGAGCGGGTTGGTGTCGAGCAGGGCAAGGACTTCATCCATGCCGGCGTGCTGCTGGAATTCGTCAAGGGCCTGTTCGGGAGTGATGAGCTCTGTGCGGCTGATCGGTGCAAATGCCGAGATCCGCCGTTGCAGCTCCACTTGATCGGCAGCGGGGAGCTGATCGGCCAAAAAAACCGAGGCTCTCGGGTTGCCTTCCCAGCCTGCGCTGGCTGCTTCGAGGTTGTCCATTAACACCAGGAATCCGGTGGGCAGTGCCAGCGCGATACCAATGACCGCTGTGGTCATCAGGCTGGCCGCCGGACGCCGCCGCAACAAACCCAGCGCGCTGACTGCAGAGCGGGCATGGTGGGCAAGCCATTGCCGCAGGGTCTCGAGACCTTTCATGCCACGCGCCCTTCAACCAGGTGGATCCGCCGATGTCCGAGTTGCTCGATGAGTGCCAGGTCATGGCTGGCAATCACCGTGGTGACTCCTACTCGATTGAACTGCTCAAACAGTCCCATAATTTCTCGTGAGAGATCAGGGTCGAGATTGCCCGTTGGCTCATCGGCCAGCAGGATCGGCGGGCGAGTAACAACAGCGCGGGCGATGCCGACGCGTTGTTGTTCACCGCCTGATAGGGTGATGGGGTAGGCCTTTTCGCGACGAAGTAGCCCGACCTTATCCAGCGCCGCACGGACTCGGCGGCCGATATCCTGGTGCGGACGTCCGGCAATAACCAGCGGCAGTGCCACGTTGTCGAATACGGTGCGGTCGTGCAGCAGGCGATGGTCCTGGAAGATCACGCCGATGTGACGGCGCAGGTAGGGAATGCGGCGCTGCGGCAGCCGGGCCAAATTAACGCCGTTAATCACGACGCTGCCCTGGCTGGGACGCTCGAGCAGAGGAATCATTCGCAAAAAGGTGCTCTTGCCCGCACCACTGGCGCCGGTAATAAACACCATTTCGCCCTTGGCGATGTGCAGGTCAAGGCCGCGCAGTGCCTCGTTGCCGCCCGGATAGCGTTTGTTGACGTTATCGAAGCGGATCATGCCGATTCGCTCTCTCCGTGGGTTTGCTCAAGCAAAGCATCGACGAAGGCCTCGGCATCAAAAGGCCGAAGGTCCTCGACGCCCTCACCCACCCCGATAAAGCGCACCGGAATGCCCAGTTTCTCGGCCATCGCAAAGATCACCCCACCCTTGGCTGTGCCGTCCAGTTTGGTCAGCACAAGGCCGCTGACACCAACGGCATTGCGAAACTGTTCGGCCTGGGCCAGTGCGTTTTGCCCGGTCCCGGCATCCAGGACCAGCAGCACCTCGTGCGGCGCGGTGTCATCCTGCTTGCCCAGGACTCGGTGGACTTTGCGCAGCTCCTCCATCAGATTATCTTGAGTATGCAGGCGCCCGGCGGTGTCGGCGATCAAAATGTCCGCCCCCCGGGCGATAGCGGCTTGATGGGCGTCATAGACGACAGATGCTGAATCCGAGCCGGTGGGCTGGCTGATGACGGGCGTGCCGGTGCGCTCGCCCCAAGTCTGTAGCTGCTCAACGGCAGCGGCGCGAAAGGTATCGCCGGCAGCCAGCAATACCCGATGGCCCTCGTTACTGAACCGGGAGGCCAGCTTGCCGATTGTGGTGGTTTTGCCGGCTCCGTTAATGCCCACCGTCAGGATGACAAAAGGTTTGTCCTGTTGTGGAATCTGCAGCGGGGCGCAGATGGGATTGAGAATGGCGAGCATGTCCTCACGCAGTGCTGTATGCAGCGCATTGGTGTCGCCCAACTCGTTTCGCTTGAGCCTAGCGGTCAGGTCGTTGATGATGCGGGTGGTAGCTTCGATGCCTACATCGGCCATCAGCAGCAGCGTTTCCAGTTCATCGAGTAGCTCGGCGTCGATTTCCTTGCGCCCGAGGAAAAGCTGGCCAATGCCGCTGCCTGTTCGCTGCAGTCCGCGGCGTAGCCGCCCCAGCAGGCCCTCGCGGGGTTCCTCAGCCGGTGCCGCCTGGGGTTTGGAGTCGGCGGAATCGGCGGGGCGTTTGCGTCGAAATGGCAACATGGAACTCTCGTGCTCTGAGCCAAACAAAGGTATCGGTATCCTAACACTCCCGTGGGGGTCTAAATGACAACTCGAAATGCACTATTTGCCCTGATACCCGCGCTGATGGCGGTTCCTCTGGTGGCCCAGTCCGATATGGGGGTTACTGAATTCACACTTGATAATGGCATGCAGGTGCTGGTGCGCCCCGATCATCGGGCCCCGGTTGTCGTCTCGCAGGTCTGGTATCGCGTGGGGTCCAGTTACGAGGGCCGTGGTCAAACCGGGATCTCGCATCTGTTCGAGCACATGATGTTCAAAGGCACCGAACAGTACCCAGAAGGTGAATTCAGCAAAATTATCTCGCGCGAGGGTGGGCGGCTGAATGCCTTTACCGGGCGTGATTTTACGGCGTATTTCGAGATTCTGGCATCCGACCGTCTACCGATTGCTTTTGAGCTGGAGGCCGACCGTATGGCCAATCTTCAGCTGACCACCGATGCGCTTGCCACCGAACGGGAGGTGGTATTGGAGGAGCGGCGTCTACGCACGGATGACCGCCCTGAAGGCCGGTTCGGCGAGCGATACGCCGCTATTGCTCACCCAGGCACGGGCTATGCCCATCCAATCATCGGCTGGGCGGATGATGTGGCTGCCACACAAATCGATGATCTCCAAAACTGGTACCAGACTTGGTATACACCTGCCAATGCCACTTTGGTGGTGGCCGGGGATGTTCAACCCGAGCAGGTCTATGAGCTGGCACAGACGCATTTCGGCGCGATTGCCGGAGCTCCGGCGCCAAGCGTGCATGATGCCGAGAATCTGACACCGCCCGGTGAGCGGCGGTTGATCTACCGCGACGCCCAAACTCGCGTGCCCCAGCTGCGAATGGGTTATGCAGTGCCATCATTTGCCACGGCAGAATCAACCAAGGCCCCTTACGCGCTGTTGATGCTAGCCACGATTTTGGATGGTGGCGATGGCGCACGCCTTGCCGAAGGCCTGGTTCGTGGTAGTCAGGTCGCCGCAGCCGCGGGCGCGGGATACAACGGGACGACACGGCTTGACGGTGAGTTCTCACTCTACGGCGTGCCGGGTGACGGCGATGTTGATGCCGTGGAGGCCGCGTTGCGAGCGGAGATCGAGCGACTGCAAGAGACCCTGGTCAGCGATGAAGAGTTGGAGCGCGCGCGCAGTCAACTTTTGGCCGATCATCTGTTTGAGTTGGATTCGGTGTTCTATCAGGCGATGCAGCTTGGCATGCTCGAGACCACCGGCGCGGGCTGGGAGACGCTTGCGGCTTTTGAGCAGAACGTGCGTGCGTTGACCGCGGCCGATCTCCAAGAGGCCGCTCGAACCTATTTGCGCGCTGATCACCTAAGTGTCGGTATCATGCTGCCGGCTGAAGAGGAGGGCGAGGCATGAGGCGCTGGCTCCTTGCCTTGATGCTTTTGCCAATTAGTCAGTTCGGGGGAGCGATGGAAGCCGACATTCAACAGTGGACCACCCAGGGTGGCAGTACGGTGCTTTTTGTAGAGCGCCACGAGCTGCCTATTGTAGATGTACGCATTGCCTTTGACGCAGGCAGCGCCCGGGATGGCGATCATTCGGGGCTGGCACGCATGACCAGTTACCTACTGTTGGATGGCACAGCGACCATGGGCGCCGGCGATATCGCGCGTAACTTTGAGCGTTATGGGGCCCGGGTGTCGACGGACAGCGGTCGGGATACCGGAGATGTCAGTCTGCGTGCATTGAGTGAGCCTGAGCGCCTTGATCCTGTCGTGCAGACACTTGCCGAGGCCATATCCGGTGCCAGCTTTCCGGACGATGCGGTAGAGCGGGTCCGGCGTCAGATGCTGTTGGGACTGCAGCAGGCGCAGTCATCGGCATCGGATCTGGCTGAGCGGGCCTTTACCCAGGCTATCTATGGGGACCATCCCTACGCTGCTTCGCCTGCCGGCACGATTGAGTCTGTTGAATCCATCAGCCGTGAAAGCATTATCGATTTTCATACCCGCCATTACACAGCGGCCAATGCCACCATTGCGATTGTCGGAGATTTAACCCGTGCTCGGGCCGAGGCGATTGCCGAGCAACTCAGCGGCGCTCTGCCGGTCGGCGAATCGTTGCCGGCGCTGCCCGATGTTGTCTTACCCGAGCAGGCGCAAACCGTGCGGGTGCCGTTCGACGCCGAGCAAACTCATGTGGTGATTGGTCAGCCATCAGTACGCCAGGGAGACGATGCCTATTACCCGCTGTATCTCGGCAATCACATGCTAGGTGGCAATGGGCTGACCTCCATTCTGGCCGAGCGCATGCGTGAGGAGCGCGGGCTGTCTTATAGCAGTTCATCGCGGGTGACTACCGGGGCTCGGCGCGGGCGTTTTCAGATGGCCACACAGGTGCGTAACGATGCCCTGGAAGAAGCACTGGATGTCTTGCGTGGCAGTCTGGCTGAGTTGCGGGATCAGGGTCCCTCGCCGGAGCGGCTAGACGCCTCCAAGCGCAATATTACCGGTGGGTTTCCGCTGCAGCTCGATAGCAACCGGGATTTGCTGGGTTACGTCTCCAGCATTGGGTTCCACGGGTTGGATCACGATTATCTCCAGCAATTTGTGAATCGCGTCGATGGGCTGAGTCAGGCAGATGTGCAGGCCGCACTTCAGAGCCATCTTGACCCGCAGCGCATGGTGACTGTACTGGTCGGCCCGGAGGCAACGGTTAACTCCGTGGACTGACCCGGGTATGCGTGGGCGGCTTCGGATTATTGGGGGCCAGTGGGGTGGTCGGCAGGTCGCAGTAAAGACCGCCCCCGGCTTGCGGCCAACCGCCGACCGCAATCGGGAGACGCTCTTTAACTGGCTCCAAGCACACTGCCCCGGGGCTCGTGCGCTGGATCTTTTTGCCGGCACCGGGGCGCTGGGCCTTGAAGCACTCTCTCGCGGGGCCAGCGCTGTCACCTTTGTCGAGCGCTCGCGGGTGGCCGCCGGCGCGCTCAAGCAGCTGATTGAGACGCTAGGTGCTGATGACCGTGCCAGGGTGGTGATTGGGGATGCACTGGCTTTTTTGCCAAAGGCATCCGGTCCCTATGATCTTGTCTTTTTGGATCCGCCCTTTTCCCAGTCGTTGCTGTTGCCGGCCCTGACGGCCCTGGCAGCACATTCCCTGCTGGCAGCGGATGCCAGAGTGTATGTGGAATCTTCGGCCAAACTCGAACTCGCGGCCATCCCGGATGGGTGGCGAATTAGCCGTGAAAAGAAGGCTGGTGCGGTGTGGTTTGGTCTGCTGGCACCTGTCGGGTAACTGGCATTCTTCGCGCTAGACTGGCATCTTCGCCGCGCAGGCACTACGATGCTGCGCTGCAACGAAGGAGGGGGCTATGGCGATTACTGCTGTTTATCCAGGGACTTTTGATCCGCTGACCAATGGTCATGGTGACCTTGTTGAGCGCGCAGCCAAGCTGTTTGACCGTCTGGTGGTGGGGGTTGCCGGGTACCCGAGCCCGAGCAAGCACCCGGCGTTTGATCTGGATGAGCGCGTTGCACTGGCAAAACATGTCCTCAAGCCCTATGCCAATGTCGAAGTCATCGCTTTTAAGAGTCTGCTAGTGGATTTTGTGGCTGAACAGCAGGCGGGCGTGATTCTGCGCGGTCTGCGCGCGGTATCGGATTTTGAATACGAATTCCAGCTGGCCAGTATGAACC
>CBFIIM010000090.1:0-5747 GCA_965662395.1 Spiribacter sp. | reverse complement strand
ATGGTCACCAGTCTTGGCATTGATGGTTTTAGCGCCGTTGGGATGTCCTCTGCCGAAGCTGCCGATGAGTGGCTGGCGCATCACCGCGCCGTTGCGATCATGCTGGACATTAACTTACCGGGTATTGACGGTCTGGAGTGGCTGAAACGCTTTAAAGATCTCAGCGGCACCGGCGTGATTGTGGTGACCGCGCAAAGCGACCAGCAAATGCGCCTGGCATGCTTGGATGCGGGTGCCGATGCGGTATTGACCAAGCCGTTCGACCCAGACGAGCTGACCTTAATGGTCACCAATCTATTTAAGCGGCTGCGGCCAAACCGTCAATGGACGCTGGATGCCATGACCTGGACGCTGAACCCCCCGGGAGGTCATGCCGTCACGCTGACCGCCTCAGAAATGGCGGTGGTCTCACGCTTTGCCGACAACCCGGGCAAGGCGGTTTCTAGAGAAGATCTGGTTGAGGTGCTTGGCGGCGACTTAATCAGCTACGACCCCAGACGCCTTGAGGTGATGATGCGCCGGTTGCGGGTCAAGATTGAAGAGGTGATCGGCGATAAGCCCCCGATCCACACGGTACGGGGCGTGGGCTATGCGTTTAACGCCCCGATCGTTCAGCAAGGCAAATTTGTTAGAAAATCCGAATGATTCGCAGCTGGATATTATCCTTTAGCTCAAAGTCATCGGAATCATCCACCGTGCTTTTGTAACTGATCGCCAGCCGCGTTTTCTCTGACAATCCCGTCAATGCCCAC
Organism: Spiribacter sp.; assembly: GCA_965662395.1. Classification (GTDB taxonomy): domain Bacteria; phylum Pseudomonadota; class Gammaproteobacteria; order Nitrococcales; family Nitrococcaceae; genus Spiribacter. The sequence continues at coordinate 4,995 of CBFIIM010000090.1, read as the reverse complement.
AGCCCGTAGCGCTCCCGGTTGGTAGCACTCCCCCAATCACCGCCATTCAGCCGGGTCTCTGCGCCGCGATCTACGTAGTAGCTGGCCGCCAGCACCAATGCCCGATGCGCCCGCCACGCAATGCTGGTCTGATAGGTGATATACGGCTTAACCTCTTGCTCTACCGCCACGGCACTACCAATCCGACTGACCTGATCGTTGTCCTCAAACACGGTGACATCCGAGCCGATACTCCAATGCCAACGCTCACCCAGGCGCTGGTGGATGCCAGTTTGTAAAACCCCAATCCAGCGATTGCTGCCGGCGTTAAAATTCACGCCCTCGAGATTTTTCTCAGTGATGTAATCACCGGTCGGTGCCACGATGTAGCCGGCAACCCCCCAAAACCGGCCGGCCTCTCGATTGGCATAGGGCCAGATCGCGGTTGCCAGGGCTAAATCACCGATCCCGTCATCACCCTCAATTCCTAGCAATTCGGCGTCGCTGCCACTGACCGCGGAGTCGCGCCAAGCGACTTCCCCATAGGTATAGGCCGGCATAGATCCCAACGTGAAGCCATGACCAACCCGCAATTTCCAGGCCTGACGATCAATGGTCCCGGAAAAAGAACCCAAACTCGTGGCGAAGGACCCTGATGAGGTCTGATCGGCATACTCCAGACTGATTGCCGTGACACCCGGCGGCGGCGGAATACCGTCAAGCGGCCCTAGATCCAGAGCGCCCGCCTGAAACGGCACCAGCAAACTGGCGAATAATAGCGACCGCAACCCTACCCACATCTAAACGACCCCATGGATGACCCGAATCAGCCAAAAGTATGACCATCCATAAATGCAAGGTCTAGTCAGCAACTGTAATAATAGGTAAGTAACGGACACTCAATCTTGCAGGTAGATCGATTTAATCATAGCCAGCGACAGGCCAAGGCGGCGGCGCACCTCGGCAATCGATAGCGCGACGGCCGCATCCGGCATCGCCCGAATAAATCCGCGGGCATTTTCATCAGCCGGCCGAATGACCAAACCATTCGCCGTCACCTGAATCGTGGCCTTGACCTGCTGACCGCTGTCTTCACTCAGCACCAGCTCAAGGGTGGGGGCATCGTCAGTGCTCTCAGGCGCTGCAATCGGCGCATCCGCGGCACTGGCAGCCGAACCACCGCTGCGCACACCAGTCACCGCAACACTCAGTCGCCCCCCAGACTCACTGGCGGAGAGCACCAGCGACTCAGCCGCACCGCCCATTTGCACCACCACCTGCGTCTGCTCAGAGCCTGACTCCGAGGCCATACCAGTTTCAACGACAACTCCGCGGGCAAACTGCTCTACCTGCACGCCATCAGGTACCTGTAGAGAACGCACACTGCCATCTGGCATCGACTGATTAATCCGATTGCCGCCCCAGCGCCCCATGCCATCATCACCCACTTCGATCAGGCCATTAGTGGCCTCGAAGAGACCACTACCAGAGGGTTCTGCATCAATCGAGGCGCCACCGCCATCGCCGCCCCCAGCAGCGGCATTGTCTGCATCGATCTGCGGGTTACCCGCGGTGGTAGCGGCGTTGTTGACCTCATCCGGGCGGAATCGATCGATATCACTAAAGGCCACCAACCGGCCAAAATCGGTCAGGCGATAATTCAGTGAGATGCGCCCGTCACTGGAGGCGATATCCGCAGTACCGCCTACGGATATCCGGTCAATCTGGCCGATATCATTGACACTGCGCAGCCAGAAATCCCCGGCGATATCGGTGCGATCAAACGTGGTTGTCTGAGCATTGCGAAGCTCGACGTTAATCCAGCTGCCGTTATTTTGCGGGATAAAGGCAATCGGGCCTGTAAAGCGGTTGTCCGCGTCACTCAGGATGGCTGCCTGTAGCAGGGTGGTGTCGGCCACAAAGCTAGCCGCGCCGCCCACTTCAATCTCACCGGTCTGACGAATGCCACCTGCCCCGCCCGCGGCACCTAGCACCACATCCAAATCACCGGTCGCGATCAAGCCATTTAGGATCAACGCACTGGCATCCACCAGTGAGACATCGCCGGCATCGGCAAAGAGTGTGTTGAAGTCATTCCCCCGGTCATTCAGACGAATTCGGGCAGGTGCTGCATTTTCATCACGCGCGCTTAACTGGGTATGACCGGCGACCTGAATCGATCCGGTACCCACTTGATCGATGCCATCGCCGCTTTGGCTCTCAATGCTCAGATCAGCACCCGCATCAATGGCGGTCACGGTAACTCCCCCGGCGAGGTCGGTAATATCCACCGAGCCACCGGCGATCAGCGAGCCGGAGTCGGTAGCGCCGATATCGGTTTGGGCAAAATGCTCACTGATCACAATGTTGTGATCTAAGAGTGCCTCGAGGATGCCACCGCTTTGGGCAAATGACTCAAGCGCGATATCGCTAGCCACTTCAAGGCGGCCTGCCTGCATATCAAGGTGGGCACCGGCTGAGGCATCACCGCTGACCAAGATGCGATCCAATTCAACGGTCCCGCTCTCCGCTGCGCCAACGCGCCCCGAGGAGCTGTCGTTAAAGGCCACCGCCACATCCGCTGGCATCTGCACTTCGGCCACATTGGCCAGGTCAGGAATAGCCCCACCCGCCCAGTTGGCAGGATCAAACCAGTTGTTGGTCTCGCCCTCACCCACCCAGGCGACGGTTTCAAGTCGGGTCACATCAGCGGTGGTCGTTGCCTGAATCACCGTTTCGTAATTCTCAGCATCAGCACCGGTTACCGTCGCGTTTTGCAACGTAATCTGTTTGGCCTTGCCCACGTTCTTATTATCAAAGAGGGCCAACGGCTCAATGATGAGATCATCATTTTCAATGGCCCCGTTGATCACCACATCGACAATGGCTTCACGATCACCGTCGTAGACTTGGGAGTCGGCAGTGATATCGATGCTCAGCTGTTTGGCCTTAATCTCCGGGGTAGCCGGAATAACATTGCGCGCCATGCGGAAGAAGCTAAAGAACGATCTTGCCAGTGGCACCGGCTCGACCGCTCGGGTGATCAGCGTGGTGTATTCACCGGCATCATTGACCTCCGGCAGCACATAGTTACCGGCCAGCCCGCCGTTGGCGCCATCCTGCAAACGGATATCATCCACGCGCACCAAATAATCGCCCCCCACCCGCTTGGTGGGCGTCTCCACGATGCTGGCCACGCCGTCCTCAACCACTTCCTCGCGGGTCACAAAATAGGCTTCAGCGTTGGCATCATCGATGGATACGGTCTCAGCACCAACAAAGCCACTGAGCCCATAACTGCTGACGGTGGCATCAGAAGTACCATCATAGATTTTGGTAAAGGCCGCACCATCTAGGCTGAGTGTTTTGGGCAGGATTTGTGCCTCACCCAGCGTGATGTCGACGGCGTAGTTAGAGGCCAAGCCGACCTCACCATCTGCCAGCACAAAATCCGTCAAAAAGACTTCTTTGGCCGCCACTTCGCCATTGACGTCGTAGTAGACATCCTCAGGCGCCTCACTGCCCATGCTGCGATACGCCGCACCCGTCCAGGTGACCACCAGATCCTCAATATCTCTTGGATCATCATCGGCCTCACCCACAATACCGGTGACCGTGCCTGAGATGACATCGGCATCGGCGGTGCCGTCATAGACCTTATCGCGGACCACCACATCGACATTGACCGGCGCTGGGGTGATCGTCGCTGCACCATCCACGCTGGTGGCGTAGACATAGTTAGACGCCAGGCCCGTGCCATCACTGCCATCGGCGGCATTAATACCCGTGACGGTCACCAACTGGTCGGTGGCATCGCCGCTGGCATCCAATGCAACGTTTTTCGAGGCAAAGCGCACGCTCTGCCAGCCAAAATCAAGATCTTCGCCGTCGACCAGCCCGCTGACATTCAGCAGTTCATTGTCATAAAGCGCTACATCGGCGGCATCGACTGCATCGCCACTGCTGGTGGTCAGCGCGGCGGTATCATAACCGTCATACACCTTATCGGCCGGGTTAATCGTAAAGCTCAAAGACTTGGCATCGATGCTGGCAAGGGTCTCCGTCGCGGTAATATCCACCATGACTGAGCCGCCACTGACCTCGTCATACCGGACTAGTTTGTAGTTGCTGGCAAGACCGCCGCTGTCCCCATCGCTCAGACTCAAGCCTTGGATCGATACAGTCTTATCGACACCGGCGTTGGCGTCCACGAAGTCTGCTGAGGTCGCAGAGACATTCAGGGTCTGACTGCCGATCAAATTATCGAGCACATAGCCGGTTACCGTGGCAGCGGTCTGGCCATCATAGGTTTTATCAGCCGCGCTGGCGGTGATGGTTAACGGCCGGGGCGTGATCGCACCGCTACCCAGATCAAGGGTCAGGGAATAGTTGCTGGCCAAGCCTTGCGTGGGCCCGTCGGTCAGCCGGGGGTTGGTTAAGGTAATCGACAGACCACTGCCCACATCGGCCTGGGAATAATCCGCCCCGGCAATGGCAAAGCCCAAATCATCGTCGGTGATCAGCCCGCTCAAGGTGGCGCTATCCAGATCAAGTGCCGCGGTGGTGGTACCGTCGTACACTCGATTGAGCGGGTCGATGGCAAGGGTTGCCAGCTTGCGATTAATGGTGGCCTCAAGGGTGGCCGCAGAATCAATGGCCACCGTGTAGTTACTGGCATCAGCCCCCGTCAAGGCCAGCCCTGTGATGCTATAGGCTTGGGTAGTGACCGCACCGGTCTGATCTAATGCCACATTGGCGCTGGCAAAGTTGGCGGCAAGCCCTGAGTAATCCACACCAACCCCATCACCACTGGCGGCCGCCGGCAGCGCCGAGAGCACGCTGTTACCGGAATTAACCGTGGCGGTTGTGGTGCCATCAAAGGTCTTGTCATCCACACCCGGCGTCCAGGCCAGTGCAAATGGCGTAATGCGGGCAGCGGTGGTGTAGCTGGTGGCAGCTAACTGGTAATTGCCGCTCTTATCACCGCCGGTATCACCGGTCAGTGCCAGTCCCTCA
>CBFIIM010000089.1:0-5759 GCA_965662395.1 Spiribacter sp. | reverse complement strand
CACTGCAGTGCTGTATTCAGGTCAATGTCAGCGGTGAGGCCAGCAAGGCGGGTGTGGAACCTGATCAGGCCAGCGCCCTGGCTCATGCGGTATCGGCATTGCCGGGGCTTAGGTTGCGGGGGCTGATGACGCTGCCTGAGGCGGTGACTGATTTTGCCAGTCAGCGGGCGGCATTTGCGCAGCTGCGAGCGCTGCAAGAGGGTCTGATCGGTGAGGGCCTGCAGCTGGACACACTGTCAATGGGCATGTCCAATGATCTGGAAGCCGCGATAGCCGAGGGCAGCACCATGGTTCGGTTGGGTACGGCGGTGTTTGGGCCAAGACCGGAGAAGCACGGATGAGCGAGAAAATCATTACGTTGATTGGTGGTGGCAATATGGCGCGCAGCCTAATCGGCGGCCTAATCGCCGACGGCCATCCGGCTGCCGGTGTTCGATGTGCCGAGCCGGACGCTGCGCGGCGTGAGGCGCTGATTGCCGACTTTGGTATTCAGGCCTTCGAAGACAACGCGACGGCTACCCGTGGCGCCGATGCTGTCATCTTAGCGGTTAAGCCTAATAGGATTGCCGAGGTGGCGACTGATCTGGCGCTGCAGATTCGGGAGCAGCAAAGCGTGGTCATTTCCATCGCCGCCGGTGTGCGTAGTAGCGATATTGCGCGTTGGTTGGGCGACGGTGCCGCTGTTGTTAGGGCAATGCCCAATACGCCGGCACTGGTCCAGACGGGTGCGACGGCGCTTTATGCCAATCAGGCAGTCAGTGAGACCCAGCGCGAGCTTGCTGAGACCACACTGCGGGCGGTGGGCATGGTGGTTTGGTTGAGTGAAGAACAGCAGATGGATGCGGTGACTGCACTCTCTGGCAGTGGGCCTGCCTATTTCTTTTTGACTATGGAGTTGATGCAGGCTGCAGCAGAGGAATTGGGGCTGGATCAGAAAACCGCTCGACTGCTCACGCTGGAGACCGCGTTGGGCGCTGCCCGCATGGCCCTTGAGAGCAGTGAAGATGCCGCCACACTCAGGACACGAGTCACCTCCCCGGGTGGGACAACGGCGGCTGCACTGGCTGAATTTGATAAGGCCGGGCTTGCCGCGATTTATCGCAAAGCGCTGGGCGCAGCTGCCGAGCGGGCCGCTGAGATTGGCGATGAATTAGGAGCACAGTAAAGATGACGCCGGGCTATCTGACTCATCCGCTCGCTTTTTTGATCGATACGGTATTCAGTCTCTACATCATGGCCGTCATGCTGCGCTTTTTGCTGCAGTGGACTCGGGCGGATTTCTACAACCCGTTGTCTCAGTTTCTGGTCCGCATCACCCAGCCACTGTTGCATCCTCTGCGTCGAGTGGTCCCCGGATGGGGTGGGTTCGATTTCTCGGCGCTCTTGCTGATGATTGCCCTACAGATGATTGCGTTGGCATTGCTGATGATGATCGCGGGCGTGACGCCAAGAATTGACTATCTGGTGTTGCGCACGCCGGCCGAGCTGATCAGTCTGCTTTTTAACGTCTATTTGGTGGCGATTATCGTGCGGGCCATCCTCTCATGGGTGAATCCGCATAATTACAATCCCGCGATGACGGTGTTGCTCAGTCTGACAGAACCGGTCATTCGGCCCTTTCGCTCGATACTGCCAGACCTAGGTGGAGTGGATTTGTCACCGCTCGCCGCCATTATTGCCATCCAAGTCGCTAAGATGCTGGTGATGCCGCCCCTTGAACATATTGCCCCTGGGCTCATGATGTAGCGATGGATTCAATATTTCCGCCAGATTCTGTTGGGTTGGTGACCCCGCAGCAAGTCCAGATTGACGAGCCACTCGAGCTTGAATCAGGGCGTGTGTTGCCCGGGTATACGCTGGCTTATGAAACCTATGGTCAGCTGAATGCGACGGCCAGCAACGCTGTTTTGGTCTGTCATGCGCTCTCTGGCAGTCATCATGCGGCTGGGTATCACGACACCGAAGCGGGAAAGCCGGGTTGGTGGGATGCCTGCATTGGGCCGGGCAAAGCGATTGATACCCGGCGTTTTTTTGTGGTCTGCAGCAACAACATCGGCGGTTGTCACGGATCAACCGGGCCGACCAGCACTAACCCGGAGACCGGCAAACCCTATGGTGCCGATTTTCCAATGGTAACCGTGCGTGACTGGGTGCGCACGCAGGCGCGGCTTGCTGATCATTTGGGTATCAAGCGCTGGGCGGCAGTGGCCGGCGGCAGTCTGGGCGGCATGCAAGCGCTACAGTGGGCCATTGATCTGCCCGAGCGTATCGCACATGCGGTGGTTATCGCCGCGGCGCCTCGACTGTCGGCGCAAAACATTGCATTCAACGAGGTGGCGCGCCAGGCCATTCGCTCAGATCCGGATTTTCATGAGGGCCGTTATGCCGATGCCGGGAGTCGGCCGCGCACGGGCCTGATGCTGGCGCGGATGCTGGGCCACATTACCTATCTGTCCGAAGCGGCAATGGGTGAGAAATTTGGTCGTGAGCGTCGTGGCGAGGCAAGTGACTTTGGCTTTAACTACGAAGTGGAGTTTGAGGTTGAGAGTTATTTGCGTCATCAAGGGCAGTCTTTTGTGGACCGCTTCGATGCCAACACCTATCTGTTGATGACGAAGGCGCTGGATTATTTTGATCCCGCCGCCCGCCATGGAGGTGATCTTGAGCGGGCACTTGAACCGGTTAGCGCGCAGTTTTTAGTGGCCTCTTTTACTAGCGATTGGCGTTTTCCGCCCTCAGCTAGCCGTGAGATCGTCCGGGCCCTTTTGGACAGTAATAAGCGGGTGAGTTACGCCGAGATTCGGGCTAACCACGGGCATGACGCCTTTTTAATGCCAGTGCCGCGGTATATGGAGGTCTTCTCAACCTACATGCAGCGGGTGGCCGCGGAGGTGGGGGTATGAATCCGCTACGCGCTGATTTGCAGATCGTTGCCGATTGGATTGGTCAGGGCCAGCGTGTGCTGGATTTGGGCTGCGGTGATGGTGAGCTTTTGCGCCATCTATTTGAGAGCCGGCAGGCCACTGGTTATGGCCTTGAGATTGACCCTGAGGGCATCACCCGGAGCATTGCTAACGGGGTTAATGTCATTGAAAGCGATCTTGATGAAGGATTGTCAGACTTTGAAGATGGTGCCTTCGATCAGGTGATACTGACGCAAACGCTCCAGGCCGTGCAGCGGCCCGATCAGCTTTTATGTGAAATGCTGCGGGTAGGTCGTGAGGGGATCGTGACTTTCCCTAACTTTGCTTATTACCGGCTTCGCTATCATTTGGCGGTTCGCGGGCGGATGCCGATGAGTGATGCGCTCTCCTATGCTTGGTATGAAACGCCCAATATTCATTTCTGCACCATCCATGATTTTGAAGCGCTTTGCCGCGAGCTGGGTATTCACATTTTGGAGCGGCGCGTGGTATCTCATGACTTAAAGGAGCCGCCACTGGCCCGTTTGTTACCCAATCTGTTTGGCGAAGTGGCGCTTTATCGGATCTGTCGGGAAACGGTTGAGGGAGAACGCTGATGATGTCTCTGCGCCGCATGCTGTTGATATTCACCACCGTGCTGGGATTGGCCCTGCCACTGCTCGTCAGCGCTCAGCAATCAAGCCGGTTTGGTGACTTTGAAGTCCACTACAGCGCCATGCCCACGGGATTGCTCAACCCCCAGATTGCCGAGAGCTACGGCATTCTGCGCAGTCGCACCCGTGGAATGATCATGATAACGGTGCTGCGTGACGGCCAACCTGTTACCGCACGAGTGGATGTGATGGCCCGCGATGTCAATGATGATCTGAGCGAAATTGGAGCCCGGCGGGTGCGGGATTCGGACTGGGTGTCGTACATCGGGACATTTCCGGTGGATGAGGGTGAAGTGCTGACTTTTGAGATCACCGTGAATCCGCATGCCGGGGGCGGGCCGTTTGAGATGGCTTTTCGGCAGAGCTTTCACTCCGGTCAGTAGTTTATGAACACCTGGTTGATCACTCATCCGGATTGCCTGGCGCACGACACCGGCAGTGATCATCCGGAGCGTATTGAGCGCCTGATCGCCATTCAAAAGGCCTTGGACGCCCCGGAGTTTGCCGCGCTTGAGCGACATGAGGCCATGGACGCCCCGCGGGCAGCGATTGAGCGAGCGCATGCCGCTGACTACATTGATTCGGTCTTCTCAGCCATTCCTACTTCTGGGCGTTGTCACCTGAATGCCGATACGCTGCTCTCGGCAGGATCGTTAGCGGCGGCGTTGAAAAGTGCCGGTGCCGGCATACAGGCCGTGGATGCTATCCAAAGCGGTGCGGCCCGGCGGGTTTTCTGTGCCACTCGCCCCCCGGGTCATCATGCCGAGCCGGACGAATCCATGGGTTTTTGCCTCTTTAACAATGCAGCCATTGCAGCGCTGCATGCCCGTGAGGTGCATGGTATTCAACGGGTTGCGGTGGTCGATTTTGATGTGCACCACGGCAACGGCACGCAGACGATCTTTACCGGGCGCGAGGGGCTTTTCTATCTATCGTTGCATCAGCATCCCTTGTTTCCGGGCACGGGCACGCGAGCCGATAATATCCCCGGCAATATCTTGAATCTGCCTCTGCCCGAGGGGACGCCATCAGCGGCGTATCGGCAACAGTTCCATGGTGAGGCAATCGCGGCACTCATTGAGTTTGATCCTGAGCTGTTGGTGATTTCTGCAGGCTTTGATGCAGCAGCCGAGGATCCCTTGGCTGGGCTCGAACTGACGGCGGAGGATTTTGCCTGGATAACCGATGAATTGGTGGCCGTTGCCAACTACTGTTGCGGGGGGCATATCTGCTCAGTGCTTGAGGGCGGTTATGATCTGGGTGCGCTATCTCGCGGGGTGGCTGCGCATGTGGCCGGATTGATGCGATAGCACTTGACAGATGCTGTTATACACACCGTAACTCTCATGTCATCTTCGGAAGTTCCCCTAAATGACTGATTGCACAGGGCAATTTATAAGTCATTGATTTTATTGAAAATATTGGATTGATCAAAGATCCACCGATCTAAGGCGAATCCGCATGGTATGGACGCTTCACCCCTAATCAAAAAGTTCCTCCACAGACTTATCCACAGACTTTGGGGAAAACTTTTAGGGCTTATGCGGGAGTGCCAGATAGTCGTGAGACTGCATTTCGCTCAGCCGCGAGACCGTTCGCTTAAACTCAAAGCGCAAGCGCGATCCACGGTAAATCCAGTCCGCCTCGGCCATTGCCGAAATGATGAGTTTGACCCCTCGGTCATAGAATTCATCAACCAGCGCAATAAACCGTCGGGCCGCGTCCTCACGGTCACGATCAAGGATGGGGACAGAGGAGATCAGTACCGTGTGAAATTGTCGGGCGATCTCGACATAGTCATCCTGGCTGCGCGGTCCCTCGCACAGGGCATCAAAGCCGCACCACAGCACGCCATCGCCAAGTCCTCGCGCCGGGATGCGGCGGTGATTGAGCTCAAGCACGGGCGTGGAGTGCTCCCGCTCGGGGCAGAGCTTCTCAAATGCTCGGGCTAGTGCGGCCTCGGCGCGGGCATCCGCCGGTACATGATAAATGGGTGCTTGGCTGAGTAACCGCAGCCGATAGTCGATACCGCCATCGACATTCAACACTTGAGCATGTCGCTCAAGCAGGGCAATGGCAGGCAGAAATCGATCGCGTTGCAGCCCGTCACGATAGAGCCCCTGCGGTACGACATTGGAAGTGGCCACTAGGGTGACGCCCTCTTCAATCAGGCCATGGAGCA
>CBFIIM010000088.1:0-5885 GCA_965662395.1 Spiribacter sp. | reverse complement strand
TTGTTTGCTGGTGCACACCGGCGGTAGCACAGGGCTGCCCAAAATTTGCCAAGTTAGTTACCGGCAGATGCTCTGGAACGCGTTTGAGCTCATGGCGGCCGCTGTCGATGGCCTGGGGCAGCGGCGTGAACTAGTGCTTTTCCCGCTATTCCATATCGGTGGCTGGAATACCGTCATCCCGATACTGCTGGCCGGTGGCTGTCTGATTCTGCAACCACGGTTTGATGCCGGCCAAGCCCTGTCGCTAATCGATGAGCATCAAATCAATCATTTTGGGGCGGTGGAGGCGATGTTGGTGGCCCTGTCAGCGCATCCAGACTTTGCCTCGACATCTTTAAAGACATTAACCGGAATCACCACCGCCGGTGCCCCCTGCAGCGCCGTGAATACCCAGGCGTTTTTTGATCGCGGGATACCCGTAAGCCAAGCCTACGGACTGACCGAAGCGGGCCCGTCAAATTTTATGAATATTCGTGAAGGCCGGGACATCGCAGCACTGCAACAGAGCCAGAGCTGCATCGGCGGGCCGTTAGCGTTTTGTGACTACCGCATCCTTGATCCAAGCAGCGGGGAGATCTGCGCCCAGGGCAAACCCGGTGAGCTTCAACTAAGAAGCCCGCATGCTTTTGACGGCTATCGGAATGATGCGCCCGCCAGCGCGGCCGTTCTCAGCCCTGGCGGCTGGGTGCGTAGTGGAGACTTGGCGGTTGAAGAGGGCAACGGGCAGGTCAGAATCATCGGCCGATTAGATGACATGATCGTCAGCGGAGGGGAAAACATCGCCCCTGCGGAAATCGAGGCCGTGCTGTGCGAGCATCCGAGTGTGCGGGCAGCATTGGTGTTCGGTATCCCCGATACTCGCTGGGGGCAGCGTCCGGTGGCCTGGGTGGTTGGGCCCTCTGCTCAAGACACCGATCCAATACTCACCTGGCTTTCCAGCCGAATCGCTCGATTTAAGCGGCCCGTTGAGGTCACTGCCGTTGATTCGCTGCCATTGTCCGGGGCGGGTAAACTAGATCGACCCGCTGCCAAGCGGATACATCAACAGGACAGAGGGGCAGACACGTGACGACACCCGCACGCATTCTCATTATCGCCGGCTCAGACTCTGGGGGTGGTGCGGGAATACAGGCGGATATTAAAACCGTGACGGCCTTGGGCGGCTATGCCATGACGGCGGTCACCGCACTGACCGCGCAGAACACGCTGGGCGTGCATGCGGTTGATGCCATCTCACCGGCGTTTGTCGCCCAACAGATCACATCCGTGCTGGATGATCTGGGTGCCGACTGTATTAAAACCGGAATGCTGCATGATCCCGCCGTTATTGATCTGTTGGTCCGCATGATTGATGAGAAAGCGCCTGGCATTGATTTGGTGGTTGATCCAGTCATGGTTGCCCAAAGCGGAGATCGATTGGTCTCTGATGCCGCATTGGCGCATTTACGTGATGTATTAATCCCCAAAGCCACGGTGATTACCCCCAATCTACCAGAAGCCGAAGCTCTGCTCGGCACACCTATCCCCGACGCCGAAGCCATGCCCGAGGCCGCAGCAAAGCTGCTAGGGCTTGGCTGCCAAGCTGTCTTGTTAAAAGGCGGACACCTCAGCGGTGATGAGATGCTGCTCGATATTCTGGCCACCGCCGATGGGCAAACCCGGTTTCATCACCCCCGTATTCAAACCACCAGCGATCATGGCACTGGTTGTACGCTGGCCTCAGCCATCGCCGAGGGCATCGGCCGGGGCCTGACAATTGTCCAGGCGGTGACGCGCGCTCGGGCCTATTTGCAAACGGCACTGGCAACAGCCACGCCAATGGGCCATGGCCACGGGCCGGTGAACCACGCCCATACCGTTCAAGCCTTTGATGCGGATGTGGAGTCAGCATGATCCGGCTATCGGCCAAAAGTCGTTATGCGGTCAGTGCCCTGATGCATCTGGCCATCCATAACCAGGCTGGCGCTGTGCCACTTGCCGAGATATCGGTCTGTCAGAACATTTCCATGTCGTATATCGATCAAATCTTTTGGAAGCTGCGCCGGGCAGGACTGGTGCGCGGAACACCGGGGCCTGGGGGCGGATATCGGCTTGGCCGCTCGGCTGAGAAGATTTCGATTGGTGAGGTAATTACCTTGATGGACGGTGAGGGCGGGCCCAGGCGCAGCACCTCGGCGCTCGATCAGCGCCTGTGGGCGACGCTCACCCACCAAATCGAGGACTTCTTGGGCGGGATAACCCTAGCTGATTTTGCGAGTCGGCCTGAGATTCGTGCAGCGCTCGAGCAGCAATATGCCGGACGGCAATGGCGATGTGACGTCTGTGGCGCCTTCTCCACCCGTCGACAATCGCCATCAGCCGGGCCGTTGTCATGACCTACGTCGTCACAGAACCCTGCATCCGTTGCCGCTACACCGACTGTGTGGAAGTCTGCCCAGTCGACTGTTTTCATGCTGGGCCTAACTTTCTGGTGATTGATCCTGAGGAGTGTATTGACTGTGCGGTCTGTGTGGCCGAATGCCCGGTCGATGCGATTTATCCCGATGATGAGGTCCCGGCTGGTCAGCAGGACTTTATTGCGCTCAACGCCACACTGGCCAAACAGTGGCCGGTGATCACTAAGGCCGAGCCGGCACCCGTGGACGCCGCCGACTGGGAAGCAGTCACTGATAAGCGAGCCTGGTTACAGGAGTAGGCTTAGCTGGCACCGCCGTAGCGGCGCTCCACGTAGCGCTCGACAATGGCTTTGAACTCATCGGCAATGTGATCGCCTTTCAGTGTTACGGTCTTCTCACCGTCCTCATAGACTGGCGCCACGGGCTTTTCCCCGGTCCCCGGCAGGCTGATACCAATATCAGCCATTCGGCTCTCACCCGGTCCATTGACCACACACCCCATCACCGCAAGGCTCATCGACTCAACTCCGGGGTACTGTTCACGCCATTGCGGCATGCGCTCGCGGACATGACCTTGAATCTCGTCAGCCAATTCTTGGAAGAACGTACTGGTGGTACGGCCACAACCCGGACAAGCGGCAACGAGCGGGGTAAAGCTTCTAAGCCCCATGGTCTGGAGAATCTCTTGGGCAACGATGACCTCTTGGGTACGATCTCCGCCAGGCTCAGGTGTCAATGAAATCCGAATGGTATCGCCAATGCCCTGCTGCAGCAGGACTGAAAGACCGGCCGTGGAGGCGACAATGCCCTTTGAGCCCATGCCCGCCTCAGTCAGGCCTAAGTGCAGCGGATAGTCGCAACGTGCGGCCAAGTCCTGATAGACACTAATTAGATCCTGCACCTTGCTGGTTTTGCACGAAATAATGATTCGATCATGGCCAAGTCCGAGGGCCTCAGCCCGTTCGGCACTCTCCAGCGAGGAGATCACCACGGCATCGCGCATCACCTGATCCGGAGTCTTTGGCGTAGGCAGTCGGGCGTTCTCATCCATCAGCTGTGCTAACAGGTCCTGATCAAGGCTGCCCCAGTTCACGCCGATGCGAATCGGGCGGTCTAAATCGCGGGCAATCTCGATAATTTCGGCAAACTGCGGATCGCGTCGCGAGCCTTTGCCAACGTTCCCTGGGTTGATGCGCAACTTTGCCAACGCGCTGCCGCACTCAGGGACTGCCCGCAACAAGCGGTGCCCGTTAAAATGAAAATCCCCGACCAGCGGGACATCAACACCCATATCATCCAGGCGTTTTCGAATGTTGGGTACAGCACGGGCGGCGTCTTCGTTGTTAACGGTAATGCGCACCAGCTCAGAACCCGCGCGTGCTAATTCAGCCACCTGAATACTGGTTCGGATTTCATCCACCGTGTCGGTGTTGGTCATTGACTGCACCACAATGGGGGCATCACCGCCCACCGTGACGTTGCCAACCTTCACAGGCACACTATGTCGGCGTGTGTAACCGGGTATTTCATTCATAGCGGTAATGATAAAGGAAGCAAGCACGATGATCGACGTCTACACCTGGCCGACCCCCAATGGGCACAAAGTCCATATCGCACTGGAGGAGCTTGGGCTTAGCTACCAGGTCCATCCCATTCACATCGGCCAAGGCGATCAGTTTGGTGAGGCTTTTTTGCGCATCAGCCCCAATAACAAAATCCCGGCGATTATCGACCCCGATGGGCCCAACGGTGATCCGATCTCGGTCTTTGAATCCGGCGCCATCCTAATGTATCTGGCCGAGAAGACTGGATCATTAATGCCCACTGAACCCCGGGCACGAATAGAGACCCTGGAGTGGATGATGTTTCAAATGGGCGGGCTCGGCCCGATGCTGGGCCAGGCGCATCACTTCCGCCAGTACGCCCCGGAGAAGATTGACTACGCCATTAAGCGCTATACCAACGAAGCAGGGCGGCTTTATGGGGTAATGGATCGACGCCTTGCTGACCGTGACTGGCTGGCCGGTGATCAATACAGCATTGCGGATATTGCCTGTTTCCCCTGGATACGACCGTATGAAAACCAGGGTCAAGATCTTAACGACTACCCCCATCTAAAACGCTGGTTTGACGCCATCGCCGATCGGCCCGCGGTGCAGCGTGGGGTGGCGGTGCTTGCCGATGCCCGGCCGCCGCAATTAGATGATAAAGCCCGCGAGCAGCTGTTTGGGGCCAGCCAGTATCAAAAACGATGAGCCAGGCCGATAGCGCAATCCAGCGCCTGATTGATGTAATGGCCCGTTTGCGCGACCCGCAGCAGGGCTGCCCGTGGGATTTAGAGCAGGATTTTCGCAGTATCGTCCCGCATACCTTGGAGGAGGCCTATGAGGTCGCCGATGCCATTGAGCGAGGTGATCGTGGAGATATGCGCGATGAGCTGGGAGACCTGCTCTTTCAAGTGATCTTCTACGCGCAATTAGGCCGCGAGGAGGGTAGCTTTGATTTTGAAGCCATTGCCGAGACGGTGCTTGCCAAAATTATTCGCCGGCACCCCCACGTTTTTGGCGAGGGCACTGTGACGACGGCCCAAGGCCAGCGCGAGACTTGGGAGGCCATTAAGGCCGAGGAGCGGGCCGCGCGTAGCAACGGGGGCGGCGCTGATCAGCGCCCGAGTGCACTCGATGATGTGCCCCTTGCACTACCGGCACTAACCCGCAGTCGCAAGCTGCAGTCCCGCGCGGCTCGCGTTGGCTTCGATTGGCCGGAACCCGAGCAGGTGGTGGCCAAAGTCCATGAAGAACTCAATGAGCTGACTGAGGCCATGGCCGCAGTGCCTAGCAATCCTGCGCATATTGCTGAGGAAATGGGCGATGTCCTGCTGGCCTGTGTCAATTTAGCCCGCCAGTTGGGGGTTGACCCTGAGCAGGCCCTGCGCGCCGGTAATGATAAGTTTGAGCGGCGTTTTCGGGCCCTTGAGGCAATTTTGACCGATCAGGGCGAAGCTTTAGAGAGTGCAGGCTTTGAGCGCCTTGAATGGGCTTATCAACAGGCAAAGGCTGCTGAGAAAGGGACCTAGCCCAGCAACAAGACATGCAGGCTGCGCGGGCCATGGGCGCCTAGCTGCAATGTCTGCTCAACATCTGCGGTCCTTGATGGGCCGGTGATCACGTTCACCGTCCTTGGCATAGTGCCTTCAGCCAGTAACCGATCCCACACCGCTTCCATGTAATCGACAATATCGCCGATAGCCAACACCACAATGTGATGATCAGGCAGAAAATTAAGCGTTGTGGGCCGCTTGGGGCCTGAAGGCATCACAATCGATCCGGTTTCCGCAATGCCGCAATAGCCAACGGCAATCGCGCTGCCCCAATGACGAGCATTATTCAAATCACGCTCTGGTGCTAGATCAGCGCCCCAATCCAGCCCTTCGAGCAATGGATGCGGGGTCAGTCCCAGCCGCTGTGCCAGCGGGTCTTTGTCCGCCAG
>CBFIIM010000087.1:0-5912 GCA_965662395.1 Spiribacter sp. | reverse complement strand
TCGATCACTGCAACCCGGTCAGGTGTTTGTTGCGAGCGCACACCCACCCAATCTCCCACCCAGTCCATAGGCTGTGAGGCCGGATGAACGGACGCATCGGTATTCATCATTACTCCAAATTCCCGCACTATTGTCATTATGACAGTACACAGTTTGGTAGATATCGGCGTTAACCTCACCCACAATCGCTTCGATCGTGATCGCGAGGCGGTCATTGAGCGGGCAATCCAGGCCGGTGTGCAGGCCATGGTGCTGACCGGTGTGGATCTGCCAGGTTCACACGAGGCCGCGAAGCTGGCCGCAGAGTATCCGGACAGGATGCGCTCGACAGCCGGGGTGCACCCCCATCATGCCAGTGGCTGGAGCCAGACGGTTGCCACTGAACTGGCCACGTTGCTACACCACCCAATGGTCACAGCAGTTGGTGAGACCGGGCTTGATTATTTTCGGGATTTCTCACCCCGCCCGATACAGCGTGAGGCTTTCGCCGGGCAATTAGAGATCGCGGCGACGCATCAAGTGCCCGTATTTTTACATCAACGCGATGCCGATGCTGATTTCCTGGCTGTTCTGAAAGATTTTCGCGACCGTTTACCGGCTGCTGTCTTGCACTGCTTTACCGGGGGTCGGGCCTTGCTGCATGCCTGCCTGGATCTTGATCTGCATATCGGTGTCACGGGCTGGGTCTGTGATGAGCGCCGTGGGCAGGCACTGCGCGACTGTGTTGCCGATATTCCCTTATCCCGTCTGATGATTGAAACCGACGCCCCGTTTCTGTTGCCAAGGGATTTACCTGAGAAACCGGCCGACCGGCGCAATGAGCCCGCTTATCTGCCGCATGTGCTGAATGCGGTCGCTGAGTTAAAGAAACTCTCAGCGCAGGAGCTAGCACGCGAATCAACCCGCACGGCTCGGGCGTTTTTTGCCCTTAACTGACATCCATTGCGGAGGATTGCATACGCGCAATGGCCTCATCGCGTATGGCAAGGGCCTGATCGATGATCTCGGCCCCCGCGCCGCGGCGCGCTGCTCCTTCACTGAGTGCCCGACGCCAGATGCGCCCACCCGGAAGCCCCTGATACAGTCCCACCAAATGCCGGGTATAGCGAGAAACCGGCACGCCGGGTGTTAGATGTTCTGCAACATAGTCGCGATAGGCGCGCGCAACAGTCGCACGCTGCGGGCTGACCGCGCTGTGGTCCTCAAAAATCGCAGCATCCGCGCCGGAAAGTACCCATGGGTTGTGATAGGCCTCTCGGCCGATCATGATCCCGTCCAGACACTCCAGCCATTCCTGAGCGCTTGCCAGGGTTTTAATACCCCCGTTCAGCACAATAGGCAGATCAGGAAAATCGGTCTTTAAAGCCTTAACCACATCATAACGAAGAGGCGGTATCTCCCTGTTTTGCTTTGGAGAAAGACCCTTTAGCCAGGCTTTTCGGGCATGCACGATCAGTCCATCTACGCCACCGGCCATTAACTGCTCGGTAAATTGGCAGAGCTGGTCATAGCGATCATCTTCATCCACACCAATGCGGCATTTCACCGTCACCGGTAGGCGGGTGGATGCGCGCATGGCCGCGACGAGTTCGGAGACCAGCGCAGGCTCGCGCATCAGGCATGCGCCAAAACGCCCGGATTGCACACGATCACTGGGGCAGCCGACATTGAGGTTGATTTCGTCATACCCCCAAGCCTCCCCCAGTTGTGCGCCGTGGGCCAGTTGCTTAGGGTCGCTGCCGCCAAGCTGCAACGCCACTGGGTGCTCGCTGGGGTGTCCGGCTAGAAAGCGTTCTGCCTTGCCATGCCAGAGCGCCTGAGCCGGTACCATTTCGGTGTAAAGCAGCGTGTGCCGGGTAATAAGGCGCAGCAGGTAGCGACAGGCCGGATCCGTCCAGTCCATCATGGGGGCCACACTCAGGCGAATATCCGGTAAATTACGCATGCGGTTTAGACAAAATAACTGGAAATGATTGTGGTTCGATTCTACACCACCGAAGGCTGTCATTTGTGCGAGCAGGCTTGGGCCCTGATTGCTCCAATTGCCGAGCAACTAGGCCGTACCGTTCAGATCATTGATCTGATGGATGATGCCAGTGCCGAGGCACTGTACGCCACGGAAATCCCCGTTCTCAGCCGCGAGGATCAGGATCCGGTACTACGCTGGCCTTTCACCGCTCAGCAGATCAGCGAGTATCTGCAATGAATGCGCGAATACTCGCCATCACGCTTTTTGCACTATTTTGCGTGAGCATTAGCAGCGCTGCCCCCTATTCCGGAACGTGGATACGCGTCGACACCCAGGCCTGGACCACTGAAGTCTGGCATGGCAACGAGCGCCAACATGTCTTTGAGCGGGTTGCGTTTGGCCGGGGTGGCATTTCGGATCTGCACCTCAACGGTGATCGAACGACACCGCGGGGTGAATTTCGGGTGATTCGCATCAATAATGAATCCCGTTTTCATGTCTTTATTGGCCTTGACTACCCAACGCTTACGCATATCGATAAAGCCCGCCGCAGAGGGCTAATGGATGAGTATGAATACCGCCATGCGTTGGATCATGGGGCGCGCCATGGCTATTTTCCCCAAGATGGAACATTGGGCGGCTACATTGGCTTTCACGGCATTGGCGAGGGAGACCCCGAGATTCATGAGCGTTTTCATTGGACGCAAGGGTGTATTGCGATGACCAATGAGCAGATTGAGCAATTCCAAGCACACATTAAAATTGGCACAAGAGTATTGATCGAGTAATTCTTCCCGGGGGTTGAATCTGTCACAGTAGCGCGTAATCATGCACATAACGACCAACCAAGGCGTTTGCCGCCAAAAAGACGTCGTTAACGATTGCAATCGTCAAATTTTTGTACAGGAGTTTCCAAAATGACCCAGTCGCTCAAGACGCTGCTCAAGTTGAGTGCCGCCGCCGCCTCCATGGGGCTGTTGGTGGGTTGCGCGACTCAGGCCTCGACTGAGGATCTGCAGGCGCAGATTGATGATGTCCGCGCAATGGCTGAAGCCGCTATGGACGAGGCCAGCACCGCAATGGTCACCGCTGAAGGTGCCGAGGTGGCTGCCCGTGCTGCGCAGAACACTGCGGATGACAACGCTGAGAAGATCGATCGCATGTTTGAGCGCTCGATGTACAAATAAGTCCACTCGTTGGGACTTCACCAAACCCCGCCTCGGCGGGGTTTTTTATTGCGCTGATGCCGTAAAAGCCGGGGCGGCCCCCAACGGGCTGACCCACGCTAGGCGGGAGATTTCGTAGGGAATACCACTGGCCGTCTCCACCGCGGTGGCCAAACGCTGATGATCCACGCGGCCGGACCCCTGATCGAGAATTGCGGCGATGGCAAGTACTGCCTCCCCGAGGCTTGGCGGTTTCAGCGGATCAAACGCGTTTTCGGCATCGGCCGGCAATATCGGATGCGCTTCCACCAACAATGAATGCCCTGACCAGCCAGCCTTGACCGGCTGATTAACGATCGTCACTGGCGTGCCAAGCGGCAGGCGTTCAAATAACGATTCCACATCCTCCGGGAACATTCGAATGCAACCGTGTGTGACCCGCATGCCGATGCCGCGCGGTTCATTGGTGCCATGAATTAAATACGCACCGCCTGGAATATCGAGACGAATTTTATGATTCCCCAACGGGTTATCGGGCCCGGGTGGCACAGCTTTGGGCAATGGCCGCCCTTGTGCAGCACGCTCGGTCAGAATGGACTCTGGCGGAAACCAATAGGGATTTTCGGTCTTCTCAGTAATCCGCGTCTGACCGATCGGTGTGCTCCAATCCATCCGGCCCACACTGATGGGGTAGGTTTCCACCACGGCGGCCTCGCCGCTCGCCGGCGGATAGTAATAAAGCCGCATCTCAGCCAGATTAATGACCACACCCTCACGCGGCGCATTCGGCAGGATAAACCGCGTGGGTATAACAATCTCGGTACCCTCTCCTGGCAGCCAAACATCAACGCCAGGGTTAGCTCGACGGATCTCTTCATAACCCACACCGTACTCGCGCCCGAGTGCCAGCAACGTATCCTCGTCCTTGGCAGCCACGCGCTGAATCTGCCCTACAACATCGACACCGGAGGGCGGTAATGGATAGGTCAGTGCCAGCGATGCCGCCGGTAGGGCTAGCAGCACAAGCAATATCATCAGCCGTGAACAGATCCTATGCATTCGAGTCAAATTCTCCCAGTGGTCGGCCCAACTTCGAAGCGCAGACAAAGACTTTCTCCGTTGATGCGCCTGACGTAATGTACCCCAGAATGATTCCACAAAACCGATCAGGAGCCATGCGTAATGGACCAACAGACCCAAACAGAACTTGAAGCGGCCGTCTTTCGGGCGCTGGTCAGTCATCTGCGGGAACGCACCGATGTACAAAATATTGACCTAATGGAGCTGGCAGGGTTCTGTCGTAACTGCTTATCACGCTGGTATGCCGAGGCGGCGGCTGAGCGGGGAATCGATCTGGATAAAGAATCCGCGAAGGAAATTGTCTATGGCATGCCCTATTCCGAGTGGAAATCGAAGTATCAGGTGTAATCTGGCGCCCCGAGGGACTTCGTTTTTGCCCAGTTTTGAGTAATAATCAGCCCATGAGCATGCGATTTTCTATTTTTGGACTCTCAACGGCAGTGCTGGCCATTACCGTCAGCAGTGGTGTTGCGCAGGCTCAGAACTCTGAGTGGACGCGTGCTCTGCAACCGGAGCTGGAGTTGACCTCGCATCTTAGTGATCGGCTGAATATCCGGTTTGGCATCACTGCCGAGCGGGAAACGGCGGAAACAGACCGCGGCCCAATGTTTACTCTGGGTGAAGAGTCGATGCAGTTCTCTGCACTGGTGGACTATTCGCTGCATAGCAGTGGCCTGCGTATGACCGGTGGAGCCCTTTACGGTGAAAATTGGCTGACCGAAGATCCTTTGGATATGCCATCACTCAGCTCCGAAGACATGCGCACCTATGTGGGTGTGGGTTGGGATAACGATTTCGGTACGGACGGCCGGTTTGGCCTGTCGCTGGATATGGGTCTGACCTTTGAGGGTGTGGCCGATACAGCTTCTACGCCGGATGGCGAGAGCGTATCGCTGGCCAATGACGCCCCGCTTGATAATACCTTCGAGAATTTCCGCTACACCCCCAGCTTCTCGGCGGGTGTTGAATACCGGTTCTAGAGGTAGGGATTGATTCGGCCCTTCCGGGCCTCACCCTTCGGGCGCATCGCTCACGCTCAGCGTCCCAATCAGCTTCCGCTGATTGGTCGAACCCCATTTGCTTGCTCCGGGGGTTCGAACCACCGTTAATCAGATATAAAAAAGGCCCCCTGAGGGGCCATTTTTATATCTGGGGGAGAGGGAGGGATTCGAACCCCCGGAGCCCCTAGGGGCTCAACGGATTTCAAGTCCGCCGCATTCGACCACTCTGCCACCTCTCCGTGGGGCTGAATTCTCTTCTACTTGCGCGCTGGGGGCAACCCTGATGGTGGATTATCCCGGCTGGCGATGGCGCTGGCAGCTTCATGAACTAGCGCTGGGCCGCGGTAGATCAATCCCGTATAGAGTTGAACGAGGTCTGCGCCGGCTTGAATTTTTTCCACCGCATCAGCACCGCTCATCACGCCGCCCATCGCAATAATCGGGAAGTCAGGGCCTGCTTGGGTCCGAATACGGGCGACGACTTCGGTTGCTCTGGCGCGCAGCGGCGCACCACTTAAGCCGCCCGTTTCGTTGGCGTGTTTCTCGGTGGCAATGCTGGTTCGCTCTATGGTTGTGTTGGTAGCGCTGACGCCATCGACGCCGCAGGCCATGAGCACATCAATGAGCTGATCAATGGCCTCATCGCCTAAATCAGGGGCAATTTTGACGACCAAAGGGACCGTTCGCCCTATTTCG
>CBFIIM010000086.1:0-5919 GCA_965662395.1 Spiribacter sp. | reverse complement strand
GTAGAACGGCCTGAGCTTATCTTTAACACTCAGGTTGCTACGCGGTTTGGCGATCGACTGATCGGACTGCTACGCAGCCGACAGCCACCCGAAAAGGGGCAAGGTTTGCTGCTATCGCCTGGCGGCAGTGTTCATGGCATGGGTATGCGCAGGGCTTTTGAAGTCATTCATTTTGGCGGAAATCTCGAAGTGCTCGCCCATGTAAGGGTTAATCCGTGGGGCGCTTCCATCGCACCCCTTCAAACCCATCAAAGCCTTGAAATTGCCTGTCACCAAATTCACGGATCAATCCTCGGGTATCGATTTCGGGAGGAAGCGACATGTCATCTGTCATAAATCCAAAATCCTTGATGATCGGGCTACTCATCTGCCCGTTACTCACAGGGTGTTTTGCCACTGCCGGCCTAGAGAAGACCTCGATTATCGATCGCCTAGAGCGCGCCGACACTGCCTTTCAGGCCGGTGAGTTTGAGCAGGCCAAAACGGACTACCAAGCCGTGATTGACGAGTCTCCTGATCTGGTGTCGCCCTATTTTCGGCTGGCACTGATTAGCTATCGCAATGGTGACCCGGAGCAATCAGGCAAACACTTAAAAGCCGTTCTACAGCGTGACCCGCAACACACCCCGGCCATCTACAACTTAGCCGTTATCCACCTGGAGCAGGCGCGTCGTTTTTTGCATCAGCATGAACATCAGGCACCAGCGCTCTACGCCGATCCGCGTCTTATCGAAATACGCCGGGCCATCGAGGCATTAGGGGCCGAACCCGCAGCGACGGAGTAATTACGATTGGGTGGTTGCCGTTGACCACTTATCCGACTGCCGTTTGGCGGAATCCCGCTGGAATACGATCAGCGGCACTCAGCAGAATCCTTTAGGACTTTAGAGTGAAACGCCCCATTCACGGCAGAGACCGATAGGAGACAAGACGATGCAGCATCAACGACACACAGAGCCCACCAGCAACCAAACCGGTCAGGGTATGTCGGAGTACATCATTATCACTGCCCTGATCGCAGTGGCTGGCATCGGAATTTTTTCCGCCTTTGGCGATACGATTTCCAGTCAGGCAGCAGCCATGGCCCGAGAGATGGCCGGCCAAGATGGCAGCGCTCAAGTACAACAGGCAGGCGAGGATTCTGATCGCGCAGCAAGCCGCTCTGAGCAACAGGACACCCTGCAGAATTTCAATGAACAGAACTAGTTCGGCGAACGGCCAGGTGCTGCCTGTTCTCCTGGCGGTGGTTGCGCTGGCCATCGTTGCGCTGCTGTTGACACAGCGAGTCAATCGGACGATCAGCCAGGAAACCCGGCTGGTCAATGCGGCCGACGCCGCCGCTTACAGCGCAGCGGTCTGGAGTGCGCGTCGGCTGAATTTAATGGCGTATACCAACCGAGCGATGCTGGCCAATCATATAGCGGTAGGCCACCTTGTGGCCTACATCAGCTGGCTGCGCTATGTCGATAACAGCGCCCACCGCATCGCCCGCTACACCGCTTATCTACCCTACGTCGGCGCTGCCACCCGATTGGCCAGCCAGACCGCTCGCACCGCGCTGATGGCAAGCGAGAAAATGAGCTGGGGTTATATCAACGGGGTTGATGCCTTGCACCGGCTGATGCAGCTGGCGCAATTCGATGCACAGCGTGAACTGCAAAGCGCCAGTCTTAACCGGGTCATGCAGGCTGTCGTTGAGGTTTACGACGAAGACTTTCGTGTCAATAACAATAGCGACATCAGACAATTACCCCAACCCTACGCCACGGGCGTGCAGGCGCTGCTCGCCAGTCAGCAAGTCGCGGCACTGACCCGTTTGCAGACGGCAAGACCTGGCAGAGACGGCGGCTATTTTACGGGGTTGCTTTCACAAACCATTAACCATAACAACAATCTTCGGCGTTGGCTCAAAGGCCAGGAAAGTGCCAGTTGGCCACGATATGGCAGTGGCGGCAGAGCCTGGCAAAGGAGTATTTTTAAACTCATCCGCTTTCGCAAACAGGGCGCCACTAATCGTGCGCCTTTGGCTGATGCGGGGGGATGGCGGTCAGTAGATCGATTCCAGGTCAGCACGTTTAGCGTCCGCAAGTGGGGCTGGCGTGGTTGGAGCACACTGGGACAAGGCAGCGCCGATGCTGATCGTCTTGCCGGCGGATATAGCGGCATAACACGCTACACGCGGTTACGTCGTCGTGGACAAAGCGATTATCAATTCAGCGTCTCAGCGCTGGTGAGCGCGCCCATTCCGGATGCCGAAGCGCAACAAGCCATTCAGAGTCATCTCAGCATGGCCGAGGTCAGCTACCGAGTGCCCGATGACTGTACCCTCGGCTGTCCGCGCGACAATGATCCGGCAACGCTCTTCAATCCCTATTGGGAAGCAGGCCTTGCCCCAACCGAACTGCCGAGCCTGTGATGCGATCGCAATCAGGCAGCGCGATCAGTGAAACGCTCATCGGTTTGCTGATCTTGATCCCGGCATTTTGGGCCGTCGACTGGCTCGGCAGACTTCATGATATGCAACGCAGCGCCATTGCCTCGGCTCGATACTTGGCCTGGGAAGAGCTCACCGGTAATCAACAGTCTGCATCAAGCTGGCGGCAGGCCGAAGAACGCTTTGGTGGCAGTGATTTAGTTGGGTTGGTCAATGTCGCAACGCTGGCCAATGAAGGGCCGTCGATTAATACGCTCTGGAATGGCTCAGGCAGTCACCGCAACCTCCTCCCGGCTGAGGATTCGTCACCAGCGGCCAGCAACAACAGCAGGACTCAGAAGCGACTACCCACCGCCGGATACGCAACCGCTGCCCTCGCACACGGCGACCGGGTACCGAGCGCAGCGCGCCTAGGAGGCCTATCAGGCCAAATGCTGGGACTCCCCCGCGAAACGCTAGGACAGGCGGAATTTCAAGTCCGCGCAACGGCGCTATGGGACCCAGTGGATCCCGATAGAACCCTGATATTCAGCGAAACCGCCGGGTTATCCACTCACGCCTGGCAGGCCAATACCGATCGTGAATATCAGCAACGCACTGAGGATCTAGTCGCGAGCGAACCTGTGGATTGGATCTCAGCACCGGCCCAGCAACTTGGGCGATTCTTCGTCTTCAAGGAGGGCCGTTATGCCGCATCAACCGACTTTATCCCCCCGTCTCGTCTTGCTCCTCGCTAAGGCGGGTCTGCTATTGCTATTGCTAAGCCCGAACCCCGCCGGGGCTTGGAATAGTTGTGAAGACCGACTGGAGCATGAATGGTTACCGGAGAGCACCAATCAGGTGCTTGAGCCCAGCGCATTGACTATGAATGGCCAGCAATTTTGCGTACTGGTCTTTCAAACCCCGATGGCGCCTGAGCCCCTTACTGCGCGTTATCGTGATTTTTTTAACGCTCGGAACGGCGCACTGGTTGAGGATCAAAGCATCGCCAACACCACCGGTCGCAGCATGCTGTTTATCGGCCCTGATGGCACTCGGCATCTGGAAATACTTCCCAGCGAGCAAGATGGCAGCGCGGTCACCCTCAGTGTTATGTCGTTGGATGGCTCACTGCAACGCAGCCCCAACCCGCAACCTTTTGGACCCAGTGACTTTGTGGTCATCCATGATCAACAAACCGAGGACGGGAGAACTCTCATGGTAGAGGCCCTGACCTCCGGTGACGCGCTCAGGGCCAATATTGTTCGTTACTTTCAGCATCGCGGCTGGTCACTGCAATCAAATGGCAAGGGCTCCAGTGACAGCCAGTCATCTTATCTAGCCCAGCAGGGGCAGACCCTGACGGTCACCACCGGTGTCGATGGTAACGAACACATCGCACTGCTGCAGTTTTTGGGTTTGAGTCAAACGCGGTGAGCAGCGCTGAGTATCTAGCGGTTGCCGGTGGGCTACTGGTGACCTGGCAGGGTATCGAGAGTGTTATCGAGTGGCTTTCACTCCGCGAGCACAACCTGCTTTGGGCATTTTCCATACCGTTTTAACCGCGCTGAGGAGTCATCGCATGCCATCGTTCAAACGCGCTGCCCTGCTCCTGATGGGGGCAGTGGGTGCCGGCGCTGCCGCCACCTACCTAGGGGATCAACATCTTCGTGATCGTGCCGCAAGCCTCGAGGCCGCATTCCAAGCAGAACACGCCACTCGCAGTGTTGTCGTTGCCAATGAAAATCTCAGCCCCGGGCAAACGCTCAGGGCCCAAGACGTTGCACTGCGTGAGATCCCGTTGACCTACCTGCCTGCAGCGGCTATTGATCAGGGTACTTGGGCAGACGTTGCAGGCGGCCGCCTGACGCATCCTGTCGATGCTGGCAAACCGCTTCTGCCCAGTCAGGTCCAGCAGACTACTGAGGCCAGACTGGCCGACCTGATCACCCTGGGTGACCGGGCGATTACCATCCCCGTGGGTGGCAGTTCGGCCATCGCAGGCCTGCTTGAACCCGGCGACCGGGTCGATCTAATGCTCACTCTGGGCAGAGGGGATGAAAGACGCACTCTCCCGCTACTCGGTGACGTTCCCATCATTGCAACCGGCGATTTTACCGGCCATTCCGTAAACGCCCAGGCAGGAATGGGTTATACCGACATCACGCTGGCTGTCTCCGAGCTTGAAGCCATTCAGATCACCCATGCTCAAGTGATCGGCGAGCTCCGTCCAGTGTTGCGTAATCCCGGTGATGACACCGTCATTACCGCCGAAGTGATTGATGCAACGCGGTTACTCGGCGGCACCACTCAGGCAGCGGAACCGTCCATAGCGGTGCAGGCTGTTGACCTGATTATCGGAGGCAGACAATGACCGTGATGAAATCCCTGCGATTGGGCTTGTTATTGATCTTATCTGGGATATCGATCGTCACCGCCGAAACGCGGCTGACCGAGGCCCATCAGGTTCGCGTCGGACATACGCTACTCATCAAAGCGCCGGGCGTAGAGCGAGTGGCCTTCGGAGACGGCGAAATTGCTGAGGTTGAGGTGATTGAGGAGACAGAGGAGATTCTCATTATCGGCCGGCGCACAGGCCGAAGTGACCTGAGAATCTGGACTGCCAGCGACACTCAACATCTGGATATTCAAGTGATCGCACAACAGCCATTGACTGCCGAAGCACCCGAAACACCACCGGCTCAAACCGTCCGTGTTCAGGCACGTTTTGTGGAGTTAAAGCGCTCAACGCTGCGCCAGATCGGCATGAATTGGGCCAGCCAATCACCAGGCATCACCTTTGCCTATGCCTCTGATTTCTATACCAACGACGTTTTCAGAGGTGGCTTTGGTGACTTTCTACCCGCGGATTCACTACCGCTTGATATCGGCGGTGGCAATCAGTATCTCGGCCTAGGGGTGAGCCTGAGCTCGATGATCGACCTTTTGGGTGAATCCGGTGAAGCGCGAGTCATTGCAGAACCCATGCTCTCGACTCTCAGCGGATCGAGCGCGGAATTTCAAGCCGGCGGCGAAGTACCCATTCCGGTTCAAGGCACGGATGGCACGACATCGGTCACCTTCAAAGACTATGGAATTCTCCTAAAAGTCGCCCCTGAGATAACGAGCAACAACCTTATCCGAACACAGGTTGAAATCGAGGTCAGCGATGTCGATGAATCCGTTAGCGTGCTGGGGGTGCCGGGCTTTTCCGTGCGCAATGCCATGACAGAGATGAATGCCCAAAGCGGGGAAACCCTGTTGATTGCTGGGCTGATCGATGAACAACAGTCCAGCGTGATTCGCCAAATTCCAGGCTTGGGCGATCTTCCCGTGATTGGCGAGCTTTTTCGCTCCCGCCGCTTTCAAGATGAGCAGACCGAACTCGTTGTCCTAATTACCCCCACAGCAACAGCCCAAGTTGTCACAAACCCATCTGGCATTGATGCCGACAACGCCTCAACACTGATGCCCTCATCGCTGCGCGGTGAACCAGGTAGGCCGTT
>CBFIIM010000085.1:0-5936 GCA_965662395.1 Spiribacter sp. | reverse complement strand
CTACCCAGGTCAGCTCGT
The DNA here is from genome assembly GCA_965662395.1 of Spiribacter sp. Taxonomy (GTDB): domain Bacteria; phylum Pseudomonadota; class Gammaproteobacteria; order Nitrococcales; family Nitrococcaceae; genus Spiribacter. The sequence goes on along the minus strand of CBFIIM010000085.1, from coordinate 5,918 downwards.
GATCCAGCGCGTAGGCGGTGATCTGCTGCCGTCGGCACTCGAGCAATGGCCGTGCCACCCAACGATCACCCAGCGACCAAACCGGCTGTACCCCACCCAGCCCCCGCGGTCCGGACCCACGCAGCAATCGCAGCAATACTGTCTCGGCCTGATCATCGGCGTGGTGGCCGGTTAGCAGGCAATCGCCCGGCTCAAGCGCGGCAAGCAATGCCTGATAGCGGGCGGTTCTAGCCGCGGCCTCCAGACCGTTGGGTTGATCGCGCAGTTGAACCTGCTTGAGTTGCAGGGGGATTTGCGCCTGCTGACAGACGTCACGACAGTGTGCCGCCCAATCGCCTGATTGAGACTGCAGGCCGTGATCAATATGGATCGCCATCACTGGATGGTCGGAGCGTGAGGCCAAATGCAGCAGCACGCTTGAGTCCAGTCCACCGCTAAAAGCAATAACCAGCCGGTTTACGCCCTCGGGGATTTGTGTTGACCACTGCAACAAAGGGTCGTATCCCGACATCCTCAGCTACTCGCGGACGTGTCCCAGCCCCATCAACCGTTCATAGCGCTTGGCACACAACGTTTCTAGATCCTGCGCCTCGATCGCAGCCAAATGTTGACGCAGCGCCTGTCCCAATCGCTTGGCCAGGTCGCCTGGGTTGCGGTGCGCTCCACCCAACGGCTCGGCAATGACCTCGTCAACCAAGCCCAATTCGGCCAGACGTGAGGCGGTAATGCCCATGGCCTCAGCGGCCTCTGAGGCCTTCTCGGCACTCTTCCAGAGGATGGAGGCACAGCCCTCTGGGGAGATCACCGAATAGGTGCTGTACTGAAGCATCAACAACCGATCGCCAACGCCAATCGCCAAGGCACCGCCGGATCCACCCTCACCAATGACCGTGCAGATGATCGGTGTGCGCAGACCCGACATCACGAAAAGGTTACGGGCAATGGCCTCGCTCTGACCCCGCTCTTCAGCCCCTACGCCCGGGTAGGCGCCAGGGGTGTCGATGAAGGTAAAAATGGGCAATGAAAAACGCTCGGCCATTTCGAACAAGCGCTTGGCCTTGCGATAGCCCTCTGGGCGCGACATCCCAAAGTTGCGTGCAATCTTCTCACGGGTATCTCGGCCTTTTTGTTGACCAATCACCATCACTGGCCGGCCATCAAGCCTCGCTACGCCGCCAATAATGGCTTTGTCATCGGCATAGGCGCGATCACCGTGCAGCTCTTCGAACTCGGTGAAGATGGCATCGATATAGTCTTGCGCGTAGGGCCGTTGCGGATGACGGGCAAGCTGCGCGACCTGCCAGGGGGTTAAGTTGCGAAAAATCTGCTCGGTCAGCTGCCGGCTTTTAGCCTGCAGTTTGGTGAGTTCATCACCAATAGACACCTCGGCATCGTCACTGACATACCGAAGCTCTTCGATTTTGGCTTCGAGCTCAGCAATAGGCCGCTCGAATTCCAGGAAATTCATCTCATTGGAGGCCAATGATCGGCTCCCTTCTACAGTTGATTTTGAATGTTAACACGTCCACTAGCGGCGATAATCCACATGGACCGGCCTTGGCAGCATCGCATTCAGTGATTCTATAAGTGTCGCTTCAGGCCGAACACACCAGTCACTACCCAGCCTAACGCGTGCCGATGCGCCGTCACCGGCATAATCAATACAAACGCTGCACTCACCTGACTGATAGGGCTGCAGCAATGACTGCAATTGGCCCACAAATCCGTTTCCCGCCTCCTTGGCGGTCACCTTCAGGACTAATCGGCGGGCAAAAGCCGCCCTCGCGCCTGCCAAATCGTGCACCCGCTCACAGGAGACCCGATAGCCGTCGCTGAACTCGTCATAGCCTAAATCACCCTCAATGACGACCAGCTGATCCTTTTGCAGCCGCTCACGATAGCGCTGAAAACTCTCACCAAACAGGGCCACCTCGATACGCGCGGTGCGGTCGTCCAGAGTGACAAAACCCAGGCGTCGCCCGCTTTGGGTGATTCGGGTGCGCACATCCACCACCAAACCAGCCAGCACCACCCGCTTCTCACCGCCTCGACGCCCGCCGGTTCGCTCCACCCCAAAACCCGCCGCGGCCTGGTTAAGGCGGCAGGAGATAAATTCAGCCAACTCCTGCTCATGCTGATCGATAGGATGGCCGGTCAGATAAAGCCCGAGGGTCTCTTTTTCGGCCACTAGGCGCTCGTTTTCGTCCCATTCAGGCACCACCGGAGCATCCAACACCGTTGTATCGGTATCCGCGGCCGCTGCGCCGATGCCAAATAGATCATCCTGCCCACGCTCGGTGTTACGGCTGTTTTGCTCAGCCGCCTGCAACGCGGCGGGCAATTGGGCCATGGCACTGGCGCGATTAGGGGCCAGACTATCCAGGCTACCCGAGCGAATCAGTGCTTCGAGCACACGCCGATTGACCCGTCTTAGATCGATGCGCTGGCAAAGGTCATAGAGGTCTTTGAATGGCCCATCGGTTTCGCGTGCCTCAACAATCGCCTCTACCGCCGATTGACCAACGCCTTTCACCGCCCCTAAGCCATAGATAATGCCTCCCGTTTCCGGGGCGCGGAACATCCAGCCTGAGCGATTGATATCCGGCGGAACCACCTTAATCGACATGGCCCGGCATTCCTCAATCAGAATGACAACCTTGTCAGTGTTATCCATATCTGCGGAGAGCACCGCGGCCATAAAAGCCGCCGGATAATGAGTTTTCAGCCAGGCAGTTTGATACGAGAGCAAGGCATAGGCGGCGGAATGGGATTTGTTAAACCCATAGCCTGCAAACTTCTCCATCAAATCAAACAGCCCCTCGGCATGTTCAGCGCGCAGCCCCTCACCCTGCGCCCCTTCGATGAAGATGCTGCGCTGCTTGGCCATTTCCTCGGGCTTTTTCTTACCCATAGCCCGCCGCAGCAAATCCGCAGCCCCCAAACTATAGCCACCGACCGCCTGGGCGATTTGCATGACCTGTTCCTGATAGAGAATCACGCCATAAGTGGGCTTCAGAATGGGCTTTAGGGCATCGTGATGCAGCTCTGGTGTGGGATAGGCCACCGGCTTTCGGCCATGTTTGCGGTCGATAAAATCATCCACCATGCCCGACTGCAGCGGCCCGGGCCGAAACAACGCCACCAGAGCGATAATGTCCTCAAAGCTATCCGGCTTCAGGCGCCGGATCAGATCTTTCATGCCGCGCGATTCCAGCTGGAAAACGGCAGTCGTCTGGCATTCCTTTAACTGATCAAACGTGGGCTTGTCATCGAGCGGAATATGGGTGATGTCAAGCGGTGCCTCACCTTGCTCAATCCGCTGGGCATTAACCGCTTTAATCGTCCAATCGATGATGGTCAGCGTGCGCAGGCCGAGGAAGTCGAACTTCACTAGCCCCACGGCTTCGACATCATCCTTATCAAACTGGGTGGCAAGCCCGGCCCCCCCCGGCTCGCAGTAAAGCGGGGCAAAATCCGTTAAATCACTGGGTGCTATCACCACGCCGCCGGCATGCTTGCCGACATTGCGCGACAGTCCTTCGAGCCGGCCGGCCAGGTCCAGCAGAAACCCCACCTCCTCGTCACTTTCGTACAGCTGGCGCAGATCCGCTTCCTGAGCCAGTGCTTTATCCAGCGTCATGCCGATTTCAAACGGAATCATCTTGGCAATGCGATCGACATAGCCATAGCCATGCCCCAAGACTCGGCCGACATCACGCACCACAGCTCGTGCAGCCATTGTGCCGTGGGTGGCAATCTGCGAGACCTTTTCGCGGCCGTAGCGCTCGGCCACGTAGTCGATCACCTGATCACGCTTGTCCATACAAAAGTCGACATCAAAATCCGGCATCGACACCCGCTCAGGATTGAGAAATCGCTCAAACAGCAGGTCATAGCGCAGCGGATCCAAGTCCGTGATATCCAGCGCATAAGCGACCAGCGATCCCGCACCCGAACCGCGACCTGGTCCCACCGGAATGTCTTGATCTTTGGCCCAGCGAATAAAGTCGGCCACGATTAAAAAATAGCCGGGAAAGCCCATATCGATAATGACATCGAGTTCGTGCTCCAGGCGTCGGTCATAATCGGCACGATCACCACCCGGCATCCCCAATGCCTCAATCCGCCGTGCTAGTCCCGCACGCGCCTCTGAGCGCAGAAAATCGCCAATGGTCTGGCCTTCGGGGACAGGGAAATCCGGCAGTACGTTTTGGCCCAGAGTCAGGGATAAGTTACAACGCTGGGCGATCGCCAACGTGTTAGCCAGCGCCTCGGGGATATCGGCAAAGAGCGCGGCCATCTCCTCGGGCGATCGCAGATACTGCGCTTCGCTGTACTGTCTAGGCCGGGATTCATCGTGCAGGATGCGACCTTGGTGGATACAAACCCGTGCCTCGTGGGCCTCAAAATCATCTCGGGTAATAAAGCGCACATCATTGGTGGCGACCACGGGGGTTACCGTTTGCCCGGCCAGAGCGACCGCGGCATGCAGGTGGTTTTCATCCCCTGGCCGGCCGGTGCGTTGGAGCTCAAGGTAGTAACGATCGGCGAACCGCTCACGCCAGAACTCAAGACGCTCTAAGGCCAAGGCCTGATCGCCACTGACCAGCGCCTCGCCGACATCGCCCCGTGCCCCACCGGAGAGTGCAATCAAACCATCGCTTAGGGTGTCGAACCACTGCCGCTCGACCAGCGGCAGACCTTTGTCCTGGCCCTGCAAATAGCTAGCGGTAATCAGACGGGTTAAGTTGGCATAACCGGTGTCGTTCATGCACAAAAAGGTCATCACGTGATGACCCTCTCGGCGGTCATCGGCAATTCGCAGATCGGCCCCGATAATTGGCTTGACCCCCGCGGCAATCGCCGCGCGGTAGAACTTCACCATGCCAAACAGATTGCCCTGATCAGTCACGGCCACTGCGGGCATGCCAGCGGCGGCCGTGGCGCTGACAAGCGGCTTGACCCGAACGACGCCGTCGATCAGCGAGAATTCGGTGTGCACATGCAGATGGACAAAGCCTGAAGACATCGTAATTTCCCTACCCCAAGGTCGCTTATGCTATCGCCAAACGGCCCTGCTCCGATACCCGCCGGGCTGGTCGTGATCGTCGGTTTCGGCCATCATGCGCGCATGCAAGAGACGCTCATCCACCCAACAGCTGTCATCGATGCTCGCGCCAGGCTCGGCGCCCGGGTCAGCATTGGCGCCTATACAGTCATCGGACCTGACGTTGAGATCGGCGATGATTGCCAGATCGGCCCGCATGTGGTGTTGGAGGGACCCACCATCTTGGGGGCGCGCAATCGGATCTCGGCACACGCAACACTGGGACTGGGCCCGCAAGACAATGGATATCGTGGCGAGCCGACCCGGCTTGAAATCGGCTCGGATAATACCATTCGCGAATTCGTTACCATTCATCGAGCCAGCACCAAAGAGGACGGCATCACCCGCGTGGGTGAGCGCAATCTATTCATGGCCTACAGCCACATTGGCCATGACGGCCAGCTGGGCAATGACATCACGATCGCCAACGCCAGTCAGCTAGCCGGCCATGTGCATGTGGCAGATCGTGCCTATATCTCTGCGGTCTGCGGCATCCATCAGTTCGTTCATATTGGCACGTTGGCCATGGTTGGCGGTGGTGCCGTTGTTACCCAGGATGTCGCGCCGTTCACCATGGTCGCCGGCAACCGGGCCCGGCTGCGTGGCCTCAATACCCGGGGTATGCAACGCGCTGGTTTAGACAAACCAACCTGTCAGTGCATTCGTCAGGCTTATCGCCAAGTATTTCGCCGTGGATTGACACTGGCCGAGGCCATTGCCAGCATCCAGGCCAATCCGGAATTGGACCGCCCCGAAGTGGCCGATCTAATCCATTTTATTCAATCCAGTACACGGGGAATCATTCGGTGAA
>CBFIIM010000084.1:0-6070 GCA_965662395.1 Spiribacter sp. | reverse complement strand
GCCGCTGTCTGCTGGCGGGCCAATTGGTGAAGCCTCACCGGCTGCACCGATTAAGGGAGACTGGACATGATCGACTTCACAATGATTTGGGCGGTGATTATCGCCTTTGGCGTGATCATGTATGTGCTGATGGACGGGTTTGATTTGGGTGTTGGCATCCTCTACCCATTCGCACCCGATGAAACCTCCCGCGACGTCATGATGAACTCCGTCGCTCCAGTCTGGGATGGCAACGAGACCTGGCTGGTGCTAGGTGGCGCCGGACTGCTCGGGGCCTTCCCGCTGGTCTACTCCGTGCTTCTGCCCGCCCTCTATCTGGGGGTGTTTCTGTTGCTGGCCGGGTTGATCTTTCGAGGCGTGGCCTTTGAGTTTCGCTTCAAGGCAAGTCCTGCCAGTAAAGGCTACTGGAGTGCGGCGTTTGCCGGCGGATCCACCGTGGCAGCTCTTGCCCAAGGCATTGTCGTAGGCGCTTATATCCAGGGATTTAAAACCGAAAACTTTACCTATGTCGGCGGCGCATTCGACTGGTTGACGCCATTCTCTGTGCTAACCGGTATTGGGCTGGTGCTCGGCTATGCACTGCTGGGCAGCACCTGGCTGATCATGAAAACCGAAGGCGACATCCAGGACTGGGCCTATCGAGTCACGCCTAAACTGCTGGCCGGTGTGCTGGGGATCTTCCTAATCATCAGTTTCTGGACACCGCTAGTGGATAGCTTTGTCCGCGATCGCTGGTTCAATAACCTGTTTGTTATCTGGCTGCTGCCAGCCGGTGCAATGGGCTGCGCCTATTTAATCTACCGCTCGGTGACCCGTCGCAGCGAAGGCCTGCCCTTTGTCGCCACCATGGGGCTTTTTATCTTCACCTATCTGGGACTTCTGGCCAGCAAATGGCCCTATGTCGTGCCACCGGCCTACACCTTGTATGACGCCGCCTCGGCCAGAGAGTCGCAGATGTTCCTGCTGCTGGGTGTACTGTTTGTGATTCCCGTGGTGCTGGGCTATACCGCCTGGACCTACTGGGTGTTCCGAGGCAAAGTCCGCGCCGGTGACGGTTATCACTAGCGAATGACCGCCAATCAGTGGCTGGCCCGCGAGCGGGCGGCCGTCGCAGGCCCTCTGCGGCTGGCCGCTGCGAGCGGGATTATGGATGGACTGCTGATTATTGCCCAAGCCGGGCTGATCGCCTGGCTGGTTCATTCGGTCATTATGAATGGCCAAGCACTCAGTACATTGTGGATACCCGCGGCTGTGCTGCTCGGCGTTGTTATTTTGCGGCCTGCCTTTCAACTCATCAGAGTTCGCGCAGGTATTCATGCCTCAAATCAAGTCCGAACCCGGGTGCGTGAGCGCCTGTTAAGGCATATTGAGGCGGTCGGACCGGCCGGTCTGGGTGAACGCAGTGGCGGAGCGCTGGCCAGTCAACTGACCGAACAGATCAGCGCGCTTGATGGGTACTTTGCCCGCTATCTGCCGCAGATGCGTATCGCTATTGCCGTGCCATTGGCCATTGCCGCAGCCGCTTTTAGCCAAGACTGGTTGGCTGCGACTTTCCTAGTGATTGCCGCCCCCCTGATTCCGCTTTTTATGGCCCTGGTGGGCATGGGTGCCGAGCGCTTGAACCGCGATCAGTTCATCGCGATTTCAAGACTCTCCGGGCAGTTTCTTGATCGTGTCAGGGGACTGACGACACTGCGGCTTTTCGGGCGGATTGAGGATGCCGGCAAAGGCATTTTGGAAGGATCCGATGAATATCGCCGGCGCAGCATGCGAGTGCTCAGGGTGGCCTTCCTGTCCTCGGCCGTTTTGGAGTTTTTTGCCTCCGTAGCCATTGCCGTGTTGGCAATCTATGTGGGCTTTGGCCTGCTCGGCTATATCGACTTTGGCCCAGCACCAGCGCTCACGCTATTCAGCGGGCTATTTGTCCTTTTGCTGGCCCCGGAGTTCTTTCAACCGCTGCGCACACTGGCACAGCACTATCATGACCGGGCCGAAGCACTGGGGGCAGCGGGGCTGTTGCTTGAATTGGAGGCCGAGACTAAGCCTGAGCCTGAGCAGGCGGTTGACCTGGCCCAGGGGCCATCATCATCCACATCAGGGAAACGACCCGACACCGGCTCATCAACAATCAGCGTGCACGACTTAGTCATTGAACGCGGCGATCGCGGCCGCATCCTCACCGTGCCGTTACTTCAGGCCGCAGCCGGTGAGCGTGTGCTGATTGAGGGCCCCTCAGGCAGTGGCAAAAGCTCGCTACTGCTTGCCATCGCCGGTCTGTTACCCGTTGCGCACGGTCAGGTCCGTCTGGGCTTTCATGATCAACGCATTGGCTGGCTGGGCGCTCCGCCTTTTCTGGCCAACGCCAGTGTGGAGGAGAACATCCGCCTTGGCCGACCCGATGCCAGCGATGCGGAAGTAGCAGCGGCTGCCGATGCTGCGGGTGTGGATGAATTTCTTAGCCGACTGCCTCAAGGACTGAACACACTCATTGGGGAGCGGGGGCTGTCATTGTCTGGCGGTCAGGCCCAGCGTGTGGCATTGGCGCGAGTGCTGTTGGCCGATGCACCGCTGGTGCTGCTGGATGAACCCACCAATGCCCTGGATGCCGATACTGAGGCGCGGATTATAAAAAGCATTAATGCCCTAGCCACTGCCGGCAGCACGGTCATCATGGCAAGCCACGACCCTATCCTTCGTGAACATGCCGATCAGCAGTTCGCCATTCAGGCAGCACGGCTGGAGCGTCGCTGATATGCAGGCCCTTAAGCCGTATCTGAAACTGCTGTTGGCCTATCGGGGTCGCTTAGGGCTCGGGGCCATACTGATGCTAGTGACTGCTGCCTCCGGTATTGGCCTTCTGGCATTGTCAGGCTGGTTTATTACCGCGACTGCCGTTACTGGCGCCATGCTGGCCGCGGGGCTTGCGGCAGCACTCAATATCTATATCCCGGGCGGGGGCATTCGCGCGTTTGCCGTGACGCGAACCGGGGCGCGTTACCTGGAGCGGGTGATTAACCACGACACGGTGCTGCGCCTGTTACGAGATCTACGCGGTCAGGTCTTTATGGCCATCGCTACCCTACCGGCTGTACAACTCAATCGTCTTCGCAGTGGCGAGCTGCTTAATCGCCTGACCACCGATATCGATCGCTTAGATGGACTTTTTCTCCGTGGATTAGCTCCTTCACTGATTGCCGCGCTTGCCATCATTTTGGTCGCCTTGCTGTTGATGCTTGGATCGGTGGGGGTTGGGCTGATCACGGGAGGCGGCCTTTTGCTGCTGGGCATGGTCGTGCTGCTGCATGCGCTCAACCGTGGCCGGCAGACCACGCTCAACCTGGCAGCGGCCAGCGGTGAATTGCGTGCCAGTGTCATTGATCATCTGCAGGGATTAAACGAGCTCAAGGCCTTCTCAAGCCTTGCCCATCATCGCCGGCACCTGCTGGCCAAGGCCCACAAAGAACAGGCCATCGAGCGGTCAATGAATACGCAGATCGCCGCTGGAGAGGCTGTTGTTGCCGCAGGCATTCAACTCACCAGCGTATTGGTGCTATTGACTGCCCTGGCGCTCTATCAATCAGGGGCAATCAGCGGGGCGATTGCCGTGATGATGCCACTTGCTGTGCTGGCACTGCTCGAGCCACTAGGCGTGCTACCCGGTGCCGGCTGGCATCTGGCCCGCGCCCATGCCTCGGCCCTGCGGCTTCGGGCCGATTTACCGGCTGAATCCAATCAGCCCGCCCCCACCCCAGCGGATGTTCCATCCTCCACGCCGATTGATCCGTCACAACCTCCCGTGGTCCTACAGTCTGTGACACTGATACGCGGGGCCGGCGCTACCGTGTTGGATGATGTCTCACTGACCCTGAAACGAGGTGAGCATGTCGGCATCCTTGGGCCGTCCGGATCAGGCAAATCCAGCCTGGCCGCGCTGATTAGTGGCCAGATCACTGCTGATCAAGGCGCCATCAGGCGCAATGGGTCGCTGGCCTGGCTGACTCAGCACACTGACCTTTTCAGCACCACGATTGCCGGCAACCTGCGCATCGCCCGTCGCGATGTGCAGCCCGATGGCATCTGGCAGGTACTCAAAGCCGTTGCGCTTGATGAATTTGTTAACGACTGCCCCGAGGGCATCGAAACCTGGGTGGGTGAGGCTGGCACTCGATTATCCGCCGGTCAGGCCAGACGGCTTGCGCTCGCCAGACTGCTGCTGACAGATCCCGAGGTTGTCATCCTAGATGAGCCTTTTGCAGGGCTTGATCAACAAACTGCCCAACGCGCAGCGGCCGGCATATCCCCATGGCTTCAAGGCCGGAGTGTGCTGGTTCTGGGCCATGACCGGGATACCTTACCCCAGGCTGAACGCTGGCTGATGTTGCGACACGGCCAGCTACATCCCATCAAATCGTGAATCCACTCACGGCACTGCGCTAGACTAGTGCGCTTATTGGCAGCTCCGCCAATGGCCGATGAGAGGAACATCATGACGACGCATCGCATTGCCCTGATCCCCGGAGATGGAATCGGCATGGAAGTCACGCCCGTTGGCGTGCGCTGTCTCGAAGCGCTAGCCAAGCGCCCGGGCCTTAGTTTTGACTTCACCGAATTCCCGTACTCCTGCGAGTACTACGCCAAGCACGGGCAGATGATGCCCGATGATGGGATCGAGCAGTTGCGGCCTCATGACGCGATCCTGCTGGGTGCAGTCGGCTACCCTGGCGTGCCGGACCACGTCTCCCTGTGGGGATTGTTGCTCCCGATCCGCCGTGACTTTCAGCAATACGTCAACCTGCGCCCGGTGCGGCTGCTGCGCGGCCTGACTTCGGCGCTGCGTGACCGCGGTCCAGAGGACATCAACTACCTCGTGGTGCGCGAAAATAACGAGGGTGAGTACTCAGACATCGGCGGCCGCCTCTACGACGGCCTCCCCGAAGCCATGGCCATTCAGGCCAACGTCATTACCCGTCACGGCAGTGAACGTATCCTGGATTATGCCTTCCGTATCGCCCAGTCGCGGGCCCGCAAGCAACTGGCCTACGCCACCAAATCCAATGGCATTAAGCACAGCATGCCGTTTTGGGATGAGCAGGTCGCGGCCATGTCCAAACGCTACCCGGACATTAAAGTTGAGCAGTACCACGTCGACATTCTGGCCGCCAACTTCGTCACCCATCCCGACTGGTTTGATGTCGTTGTGGGCACTAACCTGTTTGGTGACATCCTCTCAGATCTCGGCCCGGCGACTGCCGGTGGTATTGGCGTGGCCCCGTCAGCCAACATCAACCCGGATCCGGCCGTGCCCTCGATGTTTGAGCCGGTCCATGGCTCGGCTCCCGATATTGCCGGGCAAAACATCGCCAACCCCATTGCCATGATCTGGACGGTGGTGATGATGTTGGAGGATCTGGGCGAGCAGGAAGCCGCCAACGATTTGATGGGCGCACTTGAGACAGTCACCGAAGAAGGCAAGGTGCTCACGCGCGACCTCGGTGGCAGCGCCGGCACCAGCGATTTTGGTGATCGCGTCGTCGCCGAATTAAAAGGCTAACGGGGGAGTAGCCAGCCATGAAAATTACCGAAATTCGTGAAGCCCGGGCATCGATTGCCTCAGACATTGCCAATGCCTACATCGATTTCTCAAAGATGGATGCCTCAGTGGTGGCCATTCACACCGATGTCATCCGCAACGGCAAACCGGTAGTCGGCTATGGCTTTAACTCCAACGGCCGCTATGCCCAGAGTGGATTGCTGAAAGAGCGCTTTATCCCGCGCCTGCAGGAAGCTGATCCAAAATCGATCGTCGATGACACTGGCGAGAACCTCGATCCGCATCGCATCTGGCAGGTGCTAATGACCAACGAAAAACCGGGCGGCCATGGTGAGCGCTCAGTGGCTGTTGGCGTGCTGGATATGGCCATTTGGGATGTGGTGGCCAAGATTGAAGAACGCCCATTGGCCCATGTACTGGCCGATCGCTTTGGCGACGGAACCGTGGATGAAGACGTATCCGTCTATGCCGCTGGGGGTTATTACTACCCCAATGAAGATCTCGAGAGCCTGAAAGCGG
>CBFIIM010000083.1:0-6074 GCA_965662395.1 Spiribacter sp. | reverse complement strand
CGTGAGTCTCGTATTTTTGCGGTTGGAATTTTTTATGGATTTTTTTAAGAGGACCTGACATGGCCGACAATCGCCGCAGTCGCGTGACCACCGAGGGCTTGGCCCGGACGCCCAACCGCGCAATGATGCGCGCCGCGGGATTCCGCGATGAGGACTTCAGCAAACCGATTGTCGGTGTCGGTAATGCACACAGCACCATTACGCCCTGCAACCTGGGTATCGGTGCCCAGGCCGAACGGGCTAGCAACGCGCTGCGCGAAGCCGGTGCGATGCCGGTGATGTTCGGCACCATTACGATCTCTGATGGCATTTCAATGGGTACTGAGGGGATGAAGTACTCCCTGGTCTCGCGCGAGGTGATTGCCGATTCCATCGAGACCGTTTGCAACGGCCAAAGTCTGGACGGTGTGCTGGCAACCGGTGGTTGTGACAAAAACATGCCCGGTGCCATGATCGCGATTGCCCGGCTGAACATCCCAGCGATTTTTGTCTACGGCGGTACCATTAAGCCCGGCAACTATAAGGGCAAGGATCTCACGATCGTCAGTGCTTTTGAGGCCGTCGGTGAGGCGGCGGCCGGGCGGTTGTCGGATGAGGACCTTAAGGGTGTAGAGATGAATGCCTGCCCGGGTGCGGGTTCCTGTGGTGGTATGTACACCGCCAACACCATGTCGAGCGCCTTTGAGGCAATGGGCATGAGCCTAATGGGCTCGAGTACGGTTTCAGCCGTCGATGAGGAGTCGCATACCATGGCTGCGCGGGCAGCCGAAGTCCTGGTGGATGCTATTCGGCATCAGCGCCTGCCGCGCGACATCATGACCCGCAAGGCGTTTGAAAATGGCCTAGCCCTGCTGATGGCAGTGGGCGGCTCCACTAATGCCGTATTGCATTTCCTGGCCATTGCCAATGCCTGTGAGGTGGATCTGTCGATTGATGATATTGAGCGGATGCGGCGCAAAGTACCGGTGCTCTGCGACCTTAAGCCCTCCGGTCGTTATGTCACTAGTGAATTCCATGAAGTCGGCGGCACCCCGCAGGTAATGAAAATGCTGCTGGCCAATGGTTTGCTGCATGGTGACTGCATGACGATCACTGGACAGACCATTGAAGAGCTGCTGGCTGATGTGCCGGCCACGCCCTCTGCCGATCAGGACATTATTCGCAGCTTCGATAACCCGGTTTATGCGGAAGGGCATTTGGCCATTCTGCGCGGAAACCTGGCCGAAGAGGGCGCTGTTGCCAAGATCAGCGGGATTAAAAACCGCCGCATCGAGGGCCCAGCCCGAGTCTTCGACTCCGAAGAAATCGCGATGGACGCCATCCTTGCCGACAAAATTCAAGCAGGCGATGTGCTGATCATCCGTTACGAGGGGCCGAAAGGCGGTCCTGGCATGCGTGAGATGCTGGCACCTACCTCGGCCATTATCGGCCGCGGCTTGGGGGATTCGGTTGGCCTGATTACTGATGGCCGTTTCTCAGGCGGTACCTACGGCATGGTGGTGGGTCACGTCGCGCCGGAAGCAGCCGTTGGCGGCAATATTGCCCTGGTGGAAGAGGGTGACACCGTGGTCATCGACGCCGATCAGAATCTGCTGGAAGTCAAACTCTCCGCCGAGGAGCTGGCCGAGCGTCGCAAGCGCTGGCAGCCGCGCCCGCCCAACTATCGTCGGGGTGTACTGGGTAAGTTTGCCAAGCTGGTTAGCTCAGCCTCTTATGGCGCGGTGACTGATAAAGACCTTTTTGATTAACCGCGAATGACCCGGCGCAGATCCGCGGCGATGGCCGCGATCGAGTCGCTGGGTCTGAACAGCGCCCGGGCATTGCCTTCGGCATCGAACAGATACATAACGCTCGAATGCGAGACGTTGTAGTCCCCAAACTGATTGGGTTCGTCGTAGCCGAAGGTTACCCGGTAGTGCTTGGTCAGCTCGCGCAGCTCGGGGATGCTGGCGGTAGCACCGGTGACATGCTCGCTAAAAAATGCGGTGTAGCGGGCCAGTTTGGGTAAATTGTCGCGCTGCGGGTCAACTGAGACAAACAAAACCCGCAGATCCTGGGCCTCTTCAACGCCGGATGCTTCAATTGCCGCTGCGATGCGCGCCATGGCTGTCGGGCAAACATCCGGGCAGTGCGTAAAACCAAAAAACATCACCGTCGGCGCGCCACGGAAATCGGCCTCGGTAATCCGCTCTCCGGTCTCTGCTGTCAGATCAAACGATAGATCCGGCAACAGCCCTTCGATCCCCTTGGTCTGATAACCCGAGCCGCCGCAACCGCCGAGCAGCAGGATCGTCAATCCCAGCAAAAGGGCGCGGTAGCGGTTAGTGCGATTGCTTGGCATTTGCTCTCTCCAGGCGAAAGGCCAGTACGATAACGGCGGCCACCACGCTCATCATCGATGCCGGTATCCAAGTGATCAGCCCGCCGATCTGTTGATCAAGCATCGGTGAGATGGGGAATGCCCTGCCACAGACATCGTAGATATCAAAAAGATCCTGCCGGCTAAACGTGATGTAGGCCCCCAGCGCGATTTGCGGCGGCATCACCAAGGCCAGCACCAGGATGCGTCGCCCGGGTGACAATCTCGGGGTGATGCCATGGTCGCCACGCTCAAAGATCAGCCACCAGAACAACAACCCATCGACCGCCATGGTCCAGTTCATAAACCAATACAGATCAAGGCTGAGCATGGCGTTGAAATGAATCGAGGGGGTCAGCCAGAAATAAATCAGCCCGACAAATAGAAACCCAGCGATAAACGGCTGCTGCAGGATGCGGTAGATGACCTTAAGGCCTTGAAACACCGGGCGCAGGGGGCCGTAGGGTAGTCCGCGCGCAACCGCTGGCATCGCAGCGGCCAGTACCGCGCTTGGCATTGATAGCGCAATTAGGAAGGGCCCCAGATGATGCAGGATCAGATGCTGTAGCCGGTGTGCGGCAAACAGATACTGCGAGTAGTAGTCATAGTGGGTCTGGGTGACCGCAAAAATCAGCCCAACACCCACAAAATAGGATGTTGCTGCCCAAAAGCCCGGCTTGGCGCCGCGCATCATGCCGATGGCATAAAGCACCACGGCCAGTGCGCAGGCGATAAAGACAGGCGCCGAGGGTTCCCAGGGCGTAAGCCATTCAATTGCGGTGTTCATCTAGGAGCGAAGATTAGCAACCGCCTGCAGCCGCGCATAGGCCTTCTCGCTAATCAGCACAGCCACTTGGCTGCTGGCATACAGGGCCTGTGTTTCATTCAGGTGCCGAATCAGCGTTACCGCCTCTTCATCGCCGGGCGAGTGAAGGTTAATGACAAAAAAATCCTGGCCTTCGATAAGGTCGGGCTCGATTTGTTTGAAGGCACGAAATGTGGTGCCTTTCGGTACACCATTCATGGTGTCGACCTGTCGCAGAGTCAGGACTTCCACACCACGATAATGAGCGGGCGGCATTAGGCAATCTCCCAAAGACAGGTTTTCTTGTTGGCCGGCTCGCGTAGACTATCGCTATGACATTTATTCAAGAGTATGCCCAGTTTCTTGCTCAGGTGCTGACGCTGTTGGTGGCCTTTGGGATCGCCCTAGGCATGATCGGTGGTCTGGCCGGTAAGCGACGTGGAAAACAGCGTGAAGCGCTCGAAGTTGAGCGTCTTAATCAACATTATGAGGCAATGAGCCGACGCATCGAGCAGAGCGCGGAGAAACGCCGGCCTGGCCTGCTGACCCGGTTCAAAGAGCGACGGGCAAAGAAGCGTCATCAGGGCGAGGGGCGGTTGCCCAGGCTGTTTGTCCTTGATTTTGATGGGGATTTGCGTGCCAGCGCTGTTGATGCGCTGCGCGAAGAAGTCAGCGCTATCCTCACCAGTGCAAAGCGTGATGATGAAGTGTTGCTGCGGCTTGAGAGCCCGGGTGGCATGGTGCCCGGTTACGGACTTGCCGCCAGTCAGCTGGCGCGGCTGCGTGATAAGGGTATTCGACTGACGATTTCGGTAGATCGCGTGGCGGCCAGTGGTGGCTATCTGATGGCCTGTGTGGCGGATCGGGTGGTGGCTGCCCCGTTTGCCATTATCGGCTCAATCGGCGTGGTCGGGCAGTTGCCCAACTTTCACGGGCTGCTCAAGCGGCATGACATCGACTTTGAGCTGCATACGGCCGGTGAACACAAGCGTGATTTGACCGTCTTCGGTCGCAACACCGATGAAGGACGAGCCAAGTTTCGGGAATCCCTTCAGGAGGTGCATGACCTGTTCAAGCACCATATTGCCCGCTACCGGCCAAAGCTTGATCTCGAAAAGGTGGCGACCGGTGAGCACTGGCTGGGGGAGAAAGCCTTGGAGCTGGGTCTGATTGATGACCTGGGGACCAGTGATGATCTTTTGCTGGAGCGGCGCGAGCGCATGGAGCTGATTGCGCTGACCTGGCATCCGGCGCCGTCATTGAAGCGACGCCTGTCGGTGGTATTGGAATCCCTGCTGGTACGACTGGGTCTGACTGAAGAGCGCTCCGCCTTTCTCTAACTCATCAACCCTTCTCTAGGAAGAACGTAAAGACCCCGTCGACTGCTTCATGATGGATTAGATTGTGTGCGGTTTTATCGCAGAATCCACAAAAATCGATGACCGAGTGCGGATCGGTAGCGCGGACACGCAGGGTTGCTCCGCTGGGTAGGTCACGCAGAGCCTGTTTGGTGCGAAGGATGGGCAGCGGGCAATTTAACCCGCGAACGTCCAGATCCTGGTCGTAATCAACTTGTGACTGTGCGGCCATGGAGCCCATCCCTGCCAAGCGCGTATACTGGGGCGCATTATACAACTGGATTAGGAGACGCTGTCATGACCGACCAGCGCCAGTCAAAAGACACTACACCGGCTAAAGACTCTGGCGCGTCCAGCGCTTATGACCCCCGGCCGGTCAGTGACGCGCAGTTGCGTGAAGAAGTCAGCCGCGAAGAAGTTGAAGGCTACCGCCGTCGTGCCGATGAGGCCCATCAGAACTGGTTTTCAGTCATGAACAACCCCTACGGCAAAGACTGAGCAGCGGTCGTCTCAAGGAGCAGCAGGATGAGCGAACTCAAGGGAATCCCCGTCGTCGTCAGTGGCGAGAAAGTCGACAAGCCCAATGGCATTCGTGCCATCAAAAACGGCATTAAGACCCAGCGCAACGCCGCACCGGTCGGCCGTGGCGACAAGCCAGACTGGCTGCGGGTGAAGATTCCCACCGGCGAGACCTACCAAAAGGTTAAAAAAACCGTCCGCGACTACAAGTTGGCAACCGTCTGTGAAGAGTCCATGTGCCCCAACATCGGTGAGTGCTGGAGTGCGGGTACCGCCACGATCATGCTGATGGGTGATGTGTGCACCAGGGCTTGCCGTTTTTGTGCGGTGGATACCGGCAACCCGCGTGGCTGGCTCGATGCCGATGAACCGGCCGGAGCCGCTGAGACGGTGGCGTTAATGGATCTGAAGTACGTGGTGCTGACTTCAGTGGATCGGGATGATTTGCCAGATGGTGGCGCCAAGCACTACGCCGACTGTATTCGTGAGATTAAGCGCCGCAACCCGAAGACCGCGGTCGAGGCGCTAACGCCTGATTTTAATGGCAGCGTGGAAGCCATCAATACCGTGGTGGACACCGGTTTGGAGGTGTTTGCGCAAAACGTGGAGACCGTAGAGCGGCTGACCCATCCGGTCCGCGATCCGCGCGCGGGATACCAACAGACCCTGGATGTGCTGGCCCATGCCAAACGGCGTCGTCCCGATGTGCTGACCAAAACCAGTCTGATGGTCGGCCTAGGTGAGACGGATCAGGAAATCGTTAAAACCATGGATGATTTGCGGGCTGTTGGCGTCGACATTGTGACCTTTGGCCAGTATCTGCGCCCAACGGTTAACCATTTGCCCGTTGATCGCTATGTGACTCCAGAGCAGTTTAATCGCTACCGTGAGATCGGGCTTGGTAAGGGCTTCCTTGAAGTGGTTGCAGGGCCGTTGGTGCGCTCAAGCTATCGGGCCGACCGGGTGCTTGAGAAAAATAACGTGGGTCTAGAGGCAGCCGCTGGCGCCTGACGGGGCGTCTTTATCCCCGTCT
>CBFIIM010000082.1:0-6154 GCA_965662395.1 Spiribacter sp. | reverse complement strand
CGATTAATTGTGTGGAAAAAGGCTGGCCGGCCAACAGACCGGCAAAAAGGCGCATAGAGGTCCCGGAATTCCCAAGGTCCAACGGCGAGGTGCTGGCTTTTAGTCCATGTAAACCAACGCCATCAATGACCAGCTCACCATTGATCGGGCCTTCGATAGAAACACCCAGCGCCCGCATTGCCGCCAGGGTTGCCATGGCATCATCGCCTTCAAGAAACCCCTTGACCCGGGTACGCCCCTTAGCGATGGCGCCGAGCATCACGGCACGGTGCGAGATCGATTTATCTCCCGGCACTCGCAGAGGACCCTCCAACTGGCCGCCCGGCTCTACGACAAAGCGAATATTCTGCGTCATCTCGCTATCCCTCAAACCAATGCAGATGGGCATCCCGCGTGCGCTTGGCGTTGGCAAACACCCGCTCCAACCCTTCTCCATCCGCCGCCTCGATCAGCGCTGTCAGCTGCTCTAGATCACGCCGATACCCAGCCAAGCAGGCCAGCAAGGCCTCGCGGTTACCCAGACAAATATCACGCCACATGACCGGGTCGCTCGAAGCAATACGCGTGAAATCCCGGAACCCACCTGCGGCATAGCGTAGAATTTCTTCGTGCCCCGGTGACCGAGCCAGCATATCGACCAGGCCATAGGCCAGTAGATGCGGCAAATGCGAGGTCAGCGCGAGCATCTGATCATGATGTTCGACCGACATCGTCAACACCTGGGCACCCGCCATCGCCCAAACCGCCTGTACCGCTTGCAACGCGCTGTCATCCGTATTCGCAAGCGGTGTCAGAATGACTCTACGATCGACAAACAGGCCAGGCAGCGCTGCTTCAATACCGCTTTTCTCAATACCCGCAATGGGATGGCCAGGCACAAACCAGCTGGGCACTGCACCAAAAACGGCCTTAACATCCTCAAGCACACAGCCTTTGGCACTGCCCACATCGGTCACTACCGCATTCGCCGGCAAATGGGGTTGAAGATCGGCAAGCACGGAGCGCACTGCCCCCAACGGCACACCCAACACCACCATCTCCACGCCGGCAAGCGCCTGGGACGGATCGGTGGAAAAACGCTCAATGGCCCCGCGGTCAACGCCCCGCTGCAGGCGTGTGGCATCACGGCCAAAACCAATGATTTCGATGGCGGGATCCGCTGCGCGCAGATCAAACCCCAATGACCCGGTGATCAGGCCAACGCCCGCCAAGCAGATTCGACGACGAGCGGTCATCCTAGACGCCTAGGCAATAGAGCGCGGGTAAGAGCCAAGGATCTTGAGCAGGCTTGCGATCTGCTGCATTTCTCCCAGCGCACGTTTGAGATCAGGGTCCTCGGCGTGGCCCATTAGGTCGATGAAAAACACGTACTCCCACATCCCCTCAGGTGACGGTCGTGATTCAAGGCGTGTCATATTCAACCCATAACGGGCGAGCGGTGCCAGCAGACCGGCGAGCCCTCCGGGGCGGTTCTCACGGGCGATGACCAACGAGGTTTTGTCTTCACCCGTTGGCTCAGGACTTTCCTTGCCCAGCACCAAAAACCGGGTGCTGTTCGCCGCACCATCCTGGATAGCCGATG
This sequence comes from Spiribacter sp., assembly GCA_965662395.1. Lineage (GTDB taxonomy): Bacteria > Pseudomonadota > Gammaproteobacteria > Nitrococcales > Nitrococcaceae > Spiribacter. Next base: position 4,572 of record CBFIIM010000082.1, on the reverse strand, counting down.
CCCACAAACTCAGCCCATAGCGCTCTCCTGCCGCATCTGAGGCAATGGCGGCCGCCGAGGCGTCTGCAGCAGCCATGCGTGCGGCCTCAGCAGTGCTGGAGACTGCAACCCGCTCAGCCTTTGGGAGATGCCGATCAAGCCAGCCGCGACACTGAGCAAGCCCCTGCTGATGGGAGTAAACCGTGCGCACGGCAGCCAGATCCTGCCCCAACATCGCGAAATGATGAACAATGGGCAACTCCACCTCACCCACAATCTGCAATGGTGAGGAGAGCAAGCGATCCAGCGTATGGGTGACCATACCCTCGGTGGAGTTCTCAACAGGCACCACGCCGTATTCAACCGCACCGGACTCCACCTCGCGAAAGACCGCTTCGATACCCTCGAGAGGCACGCTTTTGATGGCATGCCCGAAGTGCTTCAGTGCGGCTTCCTGAGTGAACGTTCCTTCGGGGCCGAGAAACGCCACCTGTAAAGGGCGTTGCAGAGCCAGGCAGGCTGACATTACCTCACGAAAGAGTCGGGTAATCGCTTCATCCGACAGCGGCCCTTCGTTGGCATCCCTAACGCGGCGCAACACTTCGGCTTCTCGAGCCGGGCGATAAAAATCACCCTGCTCACCAGCCTGCTGTTTGACCGCGGCCACTTCACCGGCTGCCCTGGCCCGTTCGTTGACCAGGCGCAGAATCTGATCGTCAATCGAATCGATCCGGTCTCGGATGGCTTTCAATGACTCTTCGGCCACCAGCTCCGCCCCCTCGCTTTACTCAATCACTCGGACTGACAGCACCCCGTCAATCCCGCGCAGCTGCTCGATGGCCTCCGCCGGCAGTTTGCCGTCGATATCCACCACGCTGTAGGCCAAATCACCGCGCGACTTGTTGTACATATCCGCGATATTCAGCCCAGCATCCGCCACTGCTGATGAGATCTGACCCAGCATATTCGGGACGTTGGCATTGGCCACTGTTAGCCGATCGCCACTGCCATTACGCGGCAGCACCAGCTCCGGGAAATTCACTGAGTTGATAATGTTACCCGTCTCGAGGAAATCCCTGACTTCATCGGCGGCCATAATCGCGCAGTTCTCCTGCGACTCATCCGTAGAGGCACCGATATGGGGCAGCGCGATGACGCCGTCATGGCCTTTAAGGGCCTCTGATGGAAAGTCGCAGACATAGCTGCGCAGGCGACCGGAATCCAACGCTTTGACGACCGCCTGTTCATCAACGATCCCGGCGCGGGCAAAGTTCAGCAAAATCTGTCCATCAGGCCCACTGGCCAGACGAGCGCCGTTGATCATGCCGCGCGTAGCATCCACCTCTGGGACATGAAGCGTCAAAATATCCGCTGCAGCCACCACCTCATCGATGCTGTGGGCACGACGCACCCCAGCCTCTAGACTCCAGGCACTGCTGACGGTGATCTGCGGATCGTAGCCCACCACTTTCATGCCAAGGCTACAGGCAGCATTAGCCACCTTGACACCAATGGCGCCGAGCCCGATGACACCCAATGTGCGTCCCGGCAATTCAGAACCGGTAAAGCGTTTTTTCTCCGCCTCGGCGGTTTTGTTCATCGCTGCATCATCACCCTCGAGAGAGCGGGCGAAATCCCATGCCGCGCAAATGTTGCGGGAGGCCAGCAGCATCCCGGCCAGCACCAACTCCTTAACGGCATTGGCGTTAGCACCCGGTGCATTGAACACGGGAATTCCGCGCGCACTCATGGCGTCAACCGGAATGTTATTGACCCCGGCACCGGCTCGCCCGACCGCCTTTAGCGAAGCGGGAATATCCCAGTCATGCAGTTTCGCTGAGCGCAGCAGTACGCCATCTGGCTGAGAAATCTCAGAGGAGACCTCAAAGCGATCACGTGGAAAACGATCCAGCCCCTTGGCTGAAATATTGTTAAAAGTCAGTATCTTGTACATCTTTTTCTCAGCCATTCCGTCGCTCAAAATCAGCCATAAAGTCAACGAGGGCATCAACCCCTGACTCGGGCATCGCGTTATAAATGCTGGCGCGCATTCCACCCACTGAACGGTGTCCTTTCAGGGTGTGAAGTCCTGCCGCCTGTGCCTCGGCCAGGAAGGTGGCATCCAGCGAATCATCGGCAAGCACGAACGGGACGTTCATCCAAGAACGAGCCGATGGCGCCACTGGATTGCGGTAGAACGCCGAGGCATCAATCGCTGCATAGAGCTTTTCGGCCTTGCGCTGATTGCGCTCGGCCATGGCCGAAAGCCCACCCTCGCGCTTCAGCCACTGAAACACCAGCCCCGCGATATACCAGCTATAAGTCGCTGGGGTGTTGAGCATTGAATCGGCATCGGCCTGTGCCTTGTAATGCCAAATTGATGGCGTCTGCTGACTGGCTCGATCCAGCAGATCGTCACGCACGATCACAACCGTTAAACCGGCAGGGCCATAATTCTTCTGCGCGCCGGCATAGATCACGCCAAACCGGGAGACATCAATCGGCCGCGAGAGGAAATTCGATGACATATCGCTGACTAGCGGCACATCGCCAGTCACGCTTGGAATATCATGAAACTCCACACCACTGATCGTCTCATTGGCGCAGTAGTGCAAATACGCTGCCCCCGGATCCACCTGCCAGGTTGACTGCTCGGGAATCGACAAAAGATCCGCTTTGCCGGTTTCTGCCACCACGTTGACCGTCGTGTATTTGCCGGCCTCGGCAATCGCCTTCTTAGACCAGCTGCCGGTATTGACGTAATCGACACCGGAGGCGCTACCAAGCAGATTAAGCGGCACGGCTGCGAACTGGGCCGTCGCTCCCCCCTGCAAAAAGAGGACCTTGTAGTTATCCGGAACGGCCAGCAACTCACGAAGGTCCGCCTCGGCCTGCTCAGCGATGCTGACAAAGGCCTTACCTCGGTGACTCATCTCCATCACCGACATACCACTGCCCTGCCAATCGAGCATTTCCTCGGCGGCCTGTTTAAGAACCGGCTCCGGCAGTGTTGCCGGCCCGGCGCTGAAGTTATAAACACGCGACATCATGCGCTCCAAAAAATATCAGTCATCAAATTCATCGTCCGGGGCATCCTCTTCGCCGAGTGGCTCGACCCGGGCCATGCCCACGAGCTTTTCATCATCGGCAAGGCTAATCAGCTTGACGCCCTGAGTATTTCGGCCCAGCACTGACACCTCTGAAGCACGTGTGCGCACCAGGGTGCCCCCGTTTGAGATCAGCATGAGCTCATCTTCTTCCGCGACCTGAACCGCTCCAACCACCGCACCGTTTCGCGCTGAGGTCTGGATAGCGATCACGCCCATGCCGCCTCGGCCTCTGAGCGGATAATCCTCAACCGTTGTGCGTTTTCCGTAGCCATTCTCGGTCACCGTGAGCACATGCCCTTCGCCAAGAATCAGGCACTGAATCACCTGCTGGTCGGGGCCCAGACGAACACCCCTAACCCCCGCGGCAGTCCGCCCCATGGGCCGGACCAGCGATTCGTTGAAACGAATGGCCTTGCCGGCATCAGTGAAGAGCATTATCTCACTGTTGCCGTTGGTCATACCCACGTTAACCAGAGCGTCATCGTCTGCAAGGTTAAGCGCGATGATGCCGGTCGAGCGTGGACGAGAGAAATGTGAGAGCGGCGTCTTTTTCACCGTTCCATGGCGCGTTGCCATAAACACAAAATGATCCCCGTCGAATTCACTAACGGGCAGGACCGCATTAATCCGCTCGTCCTCTTCCAACGGCAATAAATTAACAATCGGTTTGCCGCGCGCCCCACGACTGCCCTGAGGTAATTCATAGACCTTAAGCCAATAACACTGCCCTCGGCTTGAGAAGCACAACAGAGTGTCGTGGGTATTCGCCACCCAGAGCTTATCGATGAAGTCTTCCTCGCGCATGCGGGTGGCCGCTTTGCCTTTGCCGCCTCGCCGTTGCGCTTGATAGGTATCCACCGGCTGAATCTTGGCATAGCCATTGTGCGAGAGCGTGACGACCACATCCTGTTGAGGAATGAGATCTTCCATGGACAAATCAAGACGCGTCTCGAGTATCTCGCTCTGGCGATCATCGCCGTAACGCTCTTGAATATCGTTTAACTCATCGCGAATCACCTGCATCAGCCGCTCGCTGCTGCCGAGAATCTCGAGAAGCTCGGCAATGGCTTCGAGAATTTCGCGATATTCTTCAACGATTTTGTCCTGCTCAAGCCCGGTAAGCCGATGCAAGCGCAGATCAAGAATTGCCTGGGCCTGCGCCTCAGTCAGCCGATATCCAGAAGCCAGCAGACCCACACTGGAGTCCAAGCCTTCAGGCCGTGAAGCCTCGGCGCCTGCGCGCTCGAGCATTTCACTGACCACTCCTGGGGCCCAATCACGAGTCATCAGCGCCGTCCGCGCATCCGCGGCGTTGGGCGAGGCTTTGATCAGTGCGATGACCTCGTCAATATTGGCAAGCGCCACGGCAAGCCCTTCGAGCACATGGGCACGATCCCGAGCCTTGCGCAGCTCAAAAACCGTCCGCCGGGTGACTACCTCACGGCGGTGGCTAATAAATGCCTCAAGCACATCTTTTAAATTA
>CBFIIM010000081.1:0-6245 GCA_965662395.1 Spiribacter sp. | reverse complement strand
TCTCAAACGACATTGATATTGCCAATGCCCGATTGCGCTTTAGCAACGGCTGTGTGGCCAACGTCACCGCCAGTCGCGTCAGTCCCAAGGCCGAGCGACGGATGCGCATCTTTCAGCACAACGCCTATCTGGCACTCGATCTGCAAGCGGGTGTACTGGACATTCAACGTCGAGATCCCAACGCCACTGGGACACCGACGATGGAGCAAATTATTCGTGAGCAGCGCGAGGCCGGGCGTAGTGACGCCCTGGCCGATGAAATCGACGCCTTTATTCATGCCATCCAGAAAGGCCAGCCCCCCGTGGTGAGTGGCCATGATGGCCGCCGCGCTCTGGCGGCCGCCATTGAGATTGGCCAGCAACTCCACAGGACCCCGACATGAGCGACAACGCCCCCATCCCCATGGTTGATTTGACCGCGCAGTATCCGCTGCTGCGCAGTGCCATTGATCAGGGTCTAAAAGATGCACTGGATGAAGCCCGTTTCATCATGGGACCAAATGTGGCTGCCTTAGAAGCTGAAGTGGCTGACTATCTCGGCACCCGCCATGCCATTGGCGTTGCTTCCGGAACCGATGCGCTGCATTTGGCACTGCGCGGAGCCGGCATCGGCCCGGGTGATGAGGTCATCACTACGCCGTTTAGCTTTATCGCCACGGCCGAGGCCATCTGCTACACCGGGGCCCGGCCGATATTTGTGGATATCGACCCGCAGACGTTTAACCTCGACCCCCAAGCGGTGGCGAATGCCATTACCGAGCGCACACGCGCCATCATCCCGGTCCATCTATTTGGTCAACCCGCTGCCATGCCGGCGCTCATGGAACTGGCCAAGGCGCATGGCCTGCAGGTGGTCGAAGACTGCGCACAATCGTTTGGCGCCAGTATTCAGGGCCAGCAAACAGGCACATTGGGTATCACCGGGGCCTTTAGTTTTTTCCCCAGCAAAAACTTAGGTGGCTACGGCGATGGCGGATTAGTGTGCACCGATGATGATGCGGCCGCTGAGCAGATCAGAGCGCTGCGCAATCACGGCAGTGAGCGGCGCTATTACCATGACATGATTGGCTATAACAGCCGACTGGATGAGTTACAGGCGGTAATCTTGCGCGCCAAGCTCCCTCACATCGATCAGTTTAACGACGGCAGACGGCGCGTGGCCCACCGATACACGCAGGCACTGCAGGAGTTAGGTGGCCTCACGCCGCCCTATGAAGATGGAATCGGGCTCCATGTCTACCACCAGTACACGCTACTTTGTGCCGATAGCGCCCAACGGGAAGCCATTATGCAGGCGCTCGCTGCGAAAGAGATTGCATCGGCGATTTACTACCCCGTGCCGCTGCACCAGCAAAAAGCTTTTATCGAGCATGACGGTCATGTTGCCGCCCGGTTGCCTCACGCTGAGGATATCGCAAGCCGATGTCTGTCACTGCCCATCTACCCTGAGCTTGAGGATGCCGCTATCGACCGGGTTCTAGCGGCAATTCGTGCCGCTGTATCGCTCGGCTAACCGGGCCAAATGAGCGACGATGGGCCGGCGTCGGCCCGTGTTTTGCCAGGGCCTGCAGATGCACGGCGGTGGGATAGCCCTGATGGCGATCAAAACCAAACTGCGGATATAAGGCATGGAGTTGGCGCAGGCAGCCGTCCCGGTAAACCTTGGCGATAATTGAAGCGGCGGCAATCGCTGGTATCTGATCATCCCCGCCCACAATGGCAGTGACTGGCAACGCGAGCGCTGGCGGATCATTGCCATCGACCAGCACCGATTGGGGCTGCGGGGTGAGTGTGTGAATGGCGCGTTGCATAGCCAAATGCGTAGCGCGACGAATATTCAGTGCATCAATCTCCTCGACGCTGGCCACACCAATGGACCAGGCCAAAGCTTGGCTTCGAATCTGACGATCAAAGGCTTCCCGACGAGCAGCACTTAAACGCTTTGAATCCCTGAGCCCACTCCAGTCCACTCGTGCGTCGAGGCAAACCGCTGCCGCGACTACCGGGCCGGCCAGCGGTCCTCGACCCACCTCATCGACGCCGGCGACCGAAGGATCTAGAACGCCGATCTTCATAAAGTGCGGGCGGCAAGTAAGTCCGCCACGGCATCGGCGGCCTGATCACTGGCTGAACAACGTAGATGCTGGTGCATTGCCGAAAAACGCTCAGCGATCTCGGAGCGCCGCCCAGGCTCGTTAAGCAAAGCCCGCAATGCCGGAAAGATATTCTCAGGCGTTGCCTGCTCCTGCACAAATTCAGGCATTAGCCGCTCTCCGGCCATCAGATTTGGCATGGCAAAATAAGGGATACGCACACTGCGCCTGGCCAGCATGGCGGTCAGCGCATTGACCCGGTAACTCATGACCGACGGGCATTTCAACAGCATGGCTTCAAGCGTTGCTGTGCCCGAGGCAATTAGCCCGGCATCGGCTGCCGCCAATGCGGTTTGCGCACCGCCTACCGTCAGTTGGATGGGGGGTGCGTCAAGCGCTTTCAGCATGCCGCGTATTCGCTCATACAGAGGCTGTGTGGCGGCTGGGAGGATAAAACTAACAGTCTGCTCTTCGGCCAATCGGCGTGCAGTTTCCACAAAAACCGGCAATAGCCGCTCAATCTCTCCCCCTCGGCTGCCCGGCAGCAGGGCCACCAGAGCCACATCGGGTTGAACACCCAGTTGCTCCCGGGCAGCCTGATGATCAGTCTGAAGCGGAATCTGATCCGCGAGGGGATGGCCAACAAAAACCGAGTCGATGGCGTGTTGGCAGAAAAAATCATGTTCAAATGGGTAAATACACAGCACCCGATCCACTGATTGGCGCAGCCCCTTTACCCGCCCTTCCCGCCAGGCCCAAACCGTGGGGCTGACGTATTGCACCGTGGGCACATGATGCTGCTTGAGGGCTTTGGCAAGGCCTAAGTTAAAATCCGGTGCGTCGACGCCAATGAACACATCAGGGGGTTGGCGCAACCAACGCCGGCGCAGCGCGCGCCGAATCCGTAATAGCTTTGGCAGATGCCGTACCACTTCGACCACGCCCATCACTGAGAGATCTTCAAGTGGGTAAAACGACTGTAGGCCAGCCGCTTGCATGTGCTGGCCGCCAATACCCTCAAAAGTGGCTTGTGGATAGCGCTTGGCCAGCGCCTTAATCAGTCCCGCGCCGAGATAATCACCGGAGGGCTCGCCCGCGACCAGAGCAATTCTCACGGCGCAACGACCCTAGCGCACAATACCGCGGGGTGACTGACGCAAAAACTGCGTAAATGCCTGAACCGCAGGGTCATCACCATGGGCTTCATCGATGGCCGCTATGGCCTGTTCAAACCGCAGCCCGCGTTTGTATAACAGCCGGTAGACCGATCGCATGCGGGCCTGCCCCTCGGCATCAAAACCATGCCGGCGCAATCCCTCACGGTTGGTGCCATGGGGCTCGGCAGGATCACCGGCAACCATCACCCAGGGCGGAATATCGCGCCGTACGCAGCTACCCATGGAGGTAAAACATCCACTGCCCAGCCGACAGAACTGATGAATCAAGGTAAATCCGCCCAACGTGGCAAAATCACCGACCTCCACGTGCCCGGCCAACGACGCGCCATTAGCAAATACGACGCCATCCCCCACCAAACAGTCATGGGCGATATGCACATAAGCCATGATCCAGTTGTTGTCACCGATGCGTGTCACACCACCGCCATCGGAGGTGCCCCGATTAATGGTCACGAACTCCCGAATGGTGTTATGACAACCAATCACCAACTCACTGTTTTCGCCGTGAAATTTTTTATCCTGCGGCACTTCGCCGACTGAAGCGAACTGAAAAATCCGCGTATCCGCTCCGATACGTGACGGCCCCCGGATCACCGCATGCGGCCCGATCACACACCGATCACCGATCTGTACACCGGCATCGATGACCGCATAGGGGCCGATCTGCACATCGCGCCCGAGCGTCGCATTCGGGTCAACGACCGCGCTGGGATGGATCTGACTCACATTTCCCTCATGGTGCAGCGAATACCCGCACTGGCGGCCAAGGCGCCGTCCACCTCAGCCCGTGCCGAAAATAACCAAATACCCCGAACGACCCGATCGAGCGTCACATGAAGGCTAACGGTATCGCCGGGCTCGACCGGGCGTTTAAAGCGGGCATCATCAACCCCCACCAAATAAAATAGCGGCGCCTGCGGTGGCATTTCAGCATCCGGCTCCGCCTCACGCGTGACAAATGCCATCAAACCGCAGGCCTGAGCCATTGCCTCAACCAACAGCACGCCAGGCATAATCGCTTTTTCCGGAAAATGTCCGGTGACCCAGGGTTCGTTGCTAGTGACGTTTTTAATTGCCTCCAGCGACTCACCCGGGGTGTAGTCCACCACCCGATCCACCAGCAGAAATGGATAGCGATGCGGCAGGCGGCGTTTAATACCGTCTAGGCCGATGCCACGTGCCTGTGGTGTTGTTTGTTCAATGCTCATCCGGATCCTCTCTATCCGCCAGCTGCTTCTCCAGCGCTTCAACACGCCGGGCAAGCGTCTCCAGCTGGCGGAAGCGCACTGCATTACGGCGCCATTCACGATTGGGGGCAGCAGGCACACCCGATGAATACACGCCTGGTTCTTTAATACTGCCAGTGACCATGGTCATACCGGTCAGTGTTGTGTGATCGGCAATCTCTAGATGCCCGGCCACCCCGACTTGGCCTGCAATCGTACAGTATCGGCCAATCCGTGTGCTGCCAGAGATGCCCGTACAGGCTGCAATAACCGTGTGCTCTCCAATCTGGACGTTGTGCGCGATCTGTACCAAATTATCAATCTTGCAGCCACGCTCGATCCGAGTATCCCCTAGCGAGCCGCGATCGATGGTCGTATTTGCACCCACCGAGACCTGATCAGCAATGATCACCGATCCCAACTGGGGCACCGCTTCCCAGTGATCTTCGGCTTTGGCAAAGCCAAATCCATCCCCGCCAATCACCGCGCCGGAGTGGATGTGGACATCATCGCCCAACCGGGCCGCGGCAATAATCGTGACGTTAGGTTCAATGATGGCCCGCTGGCCAATCACCACACCTGCACCAATAACCGCGCCAGCGCCGATCATCGATCCCCGACCAATGCGGGCGCCTGATTCGATGACCACCCCGTCGGCGACTTCAACGCCCTCTTCTAAGTGGGCATCCGCGGCCACATGTGCCCCTTCGGTGACCCGGCCTGTGGCCGTTCGTTGGGGATTGAGAATGCGTGCGATACGCGCAAACGCCAAATACGGGTTATGACTGCGAAGCACAGCCAGCGATGCATTGGTCAGGGTTTGGTCTGTCGGGATGATCACTGCGCTGGCCTGTGTGGTGTCCAGCTCGCGTCGATAGCGCGGATTGGCGAGAAAGCTGATCGCGCCGGCAGAGGCCTCACCGAGTGTTGCCACCCGCTCAATCAGAATGTCCCCGTCCCCTTCAATGGTTGACTGCGTAAGCTCAGCCAACTCAAAGAGCGTGCGTGCCTTTTTTGTCACTCCGCCCCCTCATCGTTATGCGTTCTTATTGGCTGGCGGCCTGTTGTTCATGCTGCCGTTGCAGGCGCTCGATAATCCGATCGGTGATATTGACCGCATCACTGGCAAACACCACGCCATCGCTGACCACCAGGTCAAACCCCTCTTCAATGGCAAAGGCCTCCACCACCCTCAGGATACGTTGCTGCAAGTCCCCCAATGCCTCGTTGCGCCGCATATTGAAATCCTCGCGAAAGGCCTCCTGCTGGCGTTGAATCAGCCGACGCTGGGTCACAATTTCGCGCTGCAGGTCCTGCTCAGCCTCCACGCTCAAGCTCATACGCTGCTCGGCAAGGCGGTCTTCCAGTGCCCGCAGCGACTCCTGCATGGCCACAATCTCTGAATCACGCGGGGCGAACTCTTCCTGCAGCCTTTGTCTGGCGGCTTCGGCTTGCGGTGCCTCATCCGAGACTCGCCCGGGATTGACATAGCCGATGCGCAAGTCTCCGACCATCGTCTGGGCAATGGCTGCATTGAACCCCAGCAGACAGAAAAGCAGCACGGCCAATGGCGCACGGATCATCAAAAGAACGCTCCGATGGTGAACTGAAAGACCTGGGTTTCGTCTTGCGCTTCTTCATTCAGCGGACGCGCCACGCTCATCGTCAACGGCCCAATGGGTGAGTAATACACAAGCCCTAGACCGGCTGAATAACGAAGATCAGACACGCTAACATCACCGTCAGGG
>CBFIIM010000080.1:0-6269 GCA_965662395.1 Spiribacter sp. | reverse complement strand
ACCGGTGGCACGACGGATCAGTCTGATTCACTCAACCCGAATGTCCCGGTAATTCTTCGCACCGGGGGTGAGGGCAAGGTTGAGCTGATTGCCGAGGGCGGGGGTTATGGCCACTACACGGGCAGTGCTAACTACACGACAGCGGCAGCGCTTCAGATCGGCGCCCTTTACCAGGGCACCAGCTATCAGCCCAGCTTTGCCACGCCCATGGAGATCACCGCCGGCACCGGTGGTGTGTTGCTCAGCGCTGACTACACCGGCAAGAGCGATGGTAGTACGAGCAACTCTACCGGCTATGGCATCTACAAAGCCGACTACGATCCGGGCAGCAGTGATGATGACTATGCCAAGTATGACCTGACGATCAACTCAGCCGGTGGGGTGAGGATTGAGAGCCAGGATGATATTTACTTCCAAGACACGCTTGATGTACTCACGAGCGGTTATTTTGAGAACCCGATTACCGCCAACGGTGCCATTGAGGTGGAGATTGCCGCAGGGGGTAATCTGGAGCTCGGCGGGCTGATTAACCAGAGCGCCCAGCCGATCACGCTGAGCACCTTTTACGGCAACCTCTATCAGGGGGGGATTGATAACCAGCGTGGCTCGCCGATCACCCTGATTGCCGGTGCCGCTGGCAGTGATGGCAGTGACCCGAGTGCGCTGAGTAGCGCCTATTTCTATTTGTATCAGTACGGGATCACCCAGTCGGGTTCGGGCGAGGTGGATCTGATCAGTAGTGGTGAGGTGCGCCTTTATCAGCCTTTCCTCAAAGACGCTGGTGGTGACTCGGCCCTGACCCTGCGGGCCAATGGCCGGATCTATAACTACTCAGCAAGCAATGCGCTGGGGATAGAGACGCGGGTGGGCAAGTTGGATGTGGTGTTCAACGCCGATGCCGATGATGACAGTGATGGGTTTATCTACACCCGCGGCAGCATCACGACGCTGGGTGGTGATGTTCTGATCTACGGTGGCAGCAGCCCGAGCGATGCGGCCTGGGGGTATTCCTACGGGGCGGGAGTGTACAACGGCACGATTGATGCTGGTGGTGGTGACATTGTTATCCGCGGCAGTGCCTTTGGCTACAACGCTGAGGGTGCGGTGCGCATGGGAGATGCGGCGCTGATCACTGAGGGGTCGGGCACGATCACGGTGGTGGGTGATCGTGATCTGGATGAGAAAAGCTACACGAAGGACACAACGGCGCGCCACTACACCGGGTTATCGGTTGATGATGTGGTGATCCAGACCGAGGATGGGGCGATCACGCTGGTCGGTGAGACCGACATGGGTGTCTCGGACACGGTGAGTGGTTACTACACTGCGGGTATTCGGTTGTATGAGTATGGTGGTGCGCTGCGGGTGACCTCCCAGACCGGTGATATTGCGATCACGGGTCGGAACACGCATGCCAGCTATGCTGGCTCGGGCATCAGCTTTGTGACCAACCAGCTCACGGGCATCCAGCTAGACACCCACGGAGCAAAAGCCGACAGCAGCATTGACCCGGTGCATATTGCCACTGGGGGTGATGGGAAGCTCACGATCTTTGCCGAAGGTGGTGAGTACAACTATTTTGGCCATTCAACGGCGGGTTATCAGGGGGCTGTGCTGCAGTTTGGCGCACGCTACCAAGGCAACAGCTGGCGAGATGACGATTACATAACGCCGGCGACGCTGCGCGCAGGCACTGGTGGGCTTGTGATCCGCGCTGAGCATGTGGAGAAGGACGATGGTGATACCTCCAACCGCAATGGTTATGGCATCTACAAGGCCGACTATGACCCAAGCAGCAGTGCCGCCGATCTGGCCAAGTTTGATCTGACCATTGAGTCGGCAGGGGATGTCCGCATCACCGCTCAGGATGACATTCTCTTCGATGATGCCTATGACTCACCCACCGGGAATTCGGTCGAGCACCCCGAGCATCCGATTACCGCGAATGGCTCCATCACCATCGCGACCACCGCCTATGGCTTTGTCAATGTTGGCAAGCTAACCAACACCGGTAGCGGCGAGATTAAAATCCTTTCCTATACCAGCAATGCGGCCGTTGCCGATATCGATAACCGTCAAGGCTCGGCCATTACGCTGGTGGCCGGTGCCAATGGCAGCGATGGCAGTGATCCTAATCTGCTGAGCTCGGGGTATGCCTCGGCGTATGGCCAGATCAAACAGGGCGGTGCCGGTGATATCAATCTGATCGGCGCCATCGATAGCCGTCTCTACGGCTCGGTACTAAAAGACGGTGGTGATCAGGCCTCAACCGTCACGCTGCGCGCCAACCGCCGCATTTACAATTATGGCGCTATTGAATCGACCGCCGGTCCGCTGAACGTCACCTTCAACAGCCAGGCTGATGACACGGTCACTCCGCGCTATACCAACGATGGTGAGATCTATAGCAACCAAAACATCACCACAGCAGGTGGTGATGTGCGGTTCTTCGGCGGATCCAGCCAGGATAATTTTGCGACCACCTATAGTGGCCCCGGCATCGAGCTGCGTGACTCCACCATTGACGCTGGCGGCGGCAGCATTATTCTCCGCGGTAAAACCTCCGATGACGTCTCTCAAGGGGCCGTCTTTATCGAGGATATGACGCTTAAGACAAGCGGTAATGGCCAGATTCTGGTCCGCGCCATTAATACGCATACCGGCAATGATGTCAGCGGCGTCGGCTTGATGCTCCAGGATGCGATTCTGCAGACCGAGCATGGGGATATCACCCTCTACGGCGAAACAGACGTCGCCGGTAATGATGACTTTGACTACTCCCAAGGTATTCGTGTCTATGAAAGAGACGACTTGCACATCACCTCCCAAACCGGCGATATCCATTTAGAGGGCCGGAATACCGCCGGCACCGGTGAGGCGCAGCCGGGTATTTCGTTGGTCAGCAATCAGCCGGTGCGCATTACCACCGGCGGGGCAGGCACGATCACCTTGGTTGGACAGGGTGGCGGTTACAGTCATTTCTCAGATCGCAACTGGAATGCTCTGGCCGGTGCCATATCGTTAGGTGCGCGCTATGAATACAACTACGATCGTAGCTATGGCGGTACATTTGATACCGATTTGCACATCGCTACAGAGGCCGGTGCCATCCGTTTGGAGGCCATTCCAACCACCTACTGGAGCTACGGCATCTACATGCTGGAGAACCAGCGGATCTTCTCGCGCAGTGGTGACATTACCCTGAGCATTGATACGCAAACCGGCTACGATAACAGCTACACCCGACGCTTTTTTGCTCGCCCAGGTGCACAAATTGGTTTTTGGGATGATGGCAACGCCAGCACGACTGGCGACGATCTCTACAATGCCGGTACCACCGGCCGGATCACGTTGGAGGCTGACGATCTCAGGTATATGGATGCCACGGTGCGTGGCCGTGGTGAGCTAGCACTGCGACCCAACAATCCGGCCAATAGTATTGGACTGGGTACCAGCGGCTTTAACAGCATTCTCTATGCCAGTGATTTTGATAATGCCAACCGCTATAACGCGGGATTTAGCCAAATTATTGTCGGGCGTGCGGATGGCACCGGCGGGCTGACGGTCAATAGCACTTTTGCCCAGCCCGATAGCCTGAAACTGCTGCAGGGTAGCGGCGATATAAAGATTGCCTCGCCGCTGACCAATGATGATAGCGCCGGGGCGACGAATCGCCCGCGGCTGACGATTCAGACTCAGGGCGCCGTTACGCAAAGCGCTGCCATCACCGGCTTTTATGGCCTTGAGCTGCTGGGCACTGGCGGTGATTTCACGCTGACTCACAAAGGTAATGATTTCACACGCCTTGCCGCCAATACCGGCACGCTGGATGTTCTGACACAAAGCGATCTAGAAATTGGTGAGGTGGGCTTTACCTCTGGGGTCACCACCACCAATTTGGATGGCTGGGTCAGTATTCAGAGCGCGGGTAGCGAGAGTGCGCTTGAATTAAACGCGACCGTGAATACCGCCAGTGATTTAGCCCTGTCGGCCACCGGCGACTATCGCAATATGATCGGCCCTTCTGCGATGACGGTAGGGGGCACCAAGCGCTGGCTGGTCTACTCCAAGGGCTTAGCGGGTAACGTATTCGGCAGCCTAGACAGTGGTCATACCCCGCTTTGGGGCAAGACCTTTGCCAACTATGCGCCCGAAGATGTGACCGAATCGGGTAACCGCTATCTGTTTGCGGATTCCGAGGGTGGTGATATTCCGGTGATCTTCCGCCGTGTCTATGACGGGACCGCGGATATTGACGCCAGCGATGCAGCCAATATTGATAACGCGGTGTTTGGCAGCAGCGTCAGTGTATCCGGCGATGGCACACTGACCCAGGCCGATGTGGGCGTAGACATTGGGTTCTCAGGTGATCTCTCCACGACCATGACGTTGACCAACGCGGGTGGCGGGCAGGTCACCTATACCCTGAGCGGTGCTAAGGCCACCATCACTCCACTCATTGTTGAGTTGAGCCGCGAATACAACGGCTCGGCGCTGGTTGAGGCCGGGGCCGGCGGCGTTACGATCACCAATAAAGTCACTCGAAATAGCACACCGGATGATGTCAGCCTGGACAGTGGCACGGCGCTGATGGCCGATAAAAATGTCGGTGTCGACAAGATTTTTGTGCGCAATGATTTAACGCTAACCGGCACACACGCCCACAACTACGCACTTAACGATGCCCGCATTACGATCACCCCGCGTGATCTGCTGGTCAGTGGCAGCCGAAGCTACGATGCCACCACCACGGTCAGTGCAGCGGACCTGGATTTTGAAAACCTGATTTCGGGTGATCGTGTGTCGTTAACCGGCGCGGCGGCCATGGCCGATCAACATGTCGGCAATAATAAGGCGCTCAGCCAGAGTACCCTGGCGCTCGCCGGGGATGATGCGGGTAACTATGTTTTAGCGCTAGATGGCACCGATCTGGCCGGTGCCGGTGACAATGCCACTACTGCAGGTACAGTGACGATTACTGCTGCCCCACTGACGGTGCGCGCACAGAATGATCGTAAAACCTACGACGGGACATCGGACTCGGCACTCACGCCGGTGGTTGAGGGCACCGTCTTTGGGACCGATAGCATCAGCAGCCAGACCCAATCATTTGCCTCGGCCAATGTTGTACTGGATGGCCAAGGGGCGGTGACGACACAAACGATCACCCCCACGCTGGTCATTAACGATGGCAATAGCGGCGCCAATTACCAGATCACTAAGGTGGATGCATCGGGCACCATTTCACCGCGGGCGCTCACGCTGAATCTGAGTCTCTCGGATACCCAGCGGACCTACGATGGCACGGACACCAGCATTAGCGACTACACGGCCAGCATTATTCCGGATGCACTGGATGGTGCCAGCGGGGGCGCGGGGTATACGCCGGCGACCTACACAGTCTCAGGTTGGGCGCCGAGCACGAGTGATGAGACAAGCGTGACCATTAGCATCAGCGGTGATCTGGCCTTTAACGGCAGTACCACCACAACAGTGCGTAACGCCGGCACCTATACGGTGTCCACCGATGCACTGACGCTCTCAACGGACAGCGATAACTACCGCATCCGCTTTGCCGATGATCAGGCCAGTGCCGATCACACCATCAACCCGGCAGTACTCAAGGTCTCGGGTGGCCGCACCTATGATGGCAGTCGAGAAGTCCTGGCCAGTGAGCTCTCCATTATTAACGACAGTGCGCAAAGCAGCGTGATCTTCAGCGGCGGCGGCACGGTTGATCAGGTCTCGCTGCGCGGCGGTGCGCTGATGGCCGATAAACATGTCGGCACTGACAAGGTGCTGGATCTACGCCCGCTGAAGTTGACCGGTGCCGATGCCAGCAACTACACCCTGACGGCAGGGACCGGGACAGCCACTATTACCCCGGCGGATCTGCTGATTAAAGCCCGAGAGAGCATTAAAAAATTCGACGGCACCACCGATACGGTGTCATCGGTCGAGGTGGGCCGGGTCTTTGGCGATGACGTAGTCACGGCGAGTTCCTATTACGACTCCCCGTCGGTAGGGAATGTTAAAGACATCTTTGTGGACTACAGCATTAGTGATGGCAAGGGGGGGGCTAATTACAACGTCACCACAGAAAACGCCGTCGGTGCCATTGATCCGCGCGATGTCATGATCACCTTTGTGCCCAATGCCGTATCCCGCGAATATGACGGCACTGCATTGGATACAGCGGCCTTCTCAAAAGACCTGTCCAACTATGTGATCACCGGCTTTGAAAATGGTGACACCGCTGAGAGCATTGG
>CBFIIM010000079.1:0-6302 GCA_965662395.1 Spiribacter sp. | reverse complement strand
TGCTCTCACGGCTAACCTATAATGTTGAGCAAGTCGCTCAGGCCGGCACCAATGCCATGGTCATCATCATTCGTGACTGTGCCACGGTGTTCTTTCTGCTGGGGTATATGGCTTGGCTCAGTTGGCAGCTGACGCTGATCTTTTTGCTCCTAGGCCCGGTGGTGATTGCCGTGGTGCTTTACGTCAGTAAGCGTTTCCGGCGCCTGAGCCACAAAATTCAGCATTCTGTCGGCAGTATTGCCTATGTGGCTGAAGAAGCGATTGAGGGCAGCGATGAGGTGCGCATCTTTGGCGCCCAGGACATTGAGCGCGCCCGTTTTGATGAAGCTAACCGGCAAAACACACGGCAATTCATGAAATTTGCTGCCACTCAGGCGCTGAGCACGCCAGTGGTGCAATTCTGCGCGGCATTGGCGCTATCCATTGTTGTATGGCTGGCCACGCTTCAAGGCAGCATGATGAGTGTGACCGTAGGTACGTTTGTTTCGTTTATTACCGCCATGCTGTTGCTGCTCCAGCCGCTTAAGCGCCTGACTCGGGTGCATGCCGAGATTCAGCGCGGCATTGCTGCCGGTGAGAGTATTTTTGAGATTATTGACGAGCCTGCCGAAATTGACGAAGGCACCTATGATCCGGGCCGCACTAGCGGTCGAATTCAGTTTGACCGGGTCAGCTTTGGTTACGCCCGCCATGGTGGCGAAGTACTCCACCAGATTGACTTAGATATTACCGCCGGCGAGACCGTTGCCATAGTTGGGCGCTCCGGCAGCGGCAAGAGCACGCTGGTTAACCTGCTGCCACGCTTTTATGACCCGAGCAGCGGTGTCATACGCTTAGATGACACACCACTGGCCAACTACCGATTGACTGCGCTGCGCCGGCAAATCGCATTAGTCGGCCAACAAGTGGTTCTGTTTAACGCAAGCGTTGCTGAGAACATTGCCTACGGCCAAGATCCGTTGCCCTCAATGAGTGCGATTATCGAAGCCGCTGAGGCGGCTAATGCGCGTGAGTTTATTGAAGCATTGCCCCAGGGTTTTGAAACCCCCATTGGGGAGAACGGGGTGTTGCTCTCCGGCGGACAACGCCAGCGATTGGCCATTGCACGGGCTTTGTTAAAAGACGCTCCCGTGCTGATTCTTGATGAGGCGACATCGGCCCTAGACTCTGAATCAGAACAGCATATTCAGTCAGCGCTTTACCGATTGATGGAAGGGCGCACGACGCTGGTGATTGCGCATCGGTTATCCACTATTGAGCGGGCTGATCGGATTCTGGTGCTGAACGAGGGCCAGATAGTGGAGCAGGGCACACATCAAGCCTTGTTAGCCCGTCAAGGGACCTATGCCGCCCTACATCAGCTGCAGTTTCATCAAAGCGATTCAACCGCGGATGGCGACTAGATCCTTTCCGTCCTTCTGGCTTCAACGCGGGCTAAGGGCTCGGGCGCTCTGGCCACTCGCCATAGTTTATGCACAACTGATGCGAAACCGCCGGCGCGATTATCGTCAAGGGCGACGCACAGTGATTCACATTGCCGCTCCGGTTCTGGTGATTGGTAATTTAAGTGTTGGGGGGACCGGCAAGACACCACTGGTGATTCACATGGTGCAGCGCGCCCGCGCATTGGGCTATCAGCCAGGTGTCGTGCTGCGAGGCTATGGCGGGTCGGCGCGCGGTGAAATGGCCGTCACCCCAGAGAGTGATCCCAGACAGGTGGGTGATGAGGCGGTGCTCATCGCCCGAAGAACAAAGGCGCCGGTATGGGTGGGTCGCGATCGGGTGAAGGCCGCCGAGCAGCTGCTGGATCATTCATCAGTCGACTTGGTGATCAGTGATGACGGGCTGCAGCATTATCGCCTTGGCCGGGATGTAGAGATTGCCGTTATTGATGTCGAGCGCCAGCACGGTAACGCTTGGTGCCTGCCCGCAGGGCCTTTGCGTGAACCCATTGAGCGCCTGGAGGCCGTCGATTTGGTTTTGGCGCAAGGGGGCCGGATGCCAACGGCACAGGGCAGTTTTACCCTGGTCCCCGGCGCGCTGGAGGCTTTAAAAGCCGAGGGCAGCCCCCCTCAGCCCGGCGAGTGTGTCCATGCCGTTGCCGGAATTGGCCGGCCTGAGCGGTTCTTTGGCACACTCAAACAGCTTGGATACCCGGTTATCCCCCATGCCTTGGGAGATCATCATGATTATCAGGGTGATGAATTCGATTTTGCCGATTCTCTGGCTGTCGTAATGACCGAGAAAGACGCGGTGAAATGCCAAATGCTGGCCCCGGAGAACAGCTGGGTGCTGCCGGTTGATGCACAACCGGACGAATGTACAGCCCGAGCGCTAGATCAGATGATTAACACCGCCTGCACGCGCCATTTAGCGAGGAGCCCATCGCAATGATCGACTTTACTGTCATTATTCCAGCGCGATTCGGCGCCAGTCGATTACCCGGCAAACCGCTGCTTTTACTCGGCGGGCGACCTGTCATCGAACATGTCTGGGAGGCCGCAATCCAAAGCGGTGCCCAACGCGTCATTATTGCCACCGATCATGCTCAGATTGCCGAATGCGCACACGCTCTGGGCGCTGAGGTCTGCATGACCGCCGAGACTCATCGCAGCGGCACTGATCGAATCGCCGAAGTGGTCGGTAAAGAAGAGTTGGCGGACAGCGAGATTATCGTCAACCTACAGGGCGATGAACCTTTGATGCCCCCAGTGCTACTGGCCCAGGTGGCCCGTGTGTTGGGGCAGAGTCCCAAAGCCGCCGTGGCTACCTTGGCAACACCGCTTGCGGACATCGATGAATTACATGACCCGCATATCGTCAAGCTGGTTGCCAATCATCTGGGCCAAGCACTTTATTTTAGCCGAGCCCCCATCCCTTGGGATCGGGAGGGCCGGGGAGACGTACAACTGGCCACGGCACAGCGCCACTTGGGTCTGTACGCCTACCGTGCGGGGTTTCTGCGCCGTTATAGCAGCCTGCCGGCCAGTCAGTTGGAGTCGCTT
This sequence comes from Spiribacter sp., assembly GCA_965662395.1. Taxonomy (GTDB): domain Bacteria; phylum Pseudomonadota; class Gammaproteobacteria; order Nitrococcales; family Nitrococcaceae; genus Spiribacter. The sequence goes on along the minus strand of CBFIIM010000079.1, from coordinate 3,297 downwards.
GAGCAACTTGAGCAGCTGCGCATTCTGGATGCTGGCGAAGTCATACAGGTAGCCCGTGCAGAGACATCTGCCGGGCCAGGTATCGACACCGCAGCTGATTTGATGGTCGCCGAGGCCACGTTGGCTGCACGCCAACGTGGCACTTCATAGCCCGATTAGTCCTCGGTTTTCGCCTCTGAACTCGGATCGTCCTTGGGCTGCGTGTCCTCAGTCGGCTCGACTGCAGAGTCCGCGGCCTCGATAGGCTCAGCCTTGGGTGTCCTGGGCTTTCGGGTCCTAGGCCTCGGGGTCTTAGCTTTCTCGGCCTTAGGCTTCTCGGCCTTAGGCTTCTCGGCCTCAGCTTTATCGCCCTTATCCTCAGGCTGCTCAGCCTTGATAGGCTCGGCCGTCTCAGCGTCTAGCCGCGGCCGTCCTTGCCAGCGCCGTGGATCGTTGGCTTTAAGACCCTCAGGTGCCTTAGCGGCCGGTTTGCGGGCAGAGGTACGCCGTTTGGCTGGTGCCTTCTGCGCCTCGGCGGACGCGTCATCCTGTTCGGCTGAATCACTTACCGCCTGAGCGGCCTGATCGCTACTTCGGTCTGCGCTTTGATCAGTGACCTGATCACTGGCCTGATCCGTAGCGCTCTCGCCAGCAGCCTGTTCACCCGCGGGACGGCGGCGGCGACGGCCACCACGGCGGCCTCGGCGACTGCGCCCGGAGCCGCTGCTGTTGTTGCCATCACCTGACTCACCGTCAGCTGAAGGTGCCGGAGAATGGGTTGCCGTATCATCGGCAGCATTCTCGGTGTTGTTATCGCGAGCTGCCTGGCTCGTCGGTTTCTTTTCAGCCGGGGCTTTGTTGTCTGTTTCTGCTTCTGGTTTATCGGAAGCCGCCGAAGTACTAGCTGACGAGCCACGTCCACGACGTGATGATCCATTTCGACTGCCGCCGCGACTACTGCCGGAGCCACGTCGGCGGCGATTACCACTACCGCTGCTTTGTTCTGAAGATTGCTCCTGATCGCCCGAGCCGGATGACTTTGATCCTGAGGACTTGTCGCTGTCTGAGGCCGTCTCAGCTCCCGTTACCAAGCGTTTAAGCCAACCGATCAAACCTGGCCCCTGATTTTCAGCCACTTCGGCTTCGGCTCTCGCCGGTTCAGTGCGCCGACGCGGGGTAGGGGTCGGAGCTGGAGTGGCTGGAGCCACACCACTGACCGCCGGCTTCTCGGCACGGGGACGCTCAGCGGTTAGCAGGCTTTCAGCAACACTGGGTTCAGTGGGCTCGGCAGCCATTTGATAACTGTTCTCTGCCTCAAGTGCCTCATCCGAGCGAACGCGCTGAAGCTCGTAGTGCGGGGTCTCGAGATTGCGGTTGGGGATCAGAATGATTTCAATCCCGTTGCGCTCTTCAATAGTGGCCAAAATAGCGCGTTTCTCATTGAGCAAGAACGTGGCTACATCAACCGGAAGCTGTGCCAGCACCTTACCGGTCTTGTCCTTCATCGCTTCTTCTTCAAGAATCCTGAGGACAGACAGCGCCAGTGACTCAACGCTGCGAATGGTTCCCTGCCCGCTACAACGACCGCAAACCTCCAGCGAGGATTCCCCGAGAGAGGAGCGCAGACGCTGCCGGGACATCTCCAGCAGTCCAAAACGTGAGATACGACCTAGTTGCACACGCGCCCGGTCCATCTTTACTGCATCGCGCAGTCGGTTTTCGACTTCGCGCTGATTGCGGTTGGGGCCCATATCAATGAAATCAATGACAATCAGACCACCCAGGTCGCGTAGTCGCAGTTGTCGGGCGATCTCATCGGCGGCCTCAAGGTTGGTCTTAAGGGCCGTTTCCTCGATATCCGCGCCTTTGGTGGCCCGGGCTGAGTTGATATCGATCGAAATCAGCGCCTCGGTATGATCAATTACGATCACACCACCACTAGGCAGCCGAACCTCGCGCTGAAAGGCCGACTCGATTTGGCTTTCAATCTGATAGCGACTGAATAGCGGCACCCGATCATCGTAGAATTTTAGCTTCTGCAGGTTGTGGGGCATCACCTGCTCAACAAACTCGCGCGCACGCTCGAACACGTCACGATCGTCAATTAAGATCTCGCCGATATCGGCGCGCAGGTAATCCCGCAGTGCCCGGATAATGACGTTGCTTTCTTGATAGATCAGAAACGGCGCGTTGCGGTTTTCACCGGCAGTTTGTACCGCACTCCAGAGATTCTGCAGGTAATCGAGATCCCACTGCAGCTCCTCGGCACTACGGCCCACACCGGCGGTGCGCACGATCAAGCCCATTCCCTCAGGGATGTCGAGTGACTTTAGTGCATCCCGAATTTCGTTGCGCTCCGGACCCTCGATCCGACGGGAGACACCGCCGGCCCGGGGGTTGTTCGGCATCAGCACCAAGTACCGGCCGGCCAGACTAATAAAGGTGGTCAGCGCCGCGCCTTTGTTGCCACGCTCTTCCTTTTCGACTTGGATGACCACTTCCTGGCCTTCTTTAATGACATCCGCAATGGAGGCCTTGGCCGGATCGATGTCATCGCCTTGGAAGTATTCGCGCGCGATTTCTTTAAACGGAAGGAATCCGTGGCGCTCTGAACCGTACTGCACAAACGCCGCCTCGAGGCTGGGCTCGACGCGGGTGATTTTCCCTTTGTAGATATTGGCTTTTTTGCGTTCTCTAGCGGGGGTCTCAATATCGAGGTCGTAAAGTGACTGGCCATCGACCAGTGCAACGCGCAGCTCCTCTGGCTGGGTTGCATTGACGAGCATTCTTTTCATGCGAGGTGATTCTCCGGCGACTGCCCACAGCAGACCTCCGCACGCACAGTTGGCCGGCGCTGTGCCATGTCTGGCAGACGAGCGTCAACGGCAGCCCCTCTCGTAAGAGAGATTCCGATAAGCAACTGTTTCGAAGGATCAAGAGAGCCGACATTGGCTATCCATTTGCGGGCGCCAAGGCAGGCGCGTTGTCAGGTTGTATTTTATCGTTGGCCCCCGGCTACTGATGCCGGAGTGCCTTTAAGCATTCTTCTGCACTTGCTGAGCGGGGCGCCATTTGCGCCAGACCCAATCTCATCCAAGTCGCTGGCCACTATAGCAAGTTGCCGGCTTTTCGTCCAAAAGATGTGCGGCAATCATCTCCTGTTACCTTCAGCTTTGTGGCAGTCTTATAGGCACTCTGCACCACTACTCGGGTACCTGCGCATTGAGTCAAGTCAAGATGCAAACCGTCCCTGCCGAGCTGGCAGGTCAGCGCGTTGATAACTACCTGCTACGTGAGCTAAAGGGTGTCCCACGCACC